>DASSZN010000161.1:0-8204 GCA_035702805.1 Thermomicrobiaceae bacterium | reverse complement strand
CGGAGGTCGGAGGTCGTCCATGGTGATCGTGCGCGCGCCGGTACGCGTGAGCTTTGGTGGAGGTGGGACCGACCTGGCCGCCTACTACGGACGGTTCGGTGGTCTGGTCGTGAGCGCCACGATCTCGCGCTACGCGTACGTGACGGCGCGCCGCCCCGACGACGCCGGGATCCGGATCAACTCGATCGACTACCGCCGGTGGGAGTCGTTCCCGCGCGGCCGGGTGCCGGAGGTGAGCGAGCCGCTGGTGCTGCCGAAGGCGGCGGTCGAGTGGTTTGCCGACCGCGGCCTGCGCGAGTCCGGCGTGGACCTGACGCTGGCGTCGGAGGTGCCGCCGGGGACCGGGCTGGGCTCGTCGAGCGCCATGGCGGTCGCGCTGGCCCAGGCGCTGGCATGCTACCTCGAGGCGCCCATGGCGCCTGATGCGGCGGCCGACCTGGCCAGCCGGATCGAAATCGAGCGCCTCGAGATGCCGATCGGCAAGCAAGACCAGTACGCGAGCGCCTGCGGTGGGCTCAACGCCATCGAGTTCACCGCCGACGGGGTGCGGGTCGAGCCGCTCGACCTGCCGGCCGACGTGATCGCCGCGCTCGGCGCGCGCTTGATGCTCTTCTCGACCGGTACGTCGCGCCACTCGTCGCGAATCCTGACCGAGCAGCGGACCAACACCGAGACAAAGCCGGCCGTGCTGCGCTCGCTCCACCGTCTGAAGGCGCTCGCGGCGGAGATGCGCGAGGCGCTGACAGCGCAGGACCTCGACCTCTTCGGCGAGTTGCTCGACCGCGGCTGGCAGGTGAAGAAGCGCCTGTCGAGCGGCGTGTCGACCACGGAGATCGACGACATCTACGCGGCGGCCCGCGCGGCGGGCGCCCTGGGCGGCAAGATCACCGGCGCGGGCGGAGGCGGCTTCCTGCTGCTGTACTGCCCGCGCCGTCGCCAGCGCGCGGTCCGGACGGCCATGGAGCGCCGCGGGCTGCGTGAACTGGCCTTCGACTTCGACTTCGACGGCGTCCGGGTCATGTCCGCCGCGGAGGACGCGGCGGGTCGGATCGCGGAGGCGGTCGTCTCCGATTGACGTGACGGGACGTCATGCCGGCGCGTCAGCAGAGGGGTGCACAGAATGCGAAACGACATCGAGCAGTACTGCCGGGAACTGAGCGGCGTTGCCAGTTCCATGCCCTTCACGGCCCTGGCGCGCGCGGCCGAGCTGCTGCTCGCCTGCCAGCGGGCGGGCGGCACGGTCTTCGTGCTCGGCAACGGTGGCAGCGCGGCGACGGCCTCGCACTTCGCGTGCGACCTCGCCAAGGGGACGCGGACGGACGGGGAGCCGACCTTCCGGGTCGCCGCGCTGACCGACAACGTACCCCTGCTGACGGCCTGGGCGAACGATGCCGACTACGAGCGCGTCTTCGCCGAGCAGCTCGCGCCGCTGGTGCGCCGGGATGACGTCGTGGTGGCGATCAGCGCGAGCGGCAACTCGCCGAACGTGCTCGCCGCCGTCCGGGCGGCGGCCGAGGCCGGCGCGACGACGATCGCGCTCACCGGGCAAACCGGCGGGCGCCTGCGGGGCCTCGTCGATCTGGCGATCTGCGTGGCGGCCGACCCCATCGAGCAGGTGGAGGACGCCCACGTCGTGATCGCGCACAGCCTCTGCGTGGCACTGCGCCAGCGGATTCGCGAGGACCGCGCGCTCCGCTCGGTGCTCGGCGAGGTGATCGCCGAGCCGGCGATCGCGGACCTACCGTGAGCGGAACTCGGCCGGCACGGGCCCCGACGGGGAGCCGACGAGCCGACCGACTCACGCGGCCGGCGGCGTCGACGCCTCGGGCCCGCTCGCTTCGCTCGCCGTTTCGTCGACCGTCGTCGGCGAAGAGGATTCCGGGCCACCGGTTGCGGGCGAGCTCGCCAGCAGAAAGGCGAGCGTCTCGGCGTGAGCGCGGTGCAGGATGCCGCGCTCGCTGAGGATGCGCGCGGCCACGCCGTCGCGGACGCGGATCAGCCCGACGAGCAGGTGCTCCGTGCCGACGAAGGCGTGCTCGAAGCGCTCCGCCTCCTCCTCCGCCAGGCGCAGCACGCGCCGCGCCCGCGGCACCAGGGGCAATCCGGTAGAGACCCCACCGGTGCCTCGTCCCACCAGGCAGCTCACCGCCTCCCGCGCCTCCTCGAGGCGCAGGTCGAGCCGGACCAGCACCCGCGCGGCGACCCCATCCGTCTCACGGATCAACCCCAGCAGCAGGTGCTCGGTGCCGACGTAGCGGTGCTCGAGCCGGCGCGCCTCCTCCTCCGCGTAGCGGAGGGCGCCCCGCGCGCGGTCGGTCAGCCGGTCGGCGCCGGGCTCGGCTGACCCGCGCGACTCGTACTGTGAGAGGCCGAGGGTGACGATCTCCTGGGCGACGCTGGAGACGGTGCGATCCTCGTCGATGGCGATCTCGACCAGTCGCTCGTGGAGGTAGGTTGGGACCTCGAGCCGGCGGCGGTCGGAACTGGACGGCATGGCGGCGCTCCCAACGGTGGCGGCGATCAGTATCACCACCGACATTACCACCGTATCAATCTTCCCGCAAGCGGAGAGGTCTACGGGTGCGCCGACAGGGTGCGATCAGGCCGCGCGGCGCTCCCCGCCGGCCTCGTCAGCGGACAGACGGCGCAGCAGCGCGAGGACGGTGGCCTCCTCGGGGTCGAGCCCCTCCGCCGGGACGTGCGCGAGCGCGTCGGCGCAGTCCTGCCAGGCCGAGCCAAGCCGGCCTCCCTGGTAGTCCTCGATGATCCCAGGGTGGATGTACGACCTGCGGCTGATGGCCGGGGTGTTGCCCAGGTGGGAGGCGACCTCCTGGACCGCCTCGACGACGTGGTGTCGCGCCTCGCTCTGGCTCGCCGGCTCCCCGGCGTGCTCCAGGGCGCAGGCGGCGAGCACCGTGCCGGCCCAGGTGCGGAAGTCCTTGGCGGTGAAGTCCTGGCCGGTGATCTCGCGGAGGTAGTCGTTCACGTCGCTCGAGTCGACGCTGTGCCGCTGGCCCTGCTCGTCGACGTACTGGAACAGCTCGTAGCCCGGGAGCTCGCGGCAGTGCTGGATGATCCGGGCGAGGCGCCGGTCGCGCACGTCGACTTCGTGCTCCTTGCCGGCCTTGCCCCGGAAGTGGAAGCGGATGGTCGAGCCGTGCACGTCCACGTGCCGGTTACGCAGGGTCGTCAGACCGAACGAGCGGTTCTGACGGGCGTACTCCCGGTTGCCGACGCGGATCAGCGTGCGCTCGAGAAGCGCGACAACGGTGGCGAGGACCTTCTCGCGCGGCAGTCCGGACAGGGCGAGGTCGTGGGCGGTCCGCTGGCGGATGCGAGGCAGCGCCTCGCCGAAGGCCACCAGCCGGTGGTACTTGGTGGCGTCGCGCACCTCGCGCCAGCGCGGGTGGTAGCGGTACTGCTTGCGGCCGCGCGCGTCACGTCCGGTGGCCTGGATGTGCCCGCGCGGGCTGGCGCAGATCCAGACGTCGGTCCAGGCCGGTGGGATGGCGAGCGACGTGATCCGCCGGATGGTTTTCGGCTCGCGGACCTGCTCGCCGTCGGGGCCGAGGTAGCGGAACCCGCGCCCGCTCGAGATCCGACGAATGCCCGGCATGGCGTCGGTCACGTGGTGGAGCCCGGCGGCGCGGGCGGCCTCCTCGGGATCGGCCAGTGCGGCGAACACCTCACGACGGCTCGGCCGGCTGCCGCCGCGCCCGGTCGGACGCTCCCCGCCCCGGACCATCTCGACCGCTCCTCCCCATTGTCACCGGCCTCACGTCGACGTGCGCCGACTCCTCGCGCGGATGCATCCGACGTGCCAGCGGGCGGAGGACGGCTCGATCCGGCCACGGGGCGACCGTCAAGGGGCGGTTTCGGGCATTTCCCGTCAGGCGGCGGGGCCGCGGGGATTGACGTCCCCAACGTCCTGGATGAAGTCCGGCCGGCTGTCCCAGCCCATGCGGTCGACGCGCTCCGGCAGGACGTTGAGGACGATGCAGTCGCCGTCGACGTCGCTGACGTAGCTGGTCGGGACGTAGAGGTGCCGTCCCTGGTGCTCCACCTCGAGGTAGGGCTCGACGATCTTGGGCGCGGCGGGTGTCGGCGGCGTGCCGTAGTCGGCGTTGCGGTAGACCTTGACCGCCGAGCCGATGCGGTGGTGCTCGCTGTCGCAGACGTCCATGCCGCCGCGAGTCCGGGCCAGCATCAACAGGTTGTCCGGTGTCATCGGGCGCTCCTTTCGCTGGGACGACCTTCTGCTCCGGCCGGGTGCAAAGCCCGTACCACCGGGGGGCCGCCGGCACGGGCCTTGCACCTCGGGGTCGAGAGTGAGCCCGGCCGGGAGCCGGGACGAGGCAGGGAGGTAACGATGACGATCGATCGCAGCCGATTGCGGCCCGGGATGGACGTGGCGGGACCGGATGGCGGCTACATCGGCAACGTGGCGAACGTCGGGGAGTCCGACATCGCGGTGAACCGGCCGGAGACGTCGACGATCCACGTCCCGGTCGATGCCATCACCCGGGTCGACAACGGCCGCGTGATCCTCAACGTCTCGGCGGGTGATGTCGACCTGAAGAACTGGCCGCATGACGGAGCCTTCGTCGGCGCCGTCTCGACGCGTCCCGGTCCGCAGGGCCCGGGTATCCCCTCGGGCCGGCCGGGCTGGCCGACCTTCGAGGGCACGGGCCCTCCGTACGAGCCGGGGCCGGGGGCGTCCAACCTGGTCGACGATACCGAGCCGGGAGAGATGGATCAGGCGGCGCGAGGCGCGCCCGGGACCGGTACCGCGGGCGCGGGTGGGGCATCATCCGACGTGCAGGACCCGGGCGCCGAACGGCCGCACATGGGGCGCGAGGGTCTCTAGCCCACGTCAGCCGCCCCGGCGACCCCGCGACGTCATCGGAGGGCCACGACGGTCCGGAAGCGGTGGCGCGGGCGAAAGTATCGGTCAATCACGTCTGGTCCAGGAGCCGGGGGCGCAAGGGCTCGCGCCCCCGGCTACCGGTTGCCCCGGGGTCGTGCCTATAATCACGGAACACGCGACGCGTACGATGCACCCGGTGCTCCGGCGTACTCTGAAGGAACGACACCATGGATGCTCCCAGCCTCGAGACCAGCTTCACCGGGCTCACCATGCGCTGCGGCACCTGCAGCGCCCAGTGGGAGGCCCCGGCGGCCCGCTTCGTCAACGTCCAGACCGACCCTGACGCGCGGTTGGGCCTCCTGCTCGACTCGATGCACTACACGCATTGCCCGGTATGCCGGGAGCGACGGCCCGTCGAGATGATCTTCGACTACTACGACCCGGACCGGAAGCTCCTGGTGCAGGTCCGGCCGGAGTGGGAGTACGAGGCCGGCGGCGGCGAGGACTGGTACTGGGCTCGTTACGAGGACCTGGTGACCAAGTACGCGGAGGTGGACGTCCAGGTCGACGTCGTCTTCGGCCGCCAGCAGATCGTCGACAAGTACCTGGGCGGTGAGGAGGCCGTCGCGGCGGCCCGGCAGGAGTGGGCGGAGCGGCGTGCTCGCGCCGAAGAGCTGGCCGCGGCCGAGGCGGAGTCCGACGTTGATGCGCCGGTCGACGGCACCTCCGATACCGCCGAATCGGCCGAGGCGGAAACCGACGTCGTTGCCTCGTCCGGTGACGCCGGGTGATTCGCCGCCGGCGCGCGTACGAGCCGCCCGAGCCGGGGGACGGGCTGCGCGTGCTCGTCGATCGTGTCTGGCCGCGCGGCCTGAGCCGGGACGAGCTCCACATTGCGCGCTGGGAACGTGACCTAGCGCCGAGCACCGAGCTCCGGCGCTGGTTCGGGCACGACCCCGCGCGCTGGCCGGAATTCCGTACGCGCTACCGCCAGGAGCTCGCCTCCGGGGAGGCGCGGGACGCGCTGGCGCGCCTGGCCGATGAGGCGCGCCGTGGTACCGTCACCCTGGTCTACGGGGCGCGCGACACCGAGCACAACCAGGCCGCGGTGCTGGAGGAGGCCGTCGCCGACCAGGTCGCGGGGGACGCGAGCGCGCCGGGTTGAGCATCGTGTCCCGGAGCGCCGCGGGCATCGTCGTGTCGATCGCTGCCACCTGAGAGGGGAAGGGCGCATGAGCGGGAACCTACCGGCGTTGCCGCCGCGGGTCGAGGTCGCGGCGAACCGGCAGCGGCCACGGCCGCCGCGCGGCCTGGGTCGCTGGCTGCGCTCGCCGCTGGGCGCCGCGGTGGCCGACCTGGCGCCGGAGCTGATCCGCGTCGCCGGCCGTTCCCTGGAGTCGCGCGGCAGCCGTCGACCGCTGGCCGACCTGCCCCCGGCGGGCGTCAACGGGCTGACGGTCTCCGAGATGGAGATCGACCTGGCCACGCCGCTGGTCCGGCGGGTGGTGGTCCGGTCCGCGTCCGCCTGGTCGGTGGCGCCCGAGGTCGCGCTGGCGAGCCAGCGCCCGCGCCGTCGCGCCGGCCGGATCGGCGTCGGCGCGGCCGGGATTGCCGGACTCACGGTTCTCGGGATCGCCGCCGCGCGGCGTGGGCCGGCGATGCTCCAGGGGCTCTTCATCCACGACCGGTAGCCAGCACCGGTGCGCGCCGGTCCGCCATGCTCAGTCTCGGAAGCGTGGGATGACCACGCGACCGATGGCCTCGACCGCGGCCAGCGGGTCCGGCCCCAGCGGCGGGCCGAAGCTGAGGTGGCGCACCCCCCGGACGACCAGGCCCTCGAGACGTGTCGCCACGTCCTCCGGCGTGCCGACGATCCCGATCCGGAGCATACGGTCATCGACCAGGTCGCGCGCCCGCGCCGGGTCGCGCTTGGTCATGAGCGCCCGCTCGATCGGGCGGAAGTCCTCCTGGGTGAGCCCGAGCCGGTCCCAGATGAGCGGACTGAGGGCGTGCCCGTAGTAGGCGATCTTGTCGCGCAGCGCGTCCTCGGCGGCGGCGCGATCCTCCGATACCGAGCACCAGACGCAGGCGGCGACGTCGAGGTCGTCCAGCGAGCGGCCGGCGCGCTCGGCGCCCTCGCGGATGAGCGGCGCGACGGTGTCGTAGTGCTCGGGCGGGAAGAGGAGCGGCAGCACGCCGTCGGCGACCTCGCCGGCCAGGCGCAGCATGCCGGGGCTGAGCGCCCCGACGTAGATCGGCACCCGGCGGGACGGAAAGCGCTGGTAGGCCTCCGGCGCCCAGCCCTCGACTGGGCGCGCGGCGAGGAGCCCGTCGATCTGCCGCACCGCTCGCCGGGTCGTGGCCAGCGGGCGCGCCTGGTCGATCCCGACCCACTTGAGGAACTCGCCCGCGCCCGCGGCGATCCCGAGGAGGAAGCGGCCGCCACTGAGTTCGTCGAGGGTGGCGGCGAGCATGGCGATCTCGGCCGGGTGGAGGGTGTAGGGGTTGAGCACGCAGGTGCCGATGCCGATGCGCTCAGTCGCCCCGGCGACGGCGGCCAGCACGACCGGTGCACTGCGCAGGAACAGGTCGTGGCTGACCCAGAACTGGTCGAAGCCGGCGGCCTCGGCAACCCGCGCCAGTTCGACGTAGTCCGCCACGGCCAGGTCGTTGTTCAGGCGCAGGCTGAAGCGCACGCGGTCCCTCCTCCGGATCCTCCGGGCCGACCGGCCCGCCATGTTCCGAGCATACCGTGACCGGCGCGCGACGACGTCACCTCGACGTGGATCGCCGCCCGCGGTGAGGCAGGCGGCGTCGCGATCCGCGACGCGAAATGGCAGGGAGGGCACGATGTCCGCGCAGACCGAGCGCGACGGCCCGGTCGGGCATGCCGACGAGGTGCTGCGGCGCAACAGCGAGGAGTCCCGGCGGCTGATCGTGGAGAAGCGCCATGCGCGGCGCGATCCCGACGTCGTCGAGCCCGAAGGAACCATTCCCGGCGACGCGGTCGAGAGCCGTCCGCCCGGGCAGTGGGACGTGCCCAGGTGCATGACCACCGGTCGCGGTATAGGCGGGGGACGGCCAATCAGCGGGACCAGCGCCAGGGCTAGCTTCCCGGGCCGCCCGCGACGACGGCTGCTCCGTCCACGCCCGGCGCGCACGCACCGGGCGCTACACTGAGGGTGACGGATCGATTCGCGTGAAAGGGAGCGGGGATGGTCGAGCGGCGGCGAGTCGCGTCGGGGAGTGTCTGGGAGGCGGCGGTCGGCTACTCGCGCGCGGTGCGGGTGGGCAGCCTGGTGTTCGTGTCGGGCACCACCGCGACCGACGAGCGGGG
>DASSZN010000158.1:0-4738 GCA_035702805.1 Thermomicrobiaceae bacterium | reverse complement strand
GGCGATAGGTGCCGCCGCCGCCCAGTAGTTCGGCCAGCGCTCGGCAGCCTCCCACGTGCCGTAGCCTCCAGCGGAGAAGCCGGTGACATAGAGCCGGTTGGCGTCGATCTGGTGGTAGGCGAGCCGCAGCGTGTCGACGATCTCCTTCGAGATACGCAACACGTCGTTGGGCCGCGGCGCCAGGGAGTAGGAGCCCTGCCCCGCCGGCACGTCGACGTAATCGGCCGGATTTACCGGCTGGGGAACGACCACGAAGCACGGCCAGCGCTGCTGGACGTCGCCGCCGTACGGCTTTGGAAACCCGGGCCCGAAGGCCTCGGCGGGCGGGTAGGCGATCGCGCCGATGCGGTTGAGGGCGGCGGAACTGGTCCGGTCGGCCCGCTGGCCGCCCCCCTGCAAGAGGAGGACGAGCGGGTAGGTCGTGCCGTCGTGGAACCCGCGCGGGAGAAACAGGTAGAAGGTCAGCGAAAACCCCGCCGGCTCCTGGGCGGTGCAGGTCAGGTACTGGGTGAGCAATTGGGGCCCGCAGCCGATCCGCATCCCGTTGGGCTCCCGGACCATCCCCTGCTGCAACTGCCGGGTCACGGTGCGAATGGCGGAGGTGGCGGGCGCGGCCGCCCCGGCCGGAGTCCCGCTCGCCAGGGCCGACGGAGTCGCGCGTGACGGCGTTCCCGCCTGCGCTGCTGGCGACGGTGCCGCCGGGGTTCCGGCCGGCGCCGGCGATCGCACGACGGTCGGCGCCACGGTCGTGGTCACCATGGTCAACCCGGCGTTCGTGTGCGCCTTCGCGACGGCCCGAGCCGAGCTTTGCCGGGGATGGAGGGGCGTCGTGGGGTGCCAGACGAGGGTGGTGCCGACGACGAGGACGAGGACCAGGACGCTCACGCCGACGAAGGTCAAGCCTCTCACGTGGCACACGCCCTTCTCCGTGGACCAGCCGCTCTCTCGATGATAGCGCATTCACGGGCTCCGCCTCGGGGGCGGTGGTGGCCGGAAGGACCGGTCGCGCCCCGCGACCGACGGCCGGCCAGTTGGGACCCCGGCGGCGTCGGGCGTCAGCATGAGCTCGAACAGGCCATCGCTCCGATCCGGCACCTCCGTGGCCCTCCCTCCTGGGCTGGCCATCCCCCCGGCAAGCGAAGCTCGGACTCGCGCGGTTAAGTGATCCGGATCATTCGGCGGCGGGCGCGGCACCGCTACGGTGGGTCCATGGACATTGGACCGACCGAACGGAGACGACTCCCCATGAAGACCCTGCTGCGCAGCCGAGACCTGACGTGCCCGTCCTGCGTCGCCAAGCTGGAGAAGGCCCTGACCACCGTTGCGGGCGTCGAGCGCGCCTCGGTGCACTTCACGACCGGCCGCATCGAGGTGGAGTACGACCCGGCGCGCGTGCGCGTCGACGACCTGGTGCGGGTCATCGGCGCGTCCGGCTACGAGGCGAAAGTGTCGGCGTTCTGATGAGACGCGCGACGTATGCAGGGCGCGTGACGCATGCGTCACGCGCGGCGCGGGCCACCCGAACGGGACGCTCCGGAGAGGAGGCCGCCCGCGGACGTGGCTGGCTGGTGAGCCCGGCGAGACGACGGCTGGGGTTGAGTGTGGCGAGCGGCGCGCTGATCGGGCTCGGGCTGGCGGCCGGCCACGTGCTCGGCCGCCCGGGGCTGGAGGCCGCGCTGCTGGCCGCCGCGGCGGTGACGGCCGGGCTGGACATCGCGGCGCGGGCGGCGCGCGGGCTGCGCCGCGGTCAGGTGACGATCGAGCTGCTGGTCACCGTGGCCGCGGGCGGCGCGCTGATGATCGGCGAGCCGTGGGAGGCGGCGGCGGTGACCTTCCTCTTCACCGTCGGCGCCTACCTGGAGGCGCGCACGCTCGGCCGTACCCGGCAGGCGCTGGCGCGCCTGATGGACCTGGCGCCGACGGTCGCGGAGGTGGTGCGGGACGGTGGGACGATGGCGATCCCACCGGAGTCGGTCCAGCGGGGCGAGACGGTGCTGGTGCGGCCCGGCGGGCGCATCCCGGTGGACGGGCGGGTCACGGCCGGGCGCGCGGCCGTGGACGAGCGCACGATCACCGGCGAGTCGCTGCCGGTGGAGAAGGCGGTCGATGACCGCGTCTACGCCGGCACCGTCGCCCTGGACGGCGCACTCTGGCTGCGAACCACCGGCGCCGGCGCGGACACCACACTGGCACGCATCGTCCGGCGGGTCGAGGACGCGCAGGAGGAGGCGGCGCCGGCCCAGCGCCTGATCGAGCGCTTCGCCCGCTGGTACACGCCGGCCATCCTGGTTGGGAGCCTCGCCGTCCTTGCGGCCTCCCACGATGTCGCCCGGGCACTGACACTGCTGGTGATCGGCTGCCCGGGAGCGCTGGTGATCGCGACGCCGGTCGCGGTGATGGCCGGCATCGGACGAGCCGCCCAGCGCGGCATCCTGATCAAGGGCGGCGAGCACCTGGAGGCCGCGGGCCGGATCTCGGTGCTGCTCCTCGACAAGACGGGCACGCTGACCGAGGGCCAGCCGCGCGTCACCGACGTGGTGAGCCTGCGGGCGGCGCGGCGTCCGGTCGGTGTGCGAGCGAGCGCCGTCACCGGCGACTGGGACCAGGATGCGCGGGAGGTGCTGCGCTGGGCCGCCATCGCGGAGTCCGGCTCCGAGCACCCGCTGGCGCGGGCCGTGGTGGCCGCGGCCGCGCCGTTGGGGGAGTTGACCCAGCCGGACGAGGTCACGGCGCTGGCCGGTCTCGGCGTGCGGGCGCGGGCCGGGGAGCGCGAGATCGTGGTGGGTAGCCTCGAGCTCATGCGCTCGGTGGGCGTCGTGCTGGGTCCGGAGGTCGATCGCGTGCTCGACGGCCTCCACGCGGCCGGACAGACGGGCGCCGTGGTGGCCCTGGACGGGGCGACGATCGGCGTCCTCGGCATCGCCGACGCCCCGCGGGAGACGGCGTCGGTCACGGTGCGTCGGCTGCGCGCGGCGGGCGTGCGGCGAATCGCGATGCTGACGGGCGACCACGCCGGTGTAGCCTCGGCGGTGGCCGCGGCGGTCGGCATCACCGAGGTGCATGCCGGACTGTTGCCGGAGGACAAGCTGGTCGCGGTGCGCCGTCTCCAGCGCGCGGGGCACGTCGTGGCGATGGTAGGGGACGGGGTCAACGACGCCCCGGCACTGGCAGCGGCCGATGTCGGCATCGCGATGGGGACGGCCGGCACCGACGTGGCGATCGAGACGGCCGACGTGGCGCTGATAGCGGACGACCTGCTGAAGATCGTCGAGGCAGTACGGCTATCGCGGACGACGCTGCGCATCATCCGGGAGAACGTCGCGATCGCCCTGGTGACCGTGGTCGGGCTGCTGGCGGCGGTGCTCCTCGGCGACGTCCACATGGCGGGCGGGATGCTGGTCCACCAGCTCTCGGTGCTCGTGGTGATCGTGAATGCCATGCGGCTGCTGCGGGCTTGATCGACGGCACCGGCCGCGACGCCGCCCCGCAGGCGACATCGCGGCCGACGCATCACCGCCCGTGCGCCGGTCGTCCACCGGCGCTCGGGCGGAGTCTAGGAGCGGCAGCGAATCCAGCCGGGTGGATCACTGGCCGGGAAGGACTGCTCCGAGGCGAGCAGCACGACGTCCGTTGCCTCCGCCCCGCGGGTGGCGCCGGCCGGGCGCGCCGGTGGTCGGGGCAGTCGCGGCTGCCGCTCGGGCTCGGGAGAACCGCCCGCCGCGCCGGCCAGGCCGGGGATCGGGTCCTCGCGGGGCAGTATCGTCTCCATCCAGGTACTCCTCTCCGTCACCGTCGCCGGTTCGGACACGCAGGCCGCTCGTGACCACCCGAGCCACCGCGACCGACACGCCGCCAGGGCCGGGGTCCAGCACGACCGGGTCGGTCAGGACCTGCTCGGGCACGCCGAGGACGCGCGCGACGACGGCCAGCTGCCGGTCGTTCGGGTCGCTCCGGCCCTCCTCCCAGCCGCGGACCACGCTCGTCGCCACGCCGAGGCGCGCGGCGAGATCTGCCTCGGTCCACCCACGCCGCCGCAGGATCAGCTGGACCGTCATCATCGTTTGCCCCTCATTCCTCCCGGCAGGAGGCGCCGGATCATCGGGAGCACCCAGCTCCCAGGGTCAACCGTAGGCCCGCGGCGTTGCCCGGTCGTTGCGGCAGCGCAACGAACCGCCGAGGCAGCCAGCTCGGAACGGGGCTACGACAGCGCGTAGCGCAGGAAGAGGTGGCTGCCGCCGCGCCGGACGTCGACGAGGTGGGTCCAGAGGGGCCGGTCGGGCGCGAAGGCGACGCCCATGGCGAAGCCGGGTCGCTCGGGCGGTCCCACCCGGCCGGCGATCTGGGGAGACAGCGTCAGGAAGAGCTCGTCGACCTGCCCCTGGTCGAGGAACTGCGCCATCAGGCGGGGCCCCGCCTCGAGCAGAACCGTGTCACCCCCTCCGGCCGCCATGACCGCGTCGAGGACCTCACGAGCCGTCAGCGTCGGGCCGGAGCCGGCCGCGACCGCCGAGACACCCGGCGGCAGGTTGGTCAAGGGCAGCCGGTCGAGGGCGGCCGCCGTCGTGATCAGCAGCACCGGTGCGGCGCCCGCGCGGAAGACGGGCAGGCCCAGGTCGACCTGGCCGCTGGCGGTCACGATGGCCGTCAACGGCGCCGGGGGCTTGCCCAGGGCCTGCCGGAGCGCCCGGTACTCCCCGGCGAGCGGCGGGAAGACGTAGTCGGGTGTCCAGCGGTGCTG
>DASSZN010000074.1:0-2328 GCA_035702805.1 Thermomicrobiaceae bacterium | reverse complement strand
CAGCGGGGCCGTGCCGTCGTCGAAGTTGGCGATGCGCACCGTGACCGCGGTGTTGGCCGGGACGGTGATGTCCGTGGGGACGTAGGCGGGGAAGCCCTTGTGGCTGAACATGCGGCCGGTGATGATCGAGAGGTAGAGGGTCTGGCCGGCGCCGCTGGGGGTACTGGCCCCGCACGCCCCGAGCAGGGCAGCCCCGGCCACCGAGCCCGCCGCCAGGCCCGCCATGCCCAACAACTGCCGTCGGCTGAGCGTCTCATGGTCCGCCATCGACATCCTCCAGTCCGGCCCGGGGTAGAACTCCCGCCTGGTCTGAGCATGCCGGGGGCTTCGTGCTGGAAGCGCAATGATCGTTGCGGGGACGCAACAATCTCCTGCCAAAACGGTGACAGCGTCAGCCGGGAGCTCTGGTCGGACCCCCGGGCACCGCCGTCACGGGTCCGACAGTCTGGTCGAGGCGGGCTTCCGCTCCCGCGAACCGAGGGGGCAGCCGGCGCTGGCTGCCCCCTCGGTTCGTCGTCGGGCCGGGTGCTACGGAGTGACACGGATGATGCCGGAGTCGGCATTGCTCGGCCGAAGCCCCAGCGTGCCTGGCGCTTCCGTCCCCGGTGGCCTCGGCTATCATGGCCCCGCGGCGCGCGGCCGGCGCACCGACGGCAGGGAGGGAACTGGGGGCCGGATGCCGCGACCAGACTTCAGCGCGCTGCACTACCTCGCCGAGTCCGCCGAGTGGCGCCCCGATCGCTACTACACCTATGACCGTATGACCGAGCTCCTGGAGGGCTGGGCGGCGACCCACCCGTCGCTGATGTCGCTCGCCGGCATCGGCGAGAGCGGCGAGGGGCGCGCGATCTGGGCGGTGACGCTGACCAACCGGGAGACGGGGCCCGACCTCGAGAAACCGGCCTACTACATCGACGCCAACATTCACGCGGCCGAGGTGACCACCTCGTCGGTGGCGCTGGCCACCATCCACCACCTGCTCTCCCGCTACCCCGACGACCCCGAGGTGCGCCGCCTGCTCGACGAGACGGCCCTCTACGTCGTGCCCCGCATCGCCGTCGACGGCAGCGAGCAGTTCCTGACCTCGAGCGCGAGCCTGCGCTCGGCGGCCACGCCCTACCCGGCCGAGCCGGCGCCGGGCGCGTTCGACGGCCTCGAGCCGCTCGACCTCGACGGCGACGGGCTGGTCGGCTCGATGCGGGTGCGCGACCCCGCCGGCCCCTGGAAAATCTCGGCGCGCGACCCGCGGATCATGCTCCGGCGCGGGCAACAGGAGTACGGCGGGGACTACTATTTCGTCTACCCGGAGGGGCTGATTCACAACTGGGACGGCGGGAAGATCGAACTGGCGCCCTCCCCGTTCGGGCTCGACTTCAACCGGAACTTCCCGGCCGACTGGCAACCGGACTGGGTCCAGACCGGCTCGGGGCCCCACCCCTTGAGCGCGCCGGAGACCCGGGCGGTCGCGGCCTTCCTGCAGGCGCACCGCAACATCCACGGCGCGCAGCTCCACCACACGGCGGCCGGGCTCATCCTGCGCGCCTCCGCCCGCTACGCCGACGAGCAGATCCCGCCGCTCGACCGGCGCGCCTTCGCGGCGATCGGCGCGCTCGGGGAGGCATCGACCGGCTTCCGCTGCGAGTCCCCCTTCCACAGCAACCCCTACCAGCCGGGCCGGCCGTCCTACGGCGTGGAGAGCGACTGGCTCTACGACCACCTGGGGGTGCTCGCGTTCATGACCGAGCTGTGGGGACTGGCCCACCGCGCCGGCATCCCGAGCACCAACTACCTCCAGCTGGAGGAGGCGCGCACCGAGGAGGACGACCTGAAGATCCTGCGCCTGCTCGACGAGCGGGCCGGCGGGCGCGGCTTCACCCCCTGGCATCCCTTCGAGCACCCACAGCTCGGGCCGGTCGAGCTGGGCGGCCTGGAGGTGAAGTTCGGGCTGATGAACCCGCCGGGGCCGCTGCTGTCGGACGAGCTGGCGCGGGCCGTCCCCTTCGCGGTCGCGGCGATGGGCACGGCGCCGCGGCTGCGGGTGATCGCGAGCGGGACCGAGCGGCTGGAGGCGGGCGTCTACCGGGTCTGGGCGACGGTGGGCAACGACGGCTTCCTGCCGACGTCGGGCAGCGAGCGCAACCGCGCGCCGGGGCGGCCGCTGCTGGCGCGGCTGGCGCTGCCGGAGGGCGCCCGGCTGCTGCCGGGGAGCGCGGCCGAGCAGGCGCTCGAGCACCTGGCGGGGCGGGTCGGCCAGTACACCTCGCTGCACCTGTCGGCGCGCTACCCGAACCTGAGCCGCGGCCGGGTCGCGTGGCTGGTGGCGGCGCC
>DASSZN010000026.1:0-11678 GCA_035702805.1 Thermomicrobiaceae bacterium | reverse complement strand
CCGTCGTCCTCCAGCGTGCGCAGCAGCTCCCCGGCGTACAGCGGGTTGCCCTCGGCGTGCTCGGCGAGGTACGCCTCCAGCCGCTCGACATCGGACCCCGGCAGGTCATAGCGCCCGGTGATCAATCCCCGCGTCGCCACCTCATCGAGCGGGCGCACATCCAGCCGCGCAGCGCCGGCCTCCCGCACCAGCAATGGAATCTGCTGGTAGAGGGAATGCCGCCGGGTCAGCTCGTCGGAGCGATACGTGGCGAGGAGGAGCACACGGTGGCGGGCAACCTGCCGGGCGACGAAGCGCAGCAGCGCGAGGCTCTCCTGGTCGACCCAGTGCAGGTCCTCCAGGACAAGGACGACCGGCCGTATCGTGGCAACCGCCGCGAAGAAGTCCCAGGTCTGGGCGAAGAGGGCCTCCTGGCTGCCGACGGCGGCCAGAGCCTCGCCATCGTGGAGGAAGGCCGGGAAGGGCGGCAGGTCGCTGGTGGGCGTGTAGCCGCGGGCCAGCTCGACCCACGGGCCGTAGGGGGGCGTGACCGTCAGGTCGTACGCGTGCCCCCAGATGACGAGACAGCCGGCTCCCTCCGCCTGCGCGGCCAGGTCCTCGACCAGCGTCGTCTTGCCGATGCCCGCCTCGCCGCCGACCAGCACCAGGCTGCCGTGCCCCGCCAGCATGGCGTCGAGCTGCCGGCACAGCAGCGCCCGCTCCCGCTCGCGCCCAACGAGGAGGGGCTTTCGGGGATGGATCACTCCGGCGTCGTCGACCTGCTCGGCCACGGCACACCTGGCTCGGTAGGGATTCTATCCACACGCGCGCATCCGCGAATTCGTGTAGGTTGTCGCCAGTATAGCCGATTGGAGCGCGACCGAGCCGTGGCGCCCGGCCGATAACCCTCGCGGGTTCCGCGTGCCGGCCCAACGGTGCTACCATGCCGCCCGGTTACCGGGTACCGGGACAGGATTCATCGGAGGGGAACACGATGTCTGTCGATCAGCACGCGGGCACCCGGCCCGCCGTCGACCCGGCGCTCTACGGCGCCATGAAGTGGCGCCTCATCGGGCCGTTCCGCGGCGGCCGCGTCGTCGCCGTGGCCGGCGACGTCTCCGACCCGCTCACCTTCTACTTCGGTGCCTGCGCCGGGGGCGTCTGGAAGACGACCGACGGCGGCACGACCTGGCTCAACGTCTCCGACGGCTTCTTCAAGGCCTCGACCGTCGGGGCGCTCGCCGTCGCCGAGTCCGACCCCAACGTGGTCTACGCCGGCATGGGCGAGACGACCATCCGCGGCAACGTCATGGAGGGGGACGGCGTCTACCGCTCCAGCGACGGCGGCAAGTCCTGGCAGCACGTCGGCCTGGCCGACAGCCGCGCCATCGGCGAGATCCGCGTCCACCCCCACAACCCCGACCTGGTCTACGTCGCCGCCCTCGGCCACATCTTCGGCCCCAACGAGGAGCGCGGCGTCTTCCGCTCCAGCGACGGCGGCAAGTCCTGGGAGAAGGTCCTCTACCGCGGCCCGGACGCCGGCGCGGTCGACCTGTCGATGGACCCCACCAACCCGCGCATCCTCTACGCCAGCATCTGGGAGGCGCGCCGCGAGGCGCACACCATGACCAGCGGCGGCGAGGGGAGCGGCCTCTTCCGCTCTACCGACGGCGGCGACACCTGGGAGGAGATCAGCCGCAGGCCAGGGCTGCCCAAAGGGGTCCTCGGCAAGATCGGCGTCTCCGCCTCCGGCGCGCGGCCCGGCCGCGTCTGGGCGCTGGTCGAGGCGGAGGAGGGCGCCCTCTACCGCTCGGACGACTACGGCGAGAACTGGGTCAAGCTCGACGACGACCCCGCGCTGCGCCAGCGGCCCTGGTACTACATGCACGTCTTCGCCGACCCGGCCGACGCCGAGACGGTCTACGTCCAGAACCTGCACCTCTGGAAGTCGAACGACGGCGGGCGCAGCTTCAGCAGCATCCCGACGCCCCACGGCGACAACCACGACCTCTGGATCGACCCCCACAACCCCAAGCGAATGATCGAGAGCAACGACGGGGGCGCCTGCGTCAGCTTCAACGGCGGCGACACCTGGTCAACCATCTACAACCAGCCGACCGCGCAGTTCTACCACGTCGTCACCGACGACCAGATCCCGTATCGCGTCTACGGCGCGCAGCAGGACAACACGACCCTCTCCGGCCCCAGCCGCTCCGACGCCGGGGCCATCGTCGCCGGCGACTGGTACCCGATCGGCGGCGGCGAGTCGGGCTATATCGCCGTGCGCCCCGACGACCCCAACGTCGTCTACGCCGGCAGCTACGGCGGCCTGCTCACCCGCTACGACCACCGCACCCACCAGTCGCGCAACATCATGCCCTGGCCCGAGAACCACATGGGCTGGTCGGCGCGGGACCTGCGCTACCGCTTCCAGTGGACCTACCCGATCGTCCTCTCGCCGTACGACCCGAACGTCCTCTACGTCTGCTCCAACCACGTCCACCGCACCACCAGCGACGGGCAGCACTGGGACGTCATCAGCGGCGACCTGACCCGCAACGAGCCGAGCAAGCAGGGCCCCTCGGGCGGGCCGATCAGCCGCGACAACACCAGCGTCGAGTACTACGGCACGATCTTCGCCTTCGCCGAGTCCCCGGTGCAGCGCGGCGTCCTCTGGACCGGCTCGGACGACGGCCTCGTCCACGTCTCGCGCGACAACGGCCAGTCCTGGCAGAACGTGACGCCGTCGGCCGACCTGCTGCCCGAGTGGGCGCTGATCTCCCTGATCGAGCCCTCGCCCCACGACGCCGGCACGGCCTACGTCGCCGCCACCCGCTACAAGCTCGACGACCGCGCGCCCTACCTCTATAAGACGACCGACTACGGGAAGTCCTGGACGAAGATCACCGCGGGAATCCCGGCCGACGACTTCACCCGCGCCGTGCGCGCCGATCCCCAGCGGCCGGGCCTCCTCTACGCCGGCACCGAGAACGGCCTCTACGTCTCCTTCGACGACGGCGGCCACTGGCAGTCGCTGCAGCTCAACCTGCCGGTGACGGCCATCCACGACCTGGCGGTCAAGGGGGACGACCTGGTCGCCGCCACCCACGGTCGCGCCTTCTGGATCCTGGACGACCTCTCCACGCTGCGGCAGATGAACGACGAGGTCGCCGCCGAGCCGGCCCACCTCTTCGCGCCCCAGCCGGTGGTGCGCTACCGCGGCGGCTTCCGCCGCTTCCCCGAGCCGAGCGAGGTGCGCCGGAGCTACGTCGCGGCCGGCGGCTCGCCCGTCATCTCCTACCGCGCCGGCAAGGACGAGCAGACCTTCCTCGACGCCGGCCAGAACCCGCCGTCGGGCGTCGTCGTCACCTACTGGCTCAAGGACGCGCCCGAGGGCGAGGTCCGGCTGACCTTCCTCGACGGCCAGGGCAACGAGATCCGCTCTTTCTCCAGCGAGAAGCCGGCGGAGGCCGGCACGAGCAGCGGGCACGGCCACGGCCGCAAGAAGCAGGACCCGACCATCCCCAAGAAGGCGGGCGCCAACCGCTTCGTCTGGGACCTGCGCTACCCCGACGCCCACGACGTCGACCCGCCCGCCATCCTCTGGGCCGGCAGCACGCGCGGCCCGCTGGCGGTGCCCGGGCGCTACCAGGTGCGGCTCACCGTCGGCGACCAGAGCTACAGCCAGCCCTTCGAGGTCCGCAAGGACCCGCGCATCGCGGCGACCCAGCAGGAGCTCGAGACGCAGTTCGCCCTCATGCTTCGAATCCGCGACAAGCTCTCCGAGACGCACGACGCCGTCACTCAGATCCGCGCGCTGCGCGCCCAGGCCGAGGACTGGAGTCGCCGCGCCGCCGGCCAGCCCAACGGCGAGCAGGTCGTCGCGGCGGCGAAGGCGCTCGGCGAGACGCTCACCGCGGTCGAGGAGGAGCTGATCCAGGTCAAGTCCAAGGAGATGGAGGACCCGCTCAACTTCCCGATCCGGCTCAACAACAAGCTGGCCGCGCTCGGCTCGATCGTCGACACCGCCGACGCGCAGCCGACCGACCAGGCGCAGCAGACCTACTCGGAGCTGGCCGGCGCGATCGACCAGCAACTCGGCGAGCTGCGCGAGGTGCTGGCCGACGACGTGGCCCGCTTCAACGCGTTGGTGCGGGAGGTCAACCTGCCGGCCCTGGCGCTCCCGTCGACCGGCGCCTGACCCGGCGTCCGATTCCCCTGCCCGGGGCGGGTCCGCGTGACCCGTCCCGGCACGCTCCACGTCCGCGCCTCGCCGGTCGGTCATGCGCCGCATGCCTCACGTCCGGGACGTGCCGATGGACGCTCAACCGCCGCGGGATCACGACATAACGACCGGTGGCGGCGAGCCGCCCGGCCGCGGAGGAGGCGAGGGGTGATGATGCCGAACGCCGGCCCGCCGACGACCGCGCGCGATATCGGCGAGGCCGCCCTCGACCTGATCGTCATCGGTGCCGGCATCAACGGCGCCGGGATCGCCCGCGACGCCGCCACGCGCGGCCTCCGGGTGCTGCTCCTCGAGCGGGGCGACGTCGGCGGCGCCACCACCGCCGCCTCGACGCGCCTCATCCACGGCGGGCTCCGCTACCTGGAGCACGGCGAGGTCGGGCTCGTCCGCGAGTCGCTGCGCGAGCGCCGCACGCTGCTGCGGGTCGCGCCCCACCTGGTCCGGCCGCTCCCCTTCCTCCTCCCGCTCTACCGCGGCGCCCGGCGCGGCCCGCTCGCCATTCGCGCCGGCCTGTCCGCTTACGACCTCCTCGCCCGGGGCGGCCTGCCGCCCCACCGCATGCTGAGCCGGGACGAGGCGCTGCGCCGGGAACCGGGGCTCGACCCGCGTGGCCTGCGCGGCGCCGCCCTCTACCACGACGCCCAGGTCACCTTTCCCGAGCGGCTCGCCCTCGAGAACGCCCTCTCCGCCCGCGACCACGGCGCGGTCGTCCTCACCCGCGCCCGCGTCGACGAACTGCTCGTCGCCGACGGGCGCGTCGGTGGCGTGCGCTTCACCGACCTCGCCACCGGGGAGCGCCGAGTGGCGCGCGCGAGCGTGACCGTCAACGCCGCCGGCCCCTGGGTCGACCGCGTGCTCGGCCCGCTCGGGAGCCGCCCGCTGGTCGGCGGCACCCGGGGGAGCCACCTCGTCGTCGACCCCTTCCCCGGCGCGCCGCGCGCCGCCCTCTACGTCGAGGCCGAGTCGGACGGCCGCCCGTTCTTCATCATCCCCTGGGACGGCCGCTACCTGATCGGCACCACCGACCTGCGCCACGTCGGCAGTCTGGAGGACCCGCGGCCCGACGAGTCCGAGATCGCCTACCTGCTGGTCGAGACGAACCGGGTCATCCCGTCCGCCGGGCTGCGCCGCGCCGACGTGCGCCTGGCCTACGCGGGCGTCCGGCCGCTGCCCGCCGTCCCGGCCGGCGATCCGGGCGGCATCACTCGGCGCCACCTGATCGTCGACCACGCCGAGCGCGCGGCGGACGCGCCGGCGCTGGCCGGCCTCCTCTCGATCGTCGGTGGCAAGCTCACCACCTACCGGGCGCTGGCCGAGCAGGTCACCGACCGCGTCTTCGCGTACCTCGGCCGGACGCCCCCGCCCTGCGTGACGGCCCGCCTGCCCCTGCCCGGCGCCAACGTCCCGGACTTCGCCGCCTTCGCCGTGACCTTCGCCGCGGGTTCCGGCCTGCCTCCGGCCACCGCCGAGCGGCTGCCGCGGATCTACGGCGTCTTCGCCCGGGAGATCGCACGCCTCGCCAGCGCCGACCCCGCGCTGGCACGGCCGCTCGGCACGGTCGCCGACAGCCTGGCTGCCGAGCTGCCCTACGCCCTCGGCTGGGAACTGGCGCGGGACCTCGAGGACCTCATCATGCGACGGACGATGCTCGGGCTCGACGCCGCCGCCGGGCTCGACGTGCTGGACGACGCGTCCGACGTCGCCGGCCGGGTGCTCGGCTGGGACGCCGCGCGCCGGGCAGCCGCCCGCGACGACTACCGCCGCGCGGCCGGGCGTCTCCTTCCGGACAGTCTCCGGGCCCTCACCGGCTGAGGCCCGGCGCTTCCGGTCCGTGCCCCGTGGTCACCGGCGGCTGGCGCCGGTCGGTTGGCGGGTGTTTTAATGATGCGATTGCGCAGGACCGGCCACAGGCTCGCGTCGCCGCGAGCGGCCGCCCGGTGGGGGACGCCGGACCATTCGGCCTGCCATCGTGGAGAGGGACGGCATGGCCCCGTTCGCGGGTGATCTCGTGCGGGTCGGCCTCTGGGTCGGCGCCTACCTGCTGGGCTCGCTGCCCTCCGGACTCCTCGTCGCCCTCGCCACCCACGGCATCGATGTCCGGGGCCAGGGCAGCGGAAACATCGGGACCGCCAACGTCTACCGCGTCGCCGGGCGCGGCCCGGCCGCGCTCACCTTCCTGGGCGACGCCCTCAAGGGGCTCCTCCCGGTGGTCGCCGGCCGTCTCCTCGGCCTGCCCCTCTGGGTCCTGCTGGTGGCCGGCGCGGCCGCCGTCGCCGGGCACAACTGGTCGATCTTCCTGCGCGGCCGGGGCGGCAAGGGGATCGCCACCTCGCTGGGAGTCGTCGTCGGCATCGCCCCGCCGGTCGCCCTGCTGGCCGGCCTGGTCTGGGGGGTCGTCATCGCTGCCAGCCGCTACGCCTCGCTCGCCTCACTCCTGATGATGGCGTCGGTACCGGTCCTGCTCGCGCTGCTCGGCTACGCCGACCCCTACTGGCTCTTCGGCCTGGTGCTGGTCGCCCTGGCCGTCTACCGCCACCGCGCCAACATCGGCCGCCTGGTCGGCGGCACCGAGCTCAAGATCAGCACCGGCGGCATCGGCCTCGGCGGCCGTGGGAACTGAGCCCACCGGCGATCCGGCAGTCCTGGTCTACGGCGCCGGCGCCGTCGGCTGCCTCCTCGGCGGGCTGCTCAGCGCGGTGGACGTCGACGTCACCCTGCTCGGACGGCCCGACCTCGTCCGGGCCGTCCACGACGGCGGGCTCCAGATCCACCGCCCGGGCGGCGACCTTGCCGCGTCGCCGGCCGCGATCAGCAGCCTGGACGCGCTCACCCGGCCGCCGGACCTCGTGCTCCTGACGACCAAGGCCTACGCCGTCGCCGCGGCCCTCGACCAGCTCGACACGCTCGCCCGCGGCGGCGCCACGATCGTCGTGCTCCAGAACGGCGTCGGCACCGAGGAGACGCTGCTGGCCCGGCCGGCGGTCCAGCGCCTGGCGTCGGGCGCCGTCACCCTCAGCGTCGGCACCGACGCGCCGGGCCGGGTCCGCCAGGAGACGACCGGCGGCGGCGTCACGCTGGCGCCGGTGCGCGACGGCTCCGCCATCGGTCCGCTCGTCGCGGCGTTGACCCGGGTCGGCATCCTGGCCCCGGTCGTGGACGACTACCGTGCCCTCAAGTGGTCGAAGCTGCTGCTGAACATCCTCGGCAACGCCGTCGCGGCGATCCTGGCCACGCCGCCCGTCGAGCTGATGGCCGACCCGCGCCTCTTCCAGCTGGAGCGGGGCGCCTTCCTCGAGGCGACGCGCGTTATGCGGGCGGCCGGCGTACGCACGATCGGCCTGCCCGGCTTCGACGTGCCGCTGCTCGCGGCGGCCATGCGCCTGCCGCCGGGGATGGGCCGGCGGCTGCTCGCCGGGCGCGTCGCCGGTGGCCGGGGCGCCAAGCGCCCCTCGCTCTGGCTCGACGTCGAGCGCGGGCGCGCGCCGACGGAGGTGGGCTGGCTCAACGGGGCGGTGGAGCGCGCCGGCGCAGCGCACGGCATCCCGACGCCGACCAACGCGCTCCTGGCGCGCCTGGTGGACGAGGTCGCGGCCGACCCCGCGCGCCGGAACGAGCTCGCCGGCCACCCGGAGCGCCTGCTCGAGCTGGCTCGGCAGAGCGCGGGATAGCCCGCCCGAGACCGAGCACGGGCGCGCGGTTCCCCCCTCCTCACCCGTGCGGGTGAAGCCCGCTCCGGTCACGGCTCGCCGTGGTACGCCAGCACCTGGACGCCGGTCAGGCCGCCCTCGACGTTCGAGACGATCGCTACGGTGAAGGGCGTCGATCCCGCCAGCGCGATCGCCGTACCGACCGCCGCCAAGTAGCGGCCCCCCTGGATGGTCGGGTACCCGCCGATGTTCGGCTCGGTCCGACTGACCGCGGTGAAGCTGCCGTCAGCGCCGACGTCGGAGCCCGAGATCGCGTAGCCGCCGGTGAAGGGCGCGCAGGGCTGTCCGGTCGCCCGTGGCTTCCAGAAGGTCCAGACGGCGCCGCCGCCCGGGGCCCCGCTGCCGCTGATGGTCACGGTCGTCTCGACCGGACCGCACGCCGCGCAGACGGGCTGAACCAGTTGCTCGGAGACAGCCCGATCGTCAGGCTCGCCGCCTGTACCGGTACCGCGAGCCGGGGCAGGCCCGGCAGCAGCAGGACGAGCAGCACGGCAGCCGTCCGCAGCCCTCGGGAGACCAAGCGGGTCCCCTTCCATCGCGTTGGCACAGGCCGAGTCGTTCTACTCGCAG
Source organism: Thermomicrobiaceae bacterium (assembly GCA_035702805.1). Classification (GTDB taxonomy): domain Bacteria; phylum Chloroflexota; class Chloroflexia; order Thermomicrobiales; family Thermomicrobiaceae; genus DASSZN01. The sequence goes on along the minus strand of DASSZN010000026.1, from coordinate 3,176 downwards.
AAACGCGCTGGGCGACCCCACCGTTCCAGAGCCGTCTCTCACGTCGCCTGGTCGATGGAGCGGCCCGAAGGCCGGACCGAGCGCGCGTCGCCGAATCGGAGGTCCTGAGTGGTACGCGGAGAGCCTCGAGGTGTGCCGACGGGGATCGTCGCGGCCGCCCCGCCGTCCTGAGCGGTTACGGCCGGCTCAGGTGGCGGGGGAGTCGGGCGACCCCGCGCCGGGCGTGCGGAGCCGGGGTGTCGGCCAGAGGCGCCCGCGTCGGCGGTGGACCGTCAGGTAGGCGATGGAGCCGTCCGCTGCCGACCGGACGCCTCGCTCCGCCCCCTTCGGGATGATCAGCGCCGTGCCCACCGCTAATGAGTGCTCGACGCCGTCCAGGGTCAGCACCCCCTCGCCCGCGAGCACCACCAGCAACACGTCCACCTCGGGGTTCACGTGCGGCGCCACGCCCGCGCCCGTCGCGAAGCGCACCAGATTCACGTCCAGGTCGGTCGACTCGAGCCCAGCCAGCGCGCCGGAGCCGCCCTCCGCCAGCCGTCCCCAGAGATCGAGCACCGTTCCCACGTCGCGCTGCGCCATCTCGGCTGCCCTCCCGCTTTCCCTGACCTCGTGCCGCCCCATGGGATTCCGGTCCGCCGTCCCGCTCACGACGTCGCCGCGCTGTCGGGGGCTCCGGTGACGGGCCGGTGCGACTCATCGCCGCGCAGCCAGTCGCGCGCGACGACCACCCTGACCGCGACCGGCGTGCCCAGGATGTCCCCCAGCGACGTGGCGATCGCCGGGAGCAGCGCCGAGAGGCGGCGCACGGCGAAGGCGGAGGGCACCCCCACCACCAGCGCGCCATCCGCGTCGACGCCGAGCAGCGCGGCGGGCCGGACCCAGGCCTCGACGTTCGCCGGGCTCAGCCGGACCGACAGCTCATCCTGGACCGTGGCCCAGACCTGCAGGTTGGTAAGTCCACCCGGGAGAACGAAGCGCGGCAGCGGCGGCGCTGCCGGACTGGGCGGGTCTGAACCAGCGGTCGGCTCCGTCGGCTCCGTCGTCGCCGGCTCCCGCTCCAGTACGCCGTTGTCGGGGCCAAGGAAGCGCGCACGCACCGGGCGCCGCATGACCTCGCTCAGCTTCCGCGCCACCAGCTCGTAGTACTCGCCGGACAGTCGCTCCGCCGCCTCGTGCGAGCCGACCGCGACGGAGACGGTGCCCGCCTGGAAGTCGACGATCCGGCTGCCGTCGAAGAGGCGCCGCATCTCGGCTGTCCCGACGACGCGCCCGAGCCGCCGCAGGGTCTCCTCCCAGGTACGCCGGCTGCCGGCTCCCTGGGGGAGCGGCAGATCGGGGATGGGCTCGGCCGGGCCGGATGCTAGTCGCGGCGCCGCCGGCGGCGCGCTGCCCGCCCGAAGCTGGTGGGACGGATCGGCTGCCCAGCGCGCGAGGATCTCCCGGATGCGCTTGGGGGCGACGAAGCGGGACCCGCTGGCGACCGCCTCGCGGATCGCCGCGGCGACCCACTCCGCGCCGGTGGCTCCAGCCAGATCAGCAGCGCCATCGAATCCCACCTCGAGCTCGGCGAGGAGCTCGCGCTCGAGCGGCGACGGCTCGCGGTCGTTCGCCGCCGCGAAGGCCGCGACCACGACTGCCGACGCTTCGGGCAGCGGTCCGCCGCCGGGTGAGCCCGGCGGGTCCCCGACCGATTCTCCAGCGGGGCCAGCAGGCGTGACAGTAGTTGTCGTAGTAGTAGACGTAGGTTGGTGGTACGTCGTGTTGCTCCCGGCAACAGCCTCCTCCGATCCACTGTTGACCCCACCACCGCTGCCCCCATCCGGCGGGCGTGAAGCGTCGTTGGCCGGAGCAACGTCCGACCCTGAACCATCGTTGGTGCCGGCAACACCGGTATCCCGCGATCCCCGGGCGATGTTGGTGCCGGCAACATCGGTCTCCATGGCTTCGCCCACAGCAGACGCCGCCGGCTCCTGCGGTTCCTGAGCCGCCTCGCCGTCGCCGCGTGCCCGGGTCGCGTGCCCCGCCCGGGTCCGTGCCGAGGCGCGCTCTTCCTCCCGCGCCGCTCTGGCGGCCAGGCGGCCCCAGACCTCCGCCTCACGGACGGCCGGGAGGATGTCGTGCCAGACGTTGTCCCGGTCGATCGGGACGAAGCGGGGGGAGAAGATGCGGCGCACGTAGCGGTAGACGGCCGGGTCGCGGGCCGCCAGCTCCGCCACCTTCAGGACGTCGCGCGCGGTCAGGACGTAGCCGTCGCGGTGGTCCTTGACCCGGTAGAGGTTGTGCGGCACGCGCCAGCGGTGCCCCTGACCGTCGGCGCGCAGCACCATCTCCTTGCGGATCTCGATCAGGTCGAGCGCCACCAGGATCTTGTTGATGGTGATCAGCTCGGCGCGGTCCTCGCCGTAGAAGTCGGCCTCCGCCTGCTGGCTGGGGAAGGCGTAGCCGCGGTGGGGCGACTCCTCCCGCCGGTCGGTCCAGACGGTGTAGGAGTTGAGCAGCCCGACTCCCTTGAGCCCGACGAGCGGGGCGTACTGGGTGATGATCGTGTTCCAGTGCCAGAACCAGCCGCGGCGGCGCGCGTCCTCGCCCGCCCGGCTGCTCCCGTCGCCCTGGTCGCGCCTGTCCGCCTCCGGGGCGTCGTCCGGCACCGACCACCACCTCCCGGCCCCACCGATCGACTCCGGGGACCCCGCTGCCTGGCAGCGCTGGCTCCCGCCCTACTCTAGCATAGGTCACGCATAGTCTCAATCGGTTTGGAGACTGCTTGGATGACGCCGAACACGAATCGTCACGCGAATGGGCACGTGCCAAACACCGCACTGTGCTGGAGAGCGGCGCGGGCCGGCTGCTCGTAGCCGCTCGTAATCGTGCCGGCCCGCGCGCGTCCCCGATTCTTCTCCGCAGGCGCAGCGACTTCCCGCGGCTTGTAAAGGTTCACGGGCAACGCGGCCGAAGGTCGAGGCGGACGTTCCGCGGCGTAATCGCGTGGCGTGGCTAACGTACTCCGATTAATACAGGCAGCAGTGACAGCCACATTAGCATGTGAATTGAAACCGGCGCCGCGCGTACGTGAGGAGCGTTATGTGCTTGACGCTTGACGGCGCGCGAGGACCGTGCCACACTTGACGCGTGGCGAGTGCCTGGTCAGCGGGCGAGCGTGGAGAGGGGCGAACGTG
>DASSZN010000313.1:0-11347 GCA_035702805.1 Thermomicrobiaceae bacterium | reverse complement strand
ACCGGAAACGGGGACCGCGCCGCGGCCACTGCCGTCGCGCGCGATCCCGGCACCGGGCGTCCCATGACCATAGTACCAGTCGGGTCCGGGTTCGAGAAGGGACTTTCGTCCTACCGGCGCGGACCGGAGCGCGCGCTCAGTCGTCGCGCTCGAGCTTTGGCTCGTAGAGCTCGACGTGGCCGTCGACGATCATCAGGGGGATGCGGCGCTTACGGATCCAGGGGAACTGGTGCTCGTAGGGGCGGTAGAGGTCGTTGGAGACGACGACCGCGCGCTCCTCGCCAGCCGTCGTCAGCACGAAGTAGTCGGCATCGGTGCCGGCCGGGGCCTGGCGGACGACCTGGTCATCGATGAGGGACTCGAGCTGCCTGGGGTCGTCGACCTGGTGGTGGAAGGCGGCGTCGACGATGACGATGATGGGGTCGAACCCGAGGCGCTCCAGCTCGCGGCGGACGGCGACCAGGTTGGCGACCTTCGGCTTGCCCGCCGCGGTCGTCTCCTCGAAGGCCACGTTGGACCCGTCCACGACCACCGGCTTCCGCTCGGGCATGCGCGTCACCTCCCGCTCAGCCACCGCGCGCCACCGGCCGCGCCGGGGCAAGGCCCGAGCCGGTCGACGCTAGGGGGTGGCGAGGAAGGCGGCCGGGTTGGCCACGAACCGGCGCCGGCAGGCCGGGCAGCAGAAGTAGTATCGCCTGCCCCCGTGCTCCTGGGTATGGCGGGCGCCCGAGACCTCGACCGTCATGCCGCAGACCGGGTCCACCGCCGTGGCGGGTGCCTTCGACAGTGCCGACGTCACCACCGGCAGATCGCGCCGACAGGCGATGATCTCGGCCAGGATGCTGACCGCGATCTCCTCGGGAGCGCTGGCGGCGATGTCGAGGCCCGCGGGCGCGCGGAGCCGCGCGAGCGCGTCATCGGGCACCCCGGCGTCGCGCAGCAGCGCCGCCACCGACTCGGCGCGGCGGCGACTGGCCACGAGCGCGACGTAGCCGATGCCGGCGCGGAGCGCTCGCTCGACGGCGTCCTCGTCGTAGACGCCCATGGTCGCGACCACCGCGGCGGACCTGCCGCCGGCCGCGGCGGCCGCCAGATCGAGTGAGCCGAGCACAACGTCGCTCTCGGGGGGCGCGGTCGCTGTCGCCTCGGGGCGGACCGCGACGACGCGGTAGCCCATCACGTGGCCGAGGCGCACGAGCGCGTCCGCCACCGGGCTCTCGCCGACGACCAGGAGGCGGAGCGGCGGCAGGAAGGGCTCGAGGAAGATCTCGAGGGTGCCGCCGCTGTGGCAGGTCATGGGCGCGACGACGACGCCGGGCCGCGCCTCGCTGGGGAGGGGGTCGGGGCTGAGCCGGAGGAGGCGCGCCTCACCGTCGGCCAGCGCGGCCAGCGCCTCGCGGACCACGGTGGGCTGGGCGCAGCTGCCGCCGACCCAGCCGAAGAGGGCGCCGTCCGCGGTCACGATACCCCGGGCGCCCGGCCGAGCCGAGGTCGGCCGTCCGCTCCAGACGACGGTCGCCAGCACGAAGGGGCGCCCGGCGCGCTTGAGCGTCGCGGCGCGCTCGAAGATGTCCTCGGAGAGGGTCGTCAGGATCGGGGCGGGTCCGCCGCCCGCGGGCGGTACGCAGTCCACGGTCTGCCGTCCTCGGGATGGCGGGAGCCGGCACGGCGTCGTCGGCTCCCGCGCCGGGCTACTCGGCGACGCCGTGCTCCTCCAGGATCGCGTAGACCTTCCAAGGCGTGATCGGGATGTCGACGTGTCGCACGCCCAGGTGGCTGAGCGCGTCGACCACCGCGTTGGCGATGGCGGGCGGCGCGCCGACCGTCGGGCTCTCGCCGACCCCCTTGGCGCCGATGGGGTGATGCGGCGAGGGGGTGACCGTCTTGTCCGTCTTCCAGGAGGGCGTCTCCATCGAGGTGGGCAGCAGGTAGTCCATCAGCGTGCCGGTGAGCATGGTGCCGTGCTCGTCGTAGACGATCTCCTCGAAGAGGGAGGGTGCCAGGCCCATCGTCAGCCCGCCGTGGATCTGCCCGTCGACGATCATCGGGTTGATGATCGTGCCGCAGTCGTCGATCGCCAGGAACTCGCGGATCTTCACCTGGCCGGTGCCGCGGTCGATGTCGACCACGCAGACGTAGGCGCCGAAGGGGAAGGTCAGGTTCGGCGGGTCGTAGTAGCACACCGCCTCCAGGCCGCCCTCGAGACCCTGCGGGAAGTTGGTATAGGCGGCGAAGGCGATCTCGCCCATCGTCTTGGCGCGCTCGGGCGCGCCCTTGACCCGGAAGGCGTAGTTGCTCCACTCGAGATCGTCGGGGCTGCACTCGAGCAGGTGCGCCGCGATCTGGCGGCCCTTCTCCCGGATCTTGCGCGCGGCCACCGCGGTCGCCGCGCCGGCCGTCGGCGTGCTCCGGCTGGCGTAGGTGCCGAGGCCGTAGGGGGCGGTGTCGGTATCGCCGTGCTCGACGATGATGTTCTCGGCCGGGATCCCGAGCTCCTCCGCCGCGATCTGGGCGAAGGTCGTCTCGTGCCCCTGACCCTGCGTCTGGACGCCGATGCGCATCAGCACCGAGCCGGTCGGATGGACGCGAATCTCGGCGCTGTCGAACATCTTGATTCCCAGGATGTCGAAGGTGTGGGACGGCCCGGCGCCGACGATCTCGGTGAAGGTGCTGATGCCGATGCCCATCAGCTCGCCGCGCGCCCGCCTCTCGGCCTGCTCGCGCAGCAGTTCCTGGTAGCCCATGGCGTCCAGCGCTTTGTGGAGCGCGACCGGGTAGTTGCCGCTGTCGTATTCCCAGCCGGTGGCCGACTTGTAGGGGAACTGCTCGGGCTGGATGAAGTTCTTGAAGCGCAGCTCGGCCGGATCCATGTTCAGCTCGTCGGCCAGCACGTCGACCATACGCTCGACGGTGTGGACCGCCTCGGTGACGCGGAAGGAGCAGCGGTAGGCCACACCGCCGGGCGCCTTGTTGGTGTAGACGCCATCGACCGCGACGTGCGCCGCCTCGATGTCGTAGGACCCGGTGCAGATGCTGAACAGACCCGCCGGGAACTTGGAGGGGTTGGCCGCCGCGTCGAAGGCGCCGTGGTCGGCCAGCGTCTTGACGCGCATCGCCCGGATCTTGCCGTCCTTGTTGGCCGCCAGCTCGGCGTGGATGTGGTAGTCGCGGGCGAAGGAGTCCGCCTGCAGATTCTCGGAGCGGTCCTCGATCCACTTGACCGGCCGGTTCGTCGTCAGTGTGGCGACCGTGGCCAGGACGTAGCCGGGATAGACCGGCACCTTGCCGCCGAAGCCCCCGCCGATGTCCGGCGAGATAATGCGGATCTTGTTCTCGGGGATGCCGGAGACGAGCGAGAAGACAGTGCGGTGCGCGTGTGGCGCCTGGCTGGTCATGTGGATGGTGAGTTTGTCGGTGGCGTGGTCATGGTAAGCGACGCAGCCGCAGGTCTCGATCGAGGCCACGTGGATGCGCGGGATATAGAGGTCCTGCTGCACGACGACCTCGGACTCGCTGAAGACCCGCTCGGTCTCCGCCTGGTCGCCCGCCTCCCAGTGCCAGATGTGGTTGGTCTTCTGCTCGCGGTCGGGCCGGACCAGCGGCGAGCCGGGCTCGAGGGCCTTGAAGGGATCGACCACCGGCTCGAGCGGCTCGTACTCCACCTCGACGGCGAGAACGGCATCGGCCGCGAGGTAGCGACTCTCGGCGACGACGGCCGCGACCTCCTGGGCGTAGTAGACCACCCGGTCGATCGGCAGGACCATCTGGCGGTCGCTCATCAGCGTCGGCATCCAGGCCAGCCCGGCAGCCTCGAGGTCCTTGCCGGTGATGACGGCCAGTACGCCGGGCATGGCGAGCGCCTTGGAGGCGTCGATCTTCGTAATCCGCGCGTGGGCGTGCGGGCTGCGCACGATGTCGAGGTAGAGCATCCCGGGCAGCTTGACGTCGTCGACGTAGTTGCCCTTGCCGCGGATGAAGCGGGGGTCCTCCTTGCGCTTGACCGAGTGGCCCAGTCCATGGATCGGTGTGGCAGTCATCCGCGTCTACTCCCCTCCGCCGGCCGGCACGACCTCGGCCGCCGACTCCCGCAGCTTGCGGGCGGCGTACTGGATGGACCGCACGATGTTGACGTAGCCGGTGCAGCGGCACAGGTTGCCCGAGATGGCCCTGCGGATCTCGTCCTCGGACGGGTTGGGGTTCTCATCGAGCAGGGCCACCGCGGTCATCATCATGCCGGGCGTGCAGTAGCCGCACTGGAGCCCGTGCTCCTGCCAGAAGCCCTCCTGGATCGGGTGGAGCTGGTTACCCTGCTCCAGTCCCTCGACCGTGCGGATCTCGGCGCCGTCGGCCTGCACGGCGAAGACGGTGCACGACTTGACCGGCCGTCCGTCGAGGTGGATGGTGCAGGCGCCGCAACTCGTCGTGTCACAGCCGATATGGGTGCCGGTCAGCCTCAGCTCCTCGCGGATGAAGTGGACCAGCAGCATGCGCGACTCGACCTCGGCCCGGTGCACCGTACCGTTGACGGTGACGGAGATGGGGACCGTGTTCACCGTTCGCCTCCCTCTACCGGTCTAGGCCGCGGCGCCAGCGCGCGCCAGCGCCGCACGTAGCGCCCGGGCGGTCACCGTCCGCACCATCGCCCGCTTGTAGTCGGCCGGTCCGCGCAGGTCGTCGCCCGGGTCCGACGCCGCGGCCGCCAGGCGCGCCGCCTCGCGGATGACCTCCTCGGTCGGGACCTTCCCGGCCAGGAACGCCTCGGCCTCGGCCGCGCGGAGCGGCCGATACCCGGCGTTGGTGAGGCCGATGCCGGCAGCGACCACGGTGCCGTCGGCCGAGAGCGCGAGCTGGGCGGCGGCCCCGGCGATGGCGTAGTCGCCGACCTTGCGCTCGAACTTGACGTAGGCGCCGCCGGAGCGCCCGGGCGGGAGCGGCACCCGGATCTCGGTCAGGATCTCGGCCGGGCCGAGGGCGGTGGTAAAGGTGTCGACGAAGAAGTCGTCGATGGCGATGACGCGCTCCCCGGCAGGACCGATGGCAACGACCTCGGCGCGCAGGGCGAGCATGGTCGCCGGGTGGTCGTTGGCGGGATCGGCGTGGGCCAGGTTGCCGCCGACGGTGGCCAGGTTGCGCACCAGCGGGTCGGCGACGACCTCGGTGGTGTCGACCAGGATCGGCGCGTGGCTCCGGGCGACGGCCGAGCGCTCGAGGTCGACCTCGCGCGTGAGCGCCCCGATGCCGAGGTAGCCGTCGCGCATCGCTACCCCGGTCAGGCCGGGCAGGCGGTTGATGTCGACGAGGTAGCGCGGCTCGGCGAGGCGGAAGCGCATCATCGGGATGAGGCTCTGACCGCCGGCGAGGACCTTGGCGTCGTCGCCGTGCTCGGCGAGCAGACCGATCGCGTCGGGAACCGACCGTGGGGCGAGGTAGCTGAACGGACCAGGGATCATGCTGACCCGGCTCCTCTCACTGGTCTGGACCAATGTCGTCCGGGGTGGGTGGGTGCCCGGCATCCGACGGCGGCCACGTGCCGCCGGCCGGGAGGACATCGAGAACGCCGGCCGCGCCGGCCGGAGAGGAAGCGGGGCTCCGCGCCACCGGGCACCCGGCCGGCCGATCCGGGGGGCCACCGGGTAGACGCCGACGACGGAGCTGGCGAGCGGTCGGACCACGTCGTGGACCACGACTCCCGCACCCGCGGGGATTCGGCGCCCTGGCGATACCGCTCTGCGTCCCAGACTACACCCCGGGATGCCAACGAGCAAGGACGCACGGTATCGCCGGCGCCTGCGGGCGGGCGCGGTGGTGCCTCCCGGCGGGCCTACTGGTAGATCACGACGTCGGGCTGCGGGTCGAGCTGCTCGACCTGCGCCGGGGTCATCAGCGGCGAGTCCTGCTTGTAGAAGAGCTTGAAGCCCCCGTGGGGCGCGCCGTCGGCCTTCACGAACTCCTCGTACTCGGAGATCTTGACGGCGGGACCGCCGAAGCCGTCCATGTCGATGACCAGGTCGACGCCCGGCGGCGCCTTGATCGCCGACTTGTCGACGATCATCTCGGGACGGAACTGGTGCACGATGAGGATCTTGTTCGGCAGGTGGTACTGGTCGACCAGCTTGCCCAGCGCGTCGGCCGCCTGGTTGATCTGGTTGGCCGAGAGGCTGCCGATCACGGTGCCGGGGACGTTACCCGGCGTATGGAACTCGGGGTCGAGCGCGAGGTGGACCCGCGGGTTCTTGAGGTAGGGCAGGACGTGCGGCAACTCCGCGGCGACCGTGCTGTGCCCCATCTGGATGTCGAGGATCACGAGCAGGTGGTCCTGCTGGGCGAGCGCCAGGTACTGCTGGACCAGCGAGTCGGGCATGCGCGCCAGGTAGGTCCCGTCGCCGGGTGAGGCCTGGGCGACGGCGTAGATCAGCTCGAGGGCGGGCGCGATCTCGCGCTGGGTGTTGACCTTCTGGTAGGCCGCAACCTGCTGCATGAGCTGCTTGACGACCGCCTGCGGGTCGGCCGAGCCGAGGACGCCCATAGCGGGAACGTCGGGGTATCCGTAGAAGGCGACGATCTGGCAGTTCTGGAAGATCGAGTGCGGTCCGGCGGGGCTGAGGCCGATCGGGGCCGGCGTGGGGGTGGCGCCGGGGGTCGCCACCGGGCTGGCAACGGGCGTGGCGACCGCGACGGCCGGCCGCGGCTGGTAGCAGCGCGCCAGCGGCGGCGGCACCGGGGTCGGCGTCGGCGTCGGGATCGCGGTGGGCGTCGGGCTCGGGGTCGGCAACGGCGTCGCCGCGAACCGGCCGAGGGCGGCGCGCGCCTGGTCGGGACTCGGGACGTCGTGGGCGACGTGCGCGGCGTTCGTCGCCATGGACGTGGCCATGGACTTCAGGTTCGGCCCGCCGCAGGCGGAGAGGACGGTCACCAGGAGCGCGAGCAGCAAGACGTGTCGCGTCCGATGCAGGGTTTTCCCCTTCCGTAAGCCGACCGCCGCCGATGGACGCGCGAGACACCGGGCAGGCCGGCGCGAATCCTACTCGACCATGACCCAAAGGTCATCCCCGGTACGACCGCCGGGTCACTCGGCGTTGGCGTGGCGTTGGCGCGCGGCGTCGTTGGTGAACCCGCGCCGCCGGGCGATGGCCAGGCAGACGGCGTCGAGCGCGAGGTGCGCGCACTGGTCGAAGAGCGAGCCGAGCGGCTGCTCGCTGGCCGGCTCGGCGGCCCGCCGCCACTTGGTGGCCGCCGGGATGACGAGCGAGCACGCCGCCTGGACCGCGAGGGGCGAGTCCGGGTCGGTGGTCACCGCCAGCAAGCGGGCCCCGGCAGTCACGGCCTGCTCGGCGAGGAGCCGGGTGACGGCAGTCGTGCCGGAGCCGGAGACCGCCACCAGCCCGTCGCCCGCCGCGATCGGGGGCGTCGCGGTCTCACCGAGCACCGCGACCGACGAGCCGAGGTGGAGCAGGCGCATGGCGAAGGCGCGGGCCATCAGGCCGGAACGCCCCTCGCCGGTCACGAAGACGCGGGGCAGCGCCGCCACCTCGGCGGCGAACGCCTCGATCTCGGCCGGGTCCATCCGGGCGACGACCCGGCCCACCTCGTCGAGGACGGTGGCCAGCGCATCCATCGCGCTCCTCCTCACGGCCATCCCGGCGGCCGGCCGGCGACGGCGATCCCTCACGAGAGTCCGTTCCACCCGCCAGAATCGTGCCGTCCGGTCACAGCGCCCGGACACTACCGGCCGTCCCGGCGCTATGCTAGCCTCAACGCGCCGGGCGCGTCCGCGTTTCGCCGGGCCGGTCGACCGCCCGGGGGGCGCGACGGCCCGTCGACCGATGGTTCGGCCTGCCGCGACGGGAGCCGCCGTTGACCATGCCCGCTGCCGGATCCGCATACGTCCTGGCGATCGACGTCGGGTCCTCCTCGGTGCGCGCCTCGCTCCGCGACGCGACCGGAACGGCCGTCGCCGGGACCGCGACCCAGCTGACCTACGAGTTCCGGCGCACGCCGGACGGCGGCGCCGAGGTCGACGCCGACCACCTGCTGGAACTGGTCGCCGGGGCCGTCGACCAGACGCTGGCCCGCTCGACGGGGCGCGCGTCCGGCATCGCCGCGGTCGCCGCCAGCATGTTCTGGCACAGCGTACTGGGTGTCGACGCGGCGGGGCAGCCGACGACCCCGGTCATCACCTGGGCCGACCACCGCGCCGCCGGGGCGGCGGCCGAGCTGCGGGCGCGCCTCGACGAGGCAGCCGTCCACCGCCGCACCGGCTGCGTGCTGCACTCGAGCTACGTCCCGGCCAAGCTCCTCTGGCTGAGCCGCGCGCGGCCGGAAGCCTTCGCCAGGACCGCGCGCTGGATCTCGCCCGCGGAGTACCTGGGCGAGCGACTGTTCGGCACGACGCGCGTCGGGACGTCGATGGCCTCGGGCACGGGGCTGTTCGACCAGAACGGGCGCACCTGGGACGCGGAGGTCATCGCGGCGCTGCCGATCACGGTCGACCAGCTCTCGCCGATCGACGACCGGCCGCTCCAGGGGCTGACCGCGCCGTGGGCGCGGCGCTGGCCGGCGCTGGCCGACGTGCCCTGGTTCCCGGCGGCGGGCGACGGCGCCTGCTCCAACGTCGGCAGCGGCTGCACCGGCCACGACCGGCTGGCCCTGATGGTGGGCACCAGCGGCGCGATGCGGGTGCTCTGGCAGGCCGAGCACGTCGACATCCCGCCCGGGCTGTGGTGCTACCGCCCCGACGCGCGCCGCTTCGTGATGGGCGGAGCGCTCTCCGACGGCGGCAACCTGATCGCCTGGCTGGAGCAGACGCTGCGTCTGCCCGACCCGGCGGCGGCGGAGACGGCCATCGCGGCGATGCCGCCCGACGCCCATGGGCTGACCTTCCTGCCGCTCCTGAACGGCGAGCGTGGCCCGCAGTGGGCGGACCGCGCCAACGGGGCGGTGACCGGGATGTCGATGGCCACCACCCCGCTCGACATCTTCCGCGCGGCGCTCGAGGCGGTGGCGCTGCGTTTCGCGCTGATCGCCGAGATCATCGACGCGTCGCTGCCGGGCGAGCGCCACGTCGTGGCTACCGGCGGCGGGCTGCTCCACTCGCCGGTGTGGACGCAGATCATGGCCGACGCCCTGGGCAAGCCGATCGTGGCCTGCACCGTCGCGGAGGCATCCTCGCGCGGGGCGGCGCTGCTGGCGCTGGAGGCGCTGGGAGCCATCCCGAGCATCGAGGCAATCCCGGCGCCGCTGGGGGACACCTTCACGCCGGACCCGGCGCGCCACGCCGTCTACCGGCGGGCGCTCGACCGCCAGCGCGCGGTCTACGACGCGCTCATCGCGGCCGCCACGCCGGCCGGCTGACCGAGCGGCGCGCCCGCGGCGCGAGCGGGGCGGGCCGGTCCGCTCGCGCCGCGGGTCTGCTAGGCTACGCCCGGTCGACCGGGGGAGGGCGGGGAGCATGACGAGCACGCGGAGCACGCAGGGCATGGCCGACGGACTGGCGGGGCGGCTCGAGGCCGAGGGGTTCGAGCACCTGTGGGTGGCCTACACCGACTACCACGGCCGGCTGGCCGGCCGCGACGTGCCGCGCGTCCGCTTCGGCGCGGTGGCCGAGCGCGGGACGAACTTCGCCAGGGCCAACTTCAACTACACCATCCGCGACGAGCAGGTGGCCGAGCCCCGCTTCGGCGCCGACACCGGCGACGTGCTGGCGATCCCCGACCCGGCGAGCGTGGTGCCGCTGCCGTTCCGGCCGGCGACGGCCTTCGGCTTCGCCGTGCTGCACGACGAGGACGGCGGGGTCTGGGAGGGCTGCCCGCGCGGGGCGCTGCTGCGAGCGGTCCGAACGCTGGCGGAGGCGGGGCTGTCCGCGCGGGTGGCCTTCGAGCCCGAGTTCTACCTGCTGGCGGACGCCGGCGGCACGCCGGCCAACACCACGGGCATGTACACCATCGACGGCCTCGACCGGGAGGCGGCCTTCGTCGAGCAGGTGGTCGCGACGCTGCCGGCGATGGGGGTGACGCTCGAGGCGATCGGCAAGGAGTACGGGCGCGGCCAGTACGAGGCCAACGTCGCGCCGGACGACCCGGTGTCGGCCGCCGACGACCTGTTCCTGCTGCGGCTGGCGATCCGCCACCTGGCCCGCGACCAGGGGCTGCTGGCGACCTTCATGCCGAAGCTCGACGCGAGCGTGGCCGGCTCGGGGCTGCACGTGCACCTGAGCCTGCAGGATGCCGCGACCGGCGAGGACCGCACGGCCGGGGAGGACCCGTCGGGGCTGTCGGCGCGGGCGCGGGGCTTCATGGCCGGCTGGCTGGCGCACGCCGAGGCCCTGACCGGGCTCGGCGCGCCGACGCCCAACTCGTACAAGCGCCTCCAGCCGGCCTCGTGGGCGCCGGCCCACATCTGCTGGGGCATCGGCAACCGGGCCGCGCTGGTCCGCATCCCCGGCCCGGGCAAGCGCGCCCGGCTCGAGTTCCGCTGCGGCGACAACACCGCGAGCCCGTACCTGTTCCTGGCCGGCCTGCTCTGGGCGGGACTGGACGGCATGCGGCGGGGGCTCGAGCCGGGGAACCCGGCGCCGGGGGACGTTGGCCACCTCGACCCGGCATCGCTGGCGCAGCGCGGCATCCGGCTGCTGCCGCGCGAGCCGGGGGTGGCGCTCGACGCGCTGGCGGCGGACGATGTCCTGGCCGAGGGGCTGGGCCCGGTGGTCCACCCGGAGTTCCTGCGCGTCAAGCAGGCCGAACTGGCGGCCTACCGGATGCAGGTCAGCGCCTGGGAACGGGCGAGCTACCTCGAGGCGCCGTAGCACGAGAGGACGCGGAGCACGATGACGACGACCGCGGAACGCCTGGCGGAGCACGTGGCCGCCATCCCCCTGCTCGACCACCACTGCCACGCGCCGCTCCGGCTGCCGCAGGCGATCGACGGCCCGACCCTGCGCGCGCCCTTCACCGAGTCGACCGACGCGCGGGTCCGGGTGGAGGACGTGCCGCAGACGCTCACCTACCGGGCGCTGATCCGCTGGCTGTCCGGGCTGCTCGGCTGCGACCCGACCGAGGACGCGGTGCTGCGGGCGCGGGCCGGCTACCGCCCCGAGGAGTACCAGCGGCTGCTTGCCGACGACGCGGTCCTCTCGACGCTGTACGCCGACTACCTCTTTGCCGAGGGGCACAGCTACGCACCGCAGGAGTGGTCGGAGCTGTCGGGTCGACCGGTGCGCCCGGTGCTGCGCATCGAGACCTTCGCCGAGCGCCTGCTGCCGTCCGCGACCTCGTGGGACGCGTTCCGCCACGAGTTCACCGAGTCGCTGGCGGCGAGCCACAGCCGCGGGGTGGTCGCCTTCAAGAGCATC
>DASSZN010000237.1:0-3688 GCA_035702805.1 Thermomicrobiaceae bacterium | reverse complement strand
GCCCATGTTGTAGTGGGTCAGGCCGATCCAGACCGGCGGCGCGACGATCACCGGGAAGTCGTTGATGGCTCGGGCGGTCTCCACGGCCAGCGCCTGGGTGTGGCTGATGTCGACGTCCATCGGGCAGTGCGGGCCGTGCTGCTCCACCGAGCCGACCGGCACGATCACCACCGGATCGTGCGCGAGCGCCTCCAGCAGCTCGTGGCGCCACAGCTCCTGCCAGTGGACCGTCCGGCCGCCCGTGGCCCGCTGCCCCGCCCCGAAGACCGACGCGTCCGAGACCATCTGCGACTCCTTCCCTGCTATCGCTGCTAACCCCGCCCCGTGAGCGCCTCGCGCAGGCGCTCGGCGACGACGGCTTCCTCGCCCGGAAGCAGCGCCGTGGCGACGACGCCGACGGCGGACTCGCGCAGGAAGTTCTGGGAGACCGCGACCGGCGGGTCGCCCTCGGCCAGGGCGTTGACGACGTCCGCGGCCGTGCGGCCGACGACCGCGGCGTCGATGCGCACCACGACCGTCGGGTAGGGGCGCGGCGCGTCCTCGTCCGCCAGCTCGGCGGCGTGGACGCCGGGCAGGCCGGCGAGCGCGGCGACGACCGTCGCCAGCCGCGCCGCCTGGTCGCGCCGCTCGGCTTCGTGGTCGCGGGCCAGGAAGCGGCGCAGCGCCACGACCAGCCCGGCGACCTCCTCCTTGCCGACCTTCATCGGCCGGCCCAGCCCGTGGTGGGGCGGGCCGGCCAGGCGGCCGGTAGCCAGGTAGCGCTCGCGCCAGGGCCAGGTCTCCGGGTAGACGTCCATGTCCTGGTGCTGCAGGGCGACCGAGGCGATCAGGTCGGCCCGGCCGACGAGGATGCCGGAGGCCTGCGGCCCGCCGATGGCCTTGCCGCCGCTGAAGGCGACCAGGTCGGCGCCCTCGGCGACGAAGCGCCGCAGGTGCTCGACCGGCGGCAGGGCCGCCGCGGCGTCGACGATGACCGGCAGCCCGTGGCGGTGGGCAATGGCGGCCACCTCGGGCAGCGACACGCTGCCCGGGGCGCGGCCAACGGAGTAGGCCAGCGCGGCCGTCCGCTCGCTGATGGCCGCCTCGACCTGCCAGGGCCAGGTGATGCCCTGCCCCGGGTAGCCGAGGTAGCCGACCTCGACCAGCCGCGCGCCGGAGAGGCGCAGCGCGTGGCTGTAGGCGGTCAGGTGGGCGCGCTGGACGACGATCTCGTTCGGCAGGCCCGCCGTGTCGGGCAGCCGGTCCATCGCCGCCACGTCCATCCCGGCGATGCAGGCGGCCGCGCCCAGGGCCAGCCCGGCCGCCGCCCCGGCCGTGACGTAGCCCGCCTCGGCGCCGGTGGCCGCGGCCAGCTCGCGGCCGGCCGCCTCCTGCAGCTCGTCGATGCGCACGCACGCCGCCGACGCCTCGGCCATGGCGGCCGCGACCTCCGGGTCGAGCGGCATCCCGCTGAGGCGGGTGACCGGCCCGGCGGCGTTGATGACCGGGCGCACCCCGAGCGTCTCGTAGATCCCCATGCGGTTCAGCCTCTCCTTCGGACGCGCCCCGGTCTCACCGCGCGGTGGCGACGGCGCCCTGCAGCGTCTCGGACACCCGCCGCACCGACTGCGGGCTCACGTGGAACGGCAGGGCGACGACCGGCCGCGGCAGCCCGAGGGCGCGCACCTGCGCCTCCCGCGAGTGGGAGCTGACGACCACGTCGCACCGCCCGGCCAGCTCGCGGATCGCGTGGTCGTCCGGCGCGCTCGTCGTCTCCACCGCGACCTCGGCGTAGGTGCGGACGAGGCTCGCGAACCGGTGCGCGGACTCCGGGTTGTTCGCGATGACCGCGACGCGCGCGCCGGGCTTGATGCGGGCGATCTGCTCGAGCGCCTGCTCGTCGGGCGCGGCGTAGAGCGCCACGACCGGGAGGTCTGGACGGATCGCCGCGATCGCCTCGGTCAATTCCTCGATGTGGAACAGGGTGGTGAACAGCGCGTCGAAGCGCGCGGCGGTGGCGGCGACGTCGTCCAGCGCGTGGTCGAGGAGGAGCGGGCTCAGCCGGATACCGGTCAGCGCCTCGACCTCGACGATGTGCCCGTCGACCTCCGGGCGGTTGCACTCGACGAACGCCCCGCGGCGCCCGGCCGGCGCGTAGACAGCCATGATCTGCTCGTCGACCATCGCGCGCAGGCCGTCCTCGTCGAGGCCCAGCTGGCGCGCCAGGCGCACCAGGTCGCCGACCGCCGACCGGATGGGCGTGAGCAGCGTCCGGTTGCCGTCGAGCGTGGGCTGGCCGGTGACGTAGGTTCCCCGCCCCGGGTTGGTGGCGACCAGCCCCAGGTCGACCAGCAGCCGGTAGGCCTTGGCCACCGTGTTCCGGTGGACCCCCAGCTCCGCCGCCAGCTCGCGCGCGGTCGGCAACTTGCCACCGACGGGATAGACCCCGGTCGCCAGGCGATCGATGACCAGATCCCGCACCGCGAGTGCCGAACCGCCACTCACCGGGGCCGTTCCTCCGCTCGCCACCGTCCCACGTGTGCCGTGGCTATCGCCCACTCGCCGGCGTCGGTCCTCCGGCACCGTGCCAGCTGCTGCTGGCCTCGACCGGCCCGCCGTGTCGGCCCGACGGCGTGGCCGACGCGGTCGTTCGTGCCGCGCCCATCATAGCGATCTCGGTCGGCAAGCACAAGTCATATGCCATGGCTTGACAACGGAAAGCCGCAGGGCCGCGGGCGCGGTCGGCGGGCCACCGGGTGGAGGAGCGCGGACGACCGCGTCGGCCGGCGCTGCGTACGGGAGCGTGGCTCGCGCGCGACCGTCAACCTGATGGCGTGACGTTGCCCCGGCCTGGTCGTCGGTCCCAGCGTGCCAGCTCGAGGGCACCGAGGGCGAGCTCGGTGCGGAGAGGGTCGTCCATGGCCCGGCCGACGATGCGCCGGCGGCGGGGTGCATCGCCACCAGTGGCTCCTCGCGCGTATCGCTGTCGACCGCCGGGCGGCGCGGCAGAGGACCCGCGAGGGGCCACGCGAATTCGTCGATCTGACGCGGAAAACGCTGGTTCCGAGGGCGGGATTCGAACCCGCACGAGGTTGCCCTGAGTGGTTCTTGACTTCCTTCCCGGGGGTCCCTGGCCGTCCGCGAATCCGCGTTCGTACGCGGGCGCTCGTCCGTCCCCGTTCGGGGTCGTCCGGGTGAATGTGCCCGTCTGGCTGTCACCCTGGCTGTCAGGCCGAGGCGAGGAGGCGGACGGGTCCCCGGCCGCATCGCCCCCGGCTGGTCAGTTGCGTACCGCACCGTTACGCTCGTGTCTCAGCGCGCCCGGACGCCGTCCGGACGCCGTTCGCCGGCACTCGGCGCGCTCACGGGCTCACCCGAGCCAGTACTCGCGGTCGACCGCGTCGGCCCGCGACGACAGGAGCGCGTCGAGCGCGTTGACCAGCCGCCCGAGGGTGCGGGGATCGGAGCGCGGGAACCGCCGGCGGCTGGTCAGGACGAGGCCCGCGTGCGCGTCGCCCCGGGCAAGCCGCTCCGCCGCCAGGGGGAGAAAGTCGATCACGCTCTCCGTCAGCACGGCGCGCCCCTCCGCCTGCGCCACGGCGAAGGTCATCGCGTCCGGCTGTCCCCGCAGCTCGGCCCGCTCCGCCACCGCCACCACGTCGTGGCCGCGACGGCGAAGCGCGACGGCGATCGTCGGCGGCCACAGCTC
>DASSZN010000212.1:0-10869 GCA_035702805.1 Thermomicrobiaceae bacterium | reverse complement strand
GACCGGCTGCCGCCGACCGGCGCCGTGGTCATCGCCGCGCCGCTCAAGATCGTCGACGGCAGCGGCAGCCCGGTGCGCGTCCTCGCCATCGTCCCGGTATAGGGCGAGCGGAGACACGACATAACACAACGCGCCGACCTCGGGCGGGCGTGAAGCCCGGCACCGCGTTGCCCGGGTGTCCTCGAGCTTTCGCTTGACCGACAGCGGGTCGAGCCGGGGCGCCATGCCACCCCGGCTCGACCGTGCGCGATCCTCGCTGGCCGGATCCCCGGGGACAGAGTGTGGTCCCGCGGCCCCGTCACTCGTGTATCCTCGGGGTACGCCAGACCGCCGCGGAAGGAGCCAGCATGATCGGTCGCGACACGGACGGGGCTCGGGGCGCCGGGAGCGGCGGGACGCTCGGGCGGCCCGTGGGGCACGCCAGTGTATACTCCTGATCGGTAGCGCCGGCTGCCCCCTGGTCCGCGGAGAGCGCTGCAAGCGCACCGGTCGCGTCTCGTGTGATCGACGCGTGGACTTCCCTGCCCGATGTCGCGGACCCTCGGGTACTCGGGAAGGGCAACCATGCTCGGTCGATCGTCCTCGATGCCACGCCGTTGGTGCCATACCGCGCTCGCGCCGCTCGCCGTCCTCGTCGCCGTGACCGTCACCCTTGCCGGATGCGGGTCCGGCGCCTCCCGCCCAACCCCGACTGCCGCCCTGCCATCGACTGCTACCGCGCCGACCACTATCTCAACGCCGCCGTCGGCCTCGCCAGCTGTCGGGGTCGCACTGCCCGATACCCCGGCCGGCCGCCAGGCACAGTGGCTCTTCGCCGCGGCGGTGCATGCGCCGATCCCGACGGCTCAGCTGACCGCGCACTTCGACGCGGCCTTCCTCACCCAGGTCCCGCCCGACCACCTGAACGAGACCTTCGTGGCGCTCCACAGCCTGCAGGTCGACCGCGTCACCGCCAGCACGCCCGACACGCTCGGCGTAATCGTCACGACCAACGGCAAGAGCCAGCTGCTGGTCACGCTCTCGGTCGATCCCGAGGGGCTGATCAGCGGCCTCCTCCTCCAGCCGGCCGGCGCGGGCCTGGCCACGCCCCCTCCACCGCCACCGGTGCCCACCACCTGGGCCGCCGTCGAGAGCCAGCTCCGGGGCGCCGCCCCCAGCGTCGACTTCCTGGCCGCCGCGGTCGACGGCAGCACCTGCACGCCCATCCAGGCCATCAACCCCACCACGGCCGCCCCGCTCGCCTCGTCCTTCAAGCTCTACGTGCTCGACGCCCTGGCCCGCGCTATCGCTGCCGGCACCGTCAGCTGGAGCCAGCAGCTGACCGTCACCAGCCAGGTCAAGAGCATCCCCTCCGGCATCCTGCAGGCCGAACCCGACGGCACTCACGTCAGCGTGCAGCAGGCGGCCACCGACATGATCCAGATCAGTGATAACACCGCCACCGACATGCTGATCGGCCTGCTCGGGCGCAACGCCGTCGAGGCGGCCATGCGGGACACCGGGATGGCCGACCCGGCCCGCAACGTGCCGCTCCTCACCACCCGGGAGATGTTCATCCTGAAGGCCGACGACTGGCCCACGCTGGCCAACCGCTACCTGGCCCTCGGACCGGCGGCGCGGCTGGCCTTCCTCACCGGCACCGTCGACCCGGTCCCGCTCGGTACGCTCCCATCGACGACCTGGACCACGCCGCGGAACATCGCGGCGCTCGAGTGGTTCGCCTCGCCGACCGATCTGTGCCGCGTCTACGCCTCGCTCGCCACCCTCGCCCAGCAACCAAAGCTGGCATCGCTGGCGAGCATCCTGACCATCCCGGGCGCGACAGGCAATCCTGGTCAGTGGCGCTCGGTCTGGTTCAAGGGTGGCTCGGAGCCGGGGGTGCTCACGGCCAACTACCTGGCCACGACCCAGAACGGGAAGACCTACGTGGTCAGCATCCTGGCCGCGAACCCCGCGGCGCCGATCTCACCGACAGCTACCCAGGCGCTGACGAGCGCCGCTCAGGGGGCCCTGAACCTGGCGGCCGGCCGGTGAGTCCGCCCGGCACCCCAGCGACCGGTGCGGAACGACTACGGGACGACCGATGAACGACGACGACCGCGACCCCGGCGGCGATGACCCGGGGATGCACCCCTGGTTCGGCCCGGGACGTTTCGGCGGCATGCACCCGCAGACCTGGCAGGGTGTCGCCATCACCCTGCTCGTCGTCGTGCTGGTCGCCGTGCTCAAGAGCGGGCTGAGCCACCAGACCCTGATGGCCCTCCTGCCAGCCCTGCCGCTCGTCATCCTCGCCGTCTACTGGGCGATGACCCGGCGATGACCGGCCCCTTCCGCTCCCTGCCGGACCGGCCCAGCCTGCGCTATCTGAAGCTGGAGGCCCGGCGGCGCGTATCTTCCGGCGAGTTCCGCGCCCTCCACGAGGCGCAGCGCGCCATCGCCCGCGAGCACGGCCTGCCCGGCTGGGTCGCGCTCAAGCAGCGCGTCGCCGACCGGACGCCGCCGCGCAGCCAGGCCCTGCAGCACCTGCGCTGGGTGATCGGCCGGTTCGCCCACGCCGACGCGCCGGGCTGGATGCCGCCCGGCGATACGGAGCTCGCGGCGCACTTCGACGACCGCCTGCTGAGCCGGCTCCCACCCAGCCAGTTGATCGCGACGGTCACCGGCATGGCGGCGGACCTGCGGCGGCCGCTGGTGGTGACCGGCGAGACGCCGCTCGCGGTACAGGTCCGGCTGGGCGGCTTCGAGATCCTGGCGACCGCCGCGCCGGAGCCGCCACACCGGCTGCTCGGGGTGCGCCGCGACCCCGTCGGCAGCCGGATCATCGACGCGCGCGTCGCCGGGCCGACCACCCGCGTCCTCGGCGTGGTTCCCGGCGCGGCGCGCCACATCGCGGCGGAGGCGTGCTCCGAGCTCGGCCTCGTGGGGCTGCTGCTGGCCGGCGGGGGCCCGGACACGCCGCCATGGAGCTGCGCCCAGGGCTGGGCCGACCTGGAGCGGGCGCAGACGCTGGCGCCGGACCACCCCGTTCCCGCCTTCGGCATCACCCAGGCCGTCACCGCGACCGCCCTGCTGCGGCTGGTCGCCGCGGGCCGCGTCGGCCTCGACGCCCCGGCCAACGCCTTCCTGCGGTCGGTACGCCTGGCCGACGACGCGATTACGGTGCGGGAACTGCTAACCCACACCGGCGGGGTCAATCACCCGGCCGAGTTGCTTGCGGACCGGGTCCCCGCGCTCATCGACCTGCTCGGCCCGGTCATCGCCTGCACCGGGCGACGCGGGACGGTCCACTACAGTAACGAGGGCTTCGGCGTGCTCGGGCAGCTGATCGCCGACGTCACCGGCACGCCCTACGCGGCCGCGATCGGGCAGTTGGTGCTGGAGCCGCTGGGGATGGGCGGCGCCTCGTTCCCGGACCGCTGGCCGGTGGGCACGATGACGGCCTACCGTGCGACCCCGGAGGGCACTTTCGTGGCGGAGCCGCCGCGCGTCTGCACCCTGCCCGCCGCCGGGGGCCTCTGGGCCAGTGCGACCGACCTGGTGCGCTTCGGCTTCGGCTGGTCGACGCTACTCCCTACGGATCTGGCGCGCGAGGCGCTGCGGCCGCAGGCGCCGGCCGGCGAGCGCAGCAGCGGCGAGCGCGGCCTCGGCTGGCTCATCGACCCGCGAGCCGACATCATCGGGTCGAGCGGCACCGGCCCCGGCGTCGCCACCTCGCTCCTGATCGACCGCGCCAGCGGGCAGGCATTCGTCGCCGTCACCAACCGGCAGCTGCGGATCGCGCCGGTCAACGCGCGCGTCCTCTACGCCTGTGCCCGCCGCTGACGACGCCGTGCGATTCGCCCGGCGGGGCGTTCATTCCCGCCACGGCGTCAACGGCAGCCAGAACCGGTCCTCGATGGCGCGGATCCGCCGGCGCGCTTGAAGTCATGCTCATGTGGTCGGATAGTGCCGCCCAGGCGCCGGCTCTCGCCTCACGTCGCCGGCGGGTGGCGCGGACGGCCTGCCGGGATCGGCCGAACCGCTCTGGACGTGCCGACGGCCGCCAATCGGATCGGTCCGGCTCGCAATCGTCGGGAGCGGCATGCTGGCAGTCATCACGGCGGATGCGTGAGCAGGACATAACGCGAGGGTGCCCAGCCCGCGGCGAGCCCGTACCTCGAGAGCCGGCGTCGTCCGGGGGAGGAGCGAGGTCCCGCGGCCTCGCCGCTCGTGTATCCTGGGGGCACACCGGACCGCCACGGAAGGAGCCAGCATGATCGGTCGCGACACGGACGGAGCTCGGGGCGCCACGCCTCGTCATGGGGCGCCGGGAACGGCAGCGTGCCGGCGTGAGCTGGACCGGCCGGCACACGACCGCGGGCTCCGATCATGACCGCGACCGCGGCTGCATCCGTCGAGGTCGCCGCACCGCGAGCGCTATCGCGGCTGCTCGGACTCACCTGGGCGCACTTCCTGAACGACGGGGCGGCCAACTACCTCCCGGGCGTGCTGCCGGCCGTCCTCCTCGTGCTGCACGAGCCGCTGCAGCTGGCCGGCGCGCTCACCGCGGCCCTCTCGATCGGCCAGGGTGCCCAGCCGCTGGCGGGCTGGCTCGCCGACCGGATCGGTGGTCGCTACCTCGTCGCCGTGGGGCTGCTCGCCAGCTCGGTAGGGGGCGCGCTCCTCGGCCAGGCGCGCCAGCTCTGGATGTTGCTCGCCCTGCTGCTGCTCACCGGCCTGGGGAGCGCGCTGTTCCACCCCCAGGCCCTGGCCAGCGTGCGCCGCCTATCCGGCGCGCAGCCCGGCATCCTCACCGCGGCGTTCCTGGTCGGGGGCGAGGCCGGGCGCGGCATCTGGCCCACCGCCGCCAGCCTCATCTACACCCAATTCGGCCTGCGCAGCCTGTGGATCGTCGCCATCCCCGCCCTGATCACGGCGCCGCTGCTGCTACGCTGGGCGCCGCCGCTCGTCCCCAAGCCGCGCGGGGCGTCCATCCGCTGGCGCCGGCACGCCCGGCCGCTGACGCTGCTGCTCAGCTACCGGGGGACGCGCTCCCTCGTGATGTTCGGGCTGGTGACCTTCATCCCGATCATGTGGCACGTCCGGGGCGGCTCGCTGGTGAGCGGCGCATCGATCATCACCACGCTGCTGCTCGTCGGCGTCATCGGCAGCCTCGGCGGCGGGCACCTGGCCGACCGGCTGGGCCGCCGGCCGGTGCTGGTCGTCTCGTCGGTGGCGTCCGCGGTGCTCATCCTGCCGATCGCCTACGCGCACGGCGCCTGGATCTGGATCGACGCGGCGGTCCTGGGCGTCGCCCTGTTCCTGAGCGCCTCGCCGACGGTCCTGATCGGGCAGGACATCTTCCCGGAGAACCCCGCGCTGGGCTCGGGGATCGCGATGGGCCTGTCAGGCGGCATCGGCGCGGTGTTCGTGCTGGCCCTCGGGTTCCTGGTCACCCCGAGCGACGTGGTGACGGTCTTCTGGGTGCTGGCCGCGGTCGGGCTGCTCACGGTGCTGCCCGCGCTCGCCTTCCCGCAGCGCCTGATGTCCTGAGGCACGCCGCCCGGCGGGGGCGCTAGCGACTGCTTTGTTCCGGCGTCAGGGCGGCGGCGACGTCGCGCAACACATCGGACACGTACCACCCTTCGACGAGCCTGCCGTCGACCAGCCGCCACATGTGCATCCCCAGCGTCGCAACGATCCGGCGGCCGGTCGGCGCGACACCGTTGACTGACCCGGTATGGGTGGCGTCGATCGTGATTCGATCCGTCACGAACTCTCCGTCGGCCAGCACCTCCTCGATCGTGACATGCCAATCCGGGAAGGCCGTGCGAACCGCGCGAAGTCCTTGCAGGTAGTTGTCGCGGCCGGTGCCGATGCCGCTACCGGCCGAGTGGTTGACGTAGGCCGGGGCAATGATCTCGTCGGCCACGGCGAAGTCGCCCCGGTTGATGATCTCCTCGAGATAGCGACGGACGATGGACTTGTTCGCCTCGAGCGACATCGGTCCTCCTGACGTGCGTCGCTGGGAGCTAACGCCACCCACCCGACACTCCTCGTCGGTCGCGGTGTCGGAGGACAATAGCCACCGGCGACACGCACATAGAGCTTCAGAACGACGACAGCGCGAATGTCGCATGTAGGAGATCTCCGGTAAATCCCCGTTTTGGCCTTTGCCGTCGATCCTTCTCGACAGCGCGATCCCTAACCGTTAACCTGTGACACCTCACCGTCAGGCGCAAGGCGGGTGGTCGAGTCGGTCGTGGTGTCGGGCGCGGAGCCGCTGGGGGGCTACCAGGTACGGGGGATGGTGCGGGAGGTATTGCCCGCGCTCGCCTTCCCGCAGCGCTTGATGTCCTGAGGCACGCCGCCCGGCGTCACCGCAGCGCCAGGGCCGGGAGCTCGCCCAGCGGCGGATCGAACAGGCCCCAGAACCCGGCCGCGTCCTCGGCGGTTCCCCGGACGAGCGTCGCCGCGCCGTCCTCGACGGCCCGCGGCCAGGCGATCCGACCCGTCAAGAGGCCGCGCAGCGTGGGCTCGCTGGCGTGGATGGCGAGCGTCGCGTCGGCGGGTGCGCCCGCGAGCACCTCGGCCACCTCGGAGCGGATCGCGAGCCCGTGGTCGGCGCCGGTGTCGGTGCAGTGGAAGCCCACCTGCAGGTGGACCCCGTCGCTCCGGGCCGGGTTCAGCCGGATCGCCAACGCGCGCAGGAGCGGCGGGATCGGCATGGTCGCGGCGACGTCCGGGTTCCCCATGGCGCGCAAGGTCGCCAGCAGCCCCGGGCGGTCAAGCGTCCCATCGAGCTCCCTCGCCGCCATCAGGTAGTTGTTGCGCCAGATGGGGTTGGTCGCCCGGTAGCCGAGCCGGCGCAGCGCGTCCGCCTTGAGCCGGCGCGCGTCCTGATCGTCGCGGTCGAGGCGGAGCAGATGGGTCGACAACTCCGCGACCCAGCGGTCATCGCCGTCGGCGTGGGCCTGCTCGGCGATTGCCAGGACCCGGTCGCGCCCACCCATCGCCGCGACGTAGCGGGCGGATCGCTCCCGGCGCGGCAGGGGATCGATGGCGGTGGGGTCTCCCGCGAACCAGCCGTAGGCGTTGGCGTAGATCTGCCGCACCGTCTGCGCGACGGTGCCGTAGAACTCACCGAGCCACGGATGGTCGCGCAGGCGCGGCGGCAGCTCGTTGACCTCCTCGACCAACTCGTCCGGCGTCAGCCCGCGCGCCATCAGCCGGACGGTCTGATCGTGGACGTACTGGATCGCGTCCCGGTAGGCGGTGAGCAACTCCCGGACCTCGTCCTGCCCAACGAGCGGGCGGCCATGCCCGCAGATCAGCGCCCGCGCGTCGTACTCACGCAGCAGGTCGACCGCGCGCAGCCACTGCAGCGGGTCGCGGACGGCGCCGCGCAGGGGGTAGAGGTTGGGCAGCGTCTCGCCCTGGACCACGTCCGCCGCGTGGAGGACCCCCTGGTCCGGGAACCACAGCACGATCTCGTCGTCCGACTCGCTCGGCGCCTCCCGCAGCCGCACCCGGATGCCGGCCACCTCGAGGTCGAGCGCCCCCCGAAAGACGGTCGTGGGCGGCAGGAAGCCGGTGGTGCCGAGGCCGAACTGCGTCCCGAGCCCCGTCTCCACCCAGCCCTCGGGACCGCGATCGAGGTCGAGCCCGAAGGTGTAGGCCAGCCGCAGCGCGGGCACGAGCCCGAGGCTCGGGTTGCCCCGGATCACCGTCGGCAGCCGCTCGTGGGCGTAGATCTCGACGTGTCCCGGCGCGACCTCGGCCGGGTCGAGGACCGCGCGCACCCCCGAGATATGGTCCGGGTGGCTGTGCGTGTAGATCACGGCTTTGACCGGCTTGTCGCTGAACCGGCGCAGGTCGGCCAGCGCCTGCCGCGCGTGCTCCTCGGTCTCCAGGCAGTCGACGATCAGCACGCCGTCGGTCCCGACCACCATCGTCAGGTTGGACTGCCCGTAGCCGACGGCGACGAAGAACCGCTCGGCGAGCTGGTAGACGCCCTGGGCCATCGTCCGAGCGTGGGCGGTGAGGCGGGCGGGGACCGTGGCGGCGTCCCCGGTGAAGGCCTGGTTCTGGCCGGTCAGGAAGAGCGGGCTCGGCACCGGCATCGTGTACCTCCCAAACGGCATCGATGGGCAGCCTGGCGGCGCGGCCGCTCGGCCGTCCGTCAGGCGGGTGCGTCTCCGCCGGTGACGCCCAGGAGGCGTCGGACCAGGCGGTGCATACCGCGCTGCTCGTCCGGGCCGAGGGCGGCGTCGAGCGCCGCGGCCAGCTCGGCCTCGCAGGTCGCGCCGGCCGCGCCCAGGCAGCTCCGCCCGGCATGGGTCAGGACGAGGCGGGAAGCGCGGCGATCGGTGGGGTCGGGCTCGCGGCGGAGGTAGCCGGCGGCCACGATGCGGTCGACGACCTTGCTGGTCCCGCCCACCGTGAGCCCCAGCGCCGCGGCCAGCTCGCCGACGCGCAGGCTCTCGGCGGGCGCATGGCCGACGACGTACAGCGGCCAGAAGTGGGCCAGCGGCAGGCCGTGCTCCGCGCGTAGCCGCGCGTCGACCCGCTCCCACAGCCGGATCTCGAGGCGGACCAGGTCGCTCAGCCACTCGATGCGGTTCAGCGGTGTTGAGTTCATTGCCCCATAGCTCCTCGCCGGTAGTGTAACAGATCCATTCCGGAGAATCCTCTTCCAGGGCAGCAAGCTTGGTCGACCGGCAGGGGTGGGGACTGGCGTGACGGTGGAAAACCGGCGTCGGAGACCTCGCGCGGCGAGGGAGCCGCCGTCTGCCCGCTTGACGCCAGCATCCCTAACGGTTAACCTACGGTGGCTAACGGTTAGGAGCGCCAGTGGCCGAGTCGGTCGAGCGGTCGGGTCCGGAACCGCTGCGGGGCTACCAGCTGGGGGTGGCGCGGGAGGTGCTGCTCGCGCTGCTGGCCCGCGAGCCCCGGCACGGCTACCAGCTCCGCCGCCAGCTGGCGCTCGCCCTCGGGCCGCTCGCCGGCACCCTCAACGAGGGTCAGGTCTACGTCACGCTGGGGCGGCTGGAGCGGGCAGGACTGGTCGGCTCTCACTGGGAGGGCCAGCCGGACCGGCCGGGCCGCAAGGTGTACGAGCTGACAGACGCCGGGCGTGAGCGGCTGCGGTCGTGGCTGGCGGACACCAGCTGGCCGAAGCCGGCGCCGGCCGAGTTCCACCTGAAGCTGGTCGCGGCAGCCACGGCCGGGCTGGCCGACCCGCTGCGGATCGTGGACGCCCAGCGGCACGAACTGCTCGCCGCGCTGGGGGAGGCACAGCGTGCGGCGCTGGCCGAGCCGGAGGGCTCCGTCGCCAGCCTGCTCCTGGAGGGCGTGCTGCTGCGGCTGCAGGCAGACCTGCGCTGGCTCGAGGCGTGCGCCCGCTACTGGGGCACAGCGAAGGCAGGGTCATGACAGGCAACGTCGCGGTCCTCTCCACCGGAAGGCTGCGCAAGGAGTACGGCGCCGGGCCGGCGCGGGTGTGCGCGGTGGACGAGGTGAGCCTCACCGTCGCCGCCGGTGAGTCGGTGGCGATCGTCGGGCCGAGCGGGTGCGGCAAGTCGACGCTCCTCTACCTGCTGGGTGGCCTGGAGCGCCCGACGGCGGGCACGGTGCGGCTGGCCGGCGAGCCGCTCGAGCGGCTGCCGGAGGCGCGGCTGGCGCGCCTGCGCCGCCACGCGCTGGGGTTCGTGTTCCAGGCGTTCCACCTGGTCGACGAGCTGACCGCGCTCGAGAACGTGGAACTGCCGGTGCTGCTGGCGGGAGGCTCGCCGCGCGACGCGCGCCGCCGGGCGACCGAGCTTCTGGCGCAGGTCGGCCTGGCCAACCGGGCCGCGCACCTGCCCTCGGCCCTCTCCGGCGGGCAGCGCCAGCGGGTGGCGATCGCCCGCGCCCTGGCGAACCGGCCGCTGCTGGTGCTGGCCGACGAGCCGACCGGCAACCTCGACAGCGCCGCCACCGCCGAGGTGCTGCGCCTGTTCGCGCGGCTCCACGCGGCCGGCCAGACGCTGGTGGTCGTCACCCACGACGAGCGCATCGCGGCCACGGCGGACCGGGTGATCACCATGCGCGACGGCGCGCTCGTGGACGAGGCCCGGCTGACGGCGAGCCGCGCGCGGAGCCTGCGCGAGCTGACCGGGCTGGAGGGCTGAGGCGTGCGGGGACGGCTGCTGCTGGTCTGGCGGCTGGCGCGCGGCGACATCCGGCGCCGCCGGGCACAGTCGGCGCTGCTGGTGGTGATGATCGCGACCACCATTACGACCCTGACGCTCGGGCTCGTGCTCCACGGCGTGACGAACAGCCCCTTCGCCCGCACGCGCGCGGCGACGAAGGGTCCGGACGCGATGGCGCTGTTCGAGCCCGGCTTTCACGGGAGCGAGGGAACCTTCCAGCAGTTCGTGGCGCTGCGGCAGGCGCCCGGCGTGACCGCCTCGACCGGCCCCTACCCGGTCGCCGAGCTGGAGCTCGCCGCGCGCGGCGCCACCATTCGCGTCAAAGCCGAGGGCCGCGACCATGACCGGGCCGCGCTCGACCAGCCACTCGTCACCGCCGGCAACTGGACCGCGCCCGGCGGGGTCGTGCTCGAGCGCGGCTTCGCCGACGCCCTCGGCGTCCACGTCGGCGACACGGTCCTGCTCAACAAGCAGCGATTCACCGTACGCGGCGTCGCCCTCACCAGCGCGATGCCGACGAGCGACCCGCTCGTCTGGGTGACGCGCGGCGACCTGGTCGCGCTGACCGGCCAGAGCCAGCCGTCCTGGTATACCCTCAACCTGAAGCTCGCCGACCCCGCCGGTGCGACGGCGTTCGCGAACGCGCACAACGGCCCGAACACGGCCTGGCTCCTGGAGTCCTGGCAGCAGCTGCGAG
>DASSZN010000209.1:0-6705 GCA_035702805.1 Thermomicrobiaceae bacterium | reverse complement strand
GGAGTTCATGCCCATGATGATGCCGGTCAGGAACCCGACCACCCAGCCGAGCACCATGCCGCCGATCATCCCCGGGCCACCTGCCCCAAGCATCCCGCCGATGCCACCGGCGGCGACGCCGATCGTCGTGGCCGCGCTGCCCGCGCCCACGGCCCGATCTCGCTCCGCGTCCTGCACCTGCTGGCTCCCTCCCTGCAATTCGTCGTCGGACGGTTCCGATTCCGCGACGGCGAGGCGCAAGGCCCATGCCAGTTGGCACATCGTGACCCACAGGTTCTCAGGGCACGAGGAGCGGATCTGCGACGCCGGCTTCCTCGAAGGCGGCCGCGCGCAGGCGGCAGGAGTCGCAGACACCGCATGGCGCGACGCCGCCCTGGTAACATGACCAGGTGAGCCCGTAGTCGACGCCCAGTGCCAGTCCGAGGCGGACGGTGCCGGTCTTGGGCAGGTGCAGCAGCGGCGCGATGACCGGGATGCGGCGGCCCGTCTCGACGTACTGCTTGCTGGCGAGATCGGCCGCGCGCTGGTACGCATCCAGGAACTCACCGCGGCAGTCCGGGTAGCCGGAGTAGTCGACCTCGCTCACGCCGAGGAAGATCGCGTCGGCGCCGACGGTCTCGGCGTAGCCCGAGGCGATAGCCAGGAAGATCAGGTTCCGGGCGGGCACCCACGTCGTGGGGATGGTGCCCGGCGCGGATTCGCGCGGAATGGGCCCCTGACCGGTCAGGCTGGAGCCACCGAGCGACCCCAGGTCGACCCGCACGATGCGGTGCTCCACCGCGGACACGGATCGGGCTACCGCGACCGCGGCGTCCAACTCGCGCCGGTGGCGCTGGCCGTAGTCGAATGACAGCGCGTAGATCTCCTGGCCGGTGACATGCACCAGGTGGGCGACGGTGGTGCTGTCCAGCCCGCCGGATAGCAGGACCACCGCGCGACGGGAGCCCGGCTCATGGTTCGACGACATCGCGGATCGACCTCCCCGGCGCGGTCGCGCCCACCTGAGACGGTGCCTGTGGCGCAAACCAGGCCAAGTCGCCGCCCGGCGCCCGGACCGCAGCCGCCGTCGACGCAACGCCCCCGGTGGCTACAGCCCGTCTCCATCCTGGCGGCGACCGCCGCGGCGCTGGCGACCGGCGCCTGGCACCGTCGCTGGGAGGGCGCGGACGACGGCACACCGCGTCGCGGCCTGATGGACGGGCTCTGCCATGGCGGCACCGCCCTGGCCGTCGCCCTGCCCGCGCTCCCCTACGTCCGCGAGCCGGCCGCGTTCCTGCGCGTTGTCCTGTCCAGCGCGCTGCTGCTCGACCTGGACCACATTCCGGCGGCCCGCTCGCTTCATCTCGCCCGGACGATGACCATGGAGCACCGCCCGCCATCCCACTCGCTGCTGACGCCGCTTCTCTGCGCGGTGCTCGCCGAGGCCTGGCGTCCCGAGCAGCACCTCGGGCTGGCCGCGCTGTTGGGACTCGGGTCACACCTGCTGCGCGACCTCGGCACCGGCGGTGCACCGATCGTCCACCCCCGCCGGATCGTCACGGTGCCCTACCGCCTGGTCGTCCCCCTCCTCGGCCTGCTGGCCATCTCCAGCCGGCACGCCACGCGCCGTCGCCTGGGCACCCGGCTGCTCGGCCACGCACTGCGCGCCTGACCTCCCGGCCGCCGCCACCACGACACCTGTGATTCAATGGGCGCCGGCCCCCGGTCCGGTGTTATGGGGGACGTCGACGTGGAGGAGTAGGGATGCTCGGACTGCACCGCGGCCTCGGCGAGGCGATCGTCATCGTCTACCTTGGGATCGCGATCGCCTCCTGGATCCTGGCGCGCCGTGACGGGTTGCCGTCCTGGTTGACCGGCATTGCGCACACATTGCTCGGCATCCAGGTCATCATCGGCATCGTCCTCTTCGTGCAGCACCCACACGCCGTCCCGTGGACCCACGTGCTGTTCGGCGGTCTCGCGGTCCTGTCGCTCGGGCTGATGGCGCCGCTGCGCCGCCGGTTCGGTCGCGGTCCGGCCATCGGGATCACGTCGCTGGTCGTCGGCGTCTTCGCGCTGGTGGCCGTCACCATCGCCGTGACCAGCGTGAAGTAGCCCTCGCGGCGCCGTCAGAGCTCGCTGATGACGGGCATGATCATCGGGCGCATCTTGGCGTGCCGGTAGATCTGGCGGCTGAGCACGTTCTTCGTCCGGCTCACCAGGTAGCCGTAGCTGAAGCCGCCCTTCTGCCGCTTCTCCAGGAACTTCTTGAGTTCGTCCTCGGCGCGCTCGAGCACCCACGACTCGATCTGGCCGTCGAGTCCCTGGGCCGACACGTCCGGCCCGGCGATCAGGTTCCCGCTCTCCCGGTCGACGATCATCGTGGCGATGATGACGCCGGCCTTCGCGATCTCATCGCGCTGGCGCAGGATCACGTTGCGGTTGCCCAGGATGTCGACCAGGACGGCGCCGCTCTCGACCGTGCCCTCGCGGCGCGCGGTGTCCCGGCCGAAGCTGAACTCACAGCCCAGGTCCGGGATCAGCACCTGCGCGTCGGTGTAACCGGTTTCCAGCGCCAGGTCGCGGTAGAGGTACAGGTGCCGGTACTCGCCGTGGATCGGCACGACGAAGCGCGGCCGGATCAGGCGGAGCATGAACTTTAGCTCCTCCCGGCTGGCGTGCCCGGAGACGTGGATCGTCGGCTCGATCGCCGAGTAGACCACGTTCACGCCCCGTCGGAAGAGCTGGTCGATCGTCTGGGAGACTGTCTCCTCGTTGCCCGGCACCGGCGTCGCCGAGAAGATGACGGTGTCGCCCCGCTGCAGGCGGATCGCCGGGTGCTCGCCGCTCGCGATGCGCGCGAGCGCCGCGCTGGCCTCACCCTGGCTGCCGGTCGTCAGGAACAGGACCTGGTCGCGTGGGAGCTTGGTGGCCACGTCCACCGGGATGATCACGTCGTCCGGCGGCGTCAGGTAGCCGAGGTCCGTCGCGATCCGGGTGCTCTGCTCCATGCTGCGTCCGGAGATGGCCACCTTGCGCCCGTGGCGGTAGCCCGCGCGGATCGCCTGGTCGATGCGGGTGATGTTCGAGGCGAAGGTCGTCAGGACGACCCGGCCAGTAGCCGCCCCGATCGTGCGGTAGAGCGTCTCGCTGACGACGGCCTCCGACGGCGTGTGGCCGGGTCGCTCGACCCGCACCGCGTCCGTGAGGAGCAGCAGCGCGCCCTCGGCGCCGATCTCGCGCAGGCGGGTCTCGTCGGTCGGCGGGCCGAGCGGCGGGGTCGGGTCGAACTTGTAGTCGCCGGTGTGCAGGATCCAGCCGAGTGGTGTCTTGAGTCCGATCGCGAAGGCGCCCGGAATGCTGTGCGTGACGGGGACGAACTCGGCTGAGAAGTGCTTGCCGAGACGGTACTGCTGGTGCGGGCCGATGACCTGGAAGTCCGCCAGGTTGGTGATGCCGGCCTCGTCGAGCTTGGCCTGCACGTAGGCGATCGCCAGCGCGGACCCGTAGATCGGGATCGGCGCCCGGCTCTTCAGCAGCGGCAGCAGGTACGGCAGCCCGCCAATGTGGTCCTCGTGCGCGTGCGTCAGCAGAATGGCGCGCAGGCGGTCGATGTTTTTGACCACATACGAGATGTCGGGCACGATCAGGTCGACCCCCCGCATCTCCTCTTCCGGGAACTTCGTTCCCAGGTCGACCAGGACCATGTCACCGCGGTACTCGTAGAGGGTGGAGTTCTTCCCGACTTCGCCGATACCGCCGAGCGGGATGACCCGGATGCGCGGACGCGCCATTGCCAGCCTTGCTCCTGCCTGTCGCCACCGGGCGCGACACGGGCGCGCCCTAGAGATCATCTCACGCGACGGCTAGGACGTCACGTTGACAAGCCGATCGTCCTGCACTTCGAGGTTCGAGGGACCTACGTCGACCGTGGCGGGGAACACGACCACGCGCGATCGGACCACAACTCGCTGGCCCTCGATGGTGTACTCGCGCGCCAGGTCCAGGAGTGCCCCTGCAGCTACAACTCTTCCAGCGCCACGATCCCGGCCCGGCGCCGCACTCCGCGCCAGGTCTGCCATTGTCTCTTCGTCGAGCATCGTCACCTTTCCGCCTCGTGAGGCCGGACGCGCGTCCGTCCGAGTTTCGGTTCCGCAAGCGAGGTGCCCGTCGTGGGTCGCACCCTCCGACGCGTTCGCCTTGACAGGCGCGGCTGGCGGTCATTAAGATGACTTTTCACAATCCCCGGTGCGGACGCGGCGAAGGGGCAACTGGATGACCGAGCTCCTGTACCTGAGCGACAGCTACACGCGCGAGTTCGACGCAGTCGTCACCGAGGTCCGCGACGGCGCCGTCCTGCTCGACCGCACCGCGTTCTACCCGGGCGGCGGCGGCCAGCCCAACGACGAGGGGACGCTCAGCGACGGGGCATGCACCTGGCGCGTCACGCGCGTCGGCAAGGACGCGGGCGCCATCGTGCACATGCTCGAGGGCGATCCACCCCCCGATCCCGGCACCGCGGTCCACGGAGCACTCGACTGGGAGCGCCGCTACCGGTTGATGCGTACCCACACTGCGCTCCACGTCCTGTGCGGCGTCGTCTTCCGCGAGTACGGCGCCCTGGTCACCGGCGGCAACATGGGCCCGGACAAAGCGCGCATGGACTTCGAGCTCGAAGATCTCAATCCGGAGCGCGTGGCGCGCATCGAGGCGCTGGCGAACGACCGGATCCACGCCGGGTTGCCCGTCTCGTGGCGCAGCCTGCCCCGCGCCGAGGCGTTCGCCATCCCGGACCTCATCCGCACCAAGATCAACCTGCTGCCGGAGGGCATCAGCGAGGTGCGCATCGTCGAGATCGCGGGGCTCGACCTCCAGGCGGACGGCGGGACTCACGTGCGCAACACGCGCGAGGTCGGCGGCCTGGCGGTGGTCGGCACCCGCAGCAAGGGGCGCATCAACAAGCGACTGGAAGTGGTGCTGGTCGACGCTCCGGGGGAGACAGCGATTCCGGGCGGCCCGGCGTGACGATCGACTGGCAGCGCGCGCTGGCGGCTCGAGCCACCCATCTCAAGGCGCTCCCCGAGGACGCGTTCGTCGATCCGTCGGCGCACCCCGACCTGGTGGCGATGGCGGGCGGCACCCCACCGGTCGAGTGCCTGCCGGTCGAGCGCCTCGCCTGGGCGACCCGGCAGGCCTGGAGCGAGATCGACCCGGGCGTGCTCTACTACGGCGAGGTGGAGGGGTACGAGCCGCTCCGCGCCATGATCGTGGAGCGCATGGCCCGTCGTGGCGTCACCGCGCGGCTCGAGGACGTCATCGTCACCAACGGCTCGCAGCAGGGACTCGACTTCGTCGCGCGCGCCTTCATCGACCCCGGTGACCGCGTCGTCGTCGAGTCGCCGACCTACTTCGGCGCGCTCCAGGTCTTCGACGCCTATCAGCCCGAGTACGTCACCGTCGCCATGGACGGGCACGGCATGCTGCCGTCCGCGCTCGAGGCGGCGCTCGCCGCCGAGCCGCGCCCGCGCATGATCTACTCCGTGCCGACGTTTCAGAATCCGGCCGGCGTGACGCTCAGCGCGGATCGCCGCCGCGCCATCCTGGCCCTGTCCGCGCGCTACAGCGTCCCCATCGTGGAGGACGACCCCTACGGCGAGCTGTGGTACGACGGCGGCGACCAGGGGCCACTCCGGGCGCTCGACCCGTCGGTAATCTACCTCGGCACGTTCTCCAAGACGCTCGCGCCCGCCCTGCGCATGGGCTGGATCGTCGCGCCGTCCGCGGTCATGCCGATCTTCCGCAACGTCAAGGAGGCGGTCGACATCCAGAGCGACCGGATGGTCCAGCGGGCCGTGACGCTGGCGTCGGGCGACGGCTGGCTGGACGCGCACCTCGATCGCGCGCGCGAGGTGTACCGCGAGCGGCGCAACCGGCTGCTCGACGCGCTGGAGCGCGAGATGCCCGCCGACGTGCGCTGGACGGAGCCGGCCGGCGGCTTCTTTGTCTGGGTCACCCTGCCCGACGGCATCGACACCGCTACGCTGCTCGACGCCTGCGTCAGACACGGCGTCGCGTACGTCCCCGGCTATGCCTTCTACCCCGACGGCCGCCGCTCACCGTCGTTCCGCCTCGGCTTCTCGACACTGCCGGTGGAGCGGACGGCACTGGGCGTGCGTCGGCTGGGGCAGGTGTTGCGGGCGCGCCTCGGCTAGCGGCGCGCCGGACGAGGCGGGAACCGTGCCAGACGAGGAAGTCGTCACCTGGCGCGTCGACGGTCGCGACGTCACCGTGTCCAACCCGGGGCGAGTGATCTGGCCCGCCGCCGGGCTCACCAAGGCGGACCTCGCCGGCTATTACCGCGAGGTCGCGCCGGTGATGGCGCCCTACCTCGTGGATCGTCCGCTAACCCTCCGCGTCTTCCCGGACGACGTTGCCGGTACTGGCTTCTACCTGCGCGACCGGCCGGCCGGCGCACCGGACTGGCTGCGTTGCCTGCACTACCGGCCGGAGACGCGCGCCGGTGAGCGCTGCGTGCCCCTGGTCGACGACGCCGCCGGGCTGCTCTGGTACGCCGACCGCGGCGGCGTCGAGGTCCACCTGTGGCCGAGCACCGCGCGGGCCCTCGACCGACCCGACTGGGCGATCTTCGACCTCGACCCCGGTCCGGACGTCGGCTTCGAGCGCGTGCTCGAGGTTGCCCTGCTGGTGCACGACGAACTCGCCCAT
>DASSZN010000076.1:0-4041 GCA_035702805.1 Thermomicrobiaceae bacterium | reverse complement strand
CACTTCGGCTACCTCATCATGCGTACCGTCTTCTTCCTGGTGCTGTTCGTCCTGCTCGCCAACCTGGCGGAGCACCACGACCCGCTGGAGTCCCTGCTCTTCGCGGTGGCGCTGGCCGTGGGGCTGACGCCCGAGTTCCTGCCGATGATCACGACGGTCACGCTCGCCCGGGGCGCGATCCACATGAGCCGGCAGAAGGTGATCGTCAAGCACCTGGCGGCGATCCAGAACTTCGGCAGCATCGACATCCTCTGCAGCGACAAGACGGGCACGCTGACGACCGGCCGGATGCTGCTCGAGGAGCACGTCGACCCGCTGGGCCGCCCGTCCGAACCCGTGCTCCTGCTGGCCCGGCTCAACAGCCGCTTCCAGACCGGGATCGCCAGCCCGCTCGACAGCGCCATTCTGGAGCACCCCGCCGAGGACGGCCGGGAGTACGAGAAGGTCGACGAGGTCCCGTTCGACTTCGAGCGCCGTCGCCTGTCGGTGGTGGTGGCCTCGACGGCGGAGCGCCGGCTGGTGACCAAGGGCGCGCCCGAGGGGATCCTGCCCCTCTGCGCGGCGTTCGCGGACGGTGAGGGGACCGCGGCGCTCACCGGCGAGGCGCGGGCGCGGGTCGAGACGGTCTACCGGCGGCTCAGCGACGAGGGCAACCGCGTGCTCGCGGTGGCGTGGCGGGACGTGCCGGACCGGCCGGCCTACGCCGCGGCCGACGAGCACGACCTGACGCTGGCCGGCTTCCTGGCCTTCAGCGACCCGCCGCTGGAGGACGCCGACGACATCCTGCGCGCGCTCGCGAGCGACGGCGTGGAGGTCAAGCTGCTGACCGGCGACAACGAGCTGGTCGCCCGGCACGTCTGCGCGGCGGTGGGGCTGGACGCGAGCCGACTGGTGCTCGGCAGCGACCTGGAGCGGATGACGGACCATGCGCTGGAGCACGTCGCCGAGACGACGCGCGTCTTCGCCCGCGTCTCCCCGGCCCAGAAGGACCGGATCATGCTGGCGCTCAAGCGCCGCGGCCACGTGATCGGCTTCCTCGGGGACGGCATCAACGACGCGCCGTCGCTGCGCACGGCCGACGTCGGCATCTCGGTCGTCAACGGGACCGACATCGCCAAGGACGCGGCGGACATCATCCTGCTCGAGCGCAGCCTGCCCGTCCTCCACCAGGGGATCCTGGAGGGTCGGCGGGCGTTCGGCAACGTGACCAAGTACCTGCTGATGGGGACAAGCTCGAACTTCGGCAACATGTTCAGCATGGCCGGCGCACCCCTGCTGCTGCCCTTCCTGCCGATGCTGCCGACCCAGATCCTGCTGAACAACTTCCTCTACGACGTGGCGCAGATCACTATCCCGACCGACACGGTCGACCCGGATTTCGTCCGCCGGCCGCGCCGCTGGGACATCGGCCTGATCCGCAACTTCATGCTCCTGATCGGCCCGATCAGCTCGATCTACGACTTCCTGACCTTCTTCGCAATGCTCTGGCTGTTCCACGCCTCGGAGTCGCTCTTCCACACCGGCTGGTTCGTCGAATCGCTGGTCACCCAGACGTCGGTGCTGTTCGTGATCCGCACCGCCGGCAACCCGTTCCGGAGCCGGCCGAGCCTGCCGCTCGCGGCCACGATCCTGACGATCATCGCGGTGGCGATCGCGCTCCCCTTCACGCCGCTGGGCCCGTTGCTCGGCCTGACCGCGCTGCCGGCGAGCTACTTCCTCTTCCTGGTCGTGGTGGTGGCGACCTACCTCGGGCTGGTGGAGGTCGCCAAGCGGCCGCTGCTGCGCCGCTACCGCGAGTGAGGCGCGCAGTCCCGTTCGATGTGCCGAGCTGACCCGATCGGTGCTCTGGGCGCGATTTGTCGCGCCCGTGCCCCGGAGGCGACGGTATCAGGAGGACGTGCCGCCCCGTGCACGGGCAATCTCCTCCTCGCCGTAGCGGTAGGCGCGGAAGACGTGGTTGTGTGGACCCTCGGCCGGGCGGGCCGGCGAGACGCCGAAGTGCGGGCTGACGTACTCCCAGACCGTCTCGCCCTCCGGTGTCACCTCGAACAGGCGGCCGAACCAACCCTCGCAGATGAGCGTGTTGCCGTTCGGCAGCCGCCGGGCGCTGGAGATGAAGGGGCTGAAGAAGTCGGCCAGGTGCGGCTCCTGGTAGCTCCAGACGACCTCCTTCGTCGCCACGTCGACCTCGATCACCCGCGAATGGGGTAGCGGGTGGTCGATCCGGTGGGTGCCGTTGTCGAAGATGAGCAGGTGGCCGTTGGGCAGCGGCTGGGGCGCGTGCTGCTGGGCGAGCGGCGGCGCCCCGAGCTTCCAGACGATCTCGCCGCTCGTTCGATCGACGATCACCACCGCCGAGATGGTGCGGAAGCTGACGACCAGATTGCCGTCCGGTAGCTCGGCGACGGCGTTGCCGTGCGTCCACTCGGCGCGGTGGTCCTGCGCCGCGACGATGCGGTCGACCGCCGGGTCCAGGTGCTCCCAGCTGCGCCACTCCCAGACGGCCCGGCCCTCGGTCGTCAGTTCGACCAGGTAGTCGGCGTGCATGACGCCGTTGTGCTCGGTTCCGGGCAGGC
This sequence comes from Thermomicrobiaceae bacterium, assembly GCA_035702805.1. GTDB lineage: Bacteria > Chloroflexota > Chloroflexia > Thermomicrobiales > Thermomicrobiaceae > DASSZN01. The sequence continues at coordinate 1,465 of DASSZN010000076.1, read as the reverse complement.
CGCCCTGGACGCGGGCCGCGAGGTCTGCCGACAGCGGCGCCAGGCAGAGGAGGAGGACGTTGCCGTTGCGGAGCCGGATGCCATCGTGGTGGTGGTCCGGGTGGCGCACTTCCCAGAGGACGCGGCCGTCCCAGTCCATCTCGAGGGCGATGCCGCCCTTCCAGCCGCCGGTCGCGACGTAGCGGTCGGACTCTTCGGGGACGCGGCCGTTGTAGAAGAGGGTGCCGCGCTCGGTCAGGTACCCGGAGAGCCCGGGCGGGTAGGGCATCTCCCAGGTGTGGACGACCTCGCCCCGCATGTCGATCAGGTAGACGGTGTGCTCGGCGATGGCTGGGGTGAAGAGGGTGTAGCCGCGGTAGGCCCGGTCGGGATCGTGGGCGCGCAGGCCGACGCCGGCCCGCTTGCCCTTGAGCTGCTCGACGGTCGACGACATCGGGGGCTCCTTCCGGCCGCGCTCCGTGGGCCTCGCGGTCCATCTCCACGGGACAGGTGCTCCGCAGTATAGCGCCGCGTCGGCGGCCTCGCGGTGTATACTGGACGTGGTTGTCGAAAGAAATTACAGTGACTGGAGCAGACGTCAATGAGTGTAGGCGGTCCACCTGGGGGCTTTCGCTCGCTCCACCGGGCGTTGGCCGACCCGCTGCGTCTTCGCCTGCTCGATGCGCTCTGGCTGCGTTCCCGCTCGGTCAAGGAGTTGGCACGCTGGGTCGAGCTGCCGCCCGACCGGCTCTACTACCATCTGCGTCAGCTCGAGCGGGCGCGGCTGATCGAGGTGGTCGAATACCGGAAGCTGCCCGGCGGCAAGGTTGAGCGGGTCTACGGCATCGCTACCGCGGAGCCGCCTGGCGACGACGCGACGCCCGAAGAGATGGCTCACGTCCTGGGTCAGGTGCTCGAGGCGACGCGGGCCGACATCAACCGGGCCTTCGCCGCTCGGGCCGCCGGGGCCACCCGCGAGGTGTCGATTCGACGCACCGGGCTCTGCCTGTCGGGTGAGCACCTCGCGCGACTGCAGGCGGGCATCCAGGCGCTGCTCGACGCCGCCTCGGCCAGCCCCGACTTGGACGGCGTCTGGACGCGGGTGCTGGTCGCGCAGGTGGACCTGCAGGACCGTGCCGCCCCGCCGGTGACGGATGGTGAGACGATCGATCGGGAGGAGTTGTGATGAACGGGAATCGAGAGGGTGGCAACTGGCTGCGCGTGCTCGGGATCCTCTGGCTGATCGGCATGATCCGGCGCCGCCGTGATCGCAGGCGCTCCCGGCGGGCGTGACCGGTCTCGCGGGTATGGTGGTTGGCGGTGCGTTGACGTGGGCTACGGTAGCCCCTGTGGCGGGTGCCATCGTCAGCCTGGTGGCGCTCGCCTGGATCCTGTACCGGCAGGTCCAGGTTCGACCGGTTCGCTCCAGGATGATCCTGCCGCTCGTCCTGATCGTGGTCGGGATCGGTGACGTTGTGGGACCCGC
>DASSZN010000207.1:0-8640 GCA_035702805.1 Thermomicrobiaceae bacterium | reverse complement strand
GGAAGGCGCCGGCAGCGCCGCCTACCAGCGCTCCCAGTGGACCATCGACGCCAGCGGCTCGCGCTTGGCCGGCTGGAACGAGGTGCCCAGGGTGTAGGCGACCGGGATCATCGCCACCTGCATCACCTGCTCGTAGGGGACGCCCAGCAGGTCGGCGGCCTCGCGCTCGTGGGGCAGGTGGAGCGTGGTGTAGACGGTCCCCAGCCCGCGCTCCCGCGCCGCCAGCATGAAGCTCCAGGCGGCCTGGACGATGCTGCCCCAGGTCGCCGCCTGGGCCACCGCCGACGCCCCGTCGGTGCGCGGGCTGACGCAGGGGATCACCAGCACCGGCACGTCCTGCATGTGCTCCGCCAGGTAGGTGGAGGAGGAGCGCACCCGCGCCTGCGTCTCGTCCCGGTCCGGCTGGGCGTACGCCTCGGCCCCCGGGTTGGCGTCGCGGCTCCGCATGTAGGCGGTCCAGCCCTGCCGGTAGAGTTCCGCGAGCCCGCGGCGCTTCTCCGGGTCGGTCACCACCACGAAGCTCCAGTGCTGGGAGTTGCTGCCGGTCGGGGCCTGCTGCGCCATGCGCAGGCACTCCTCGATGACCGCGCGCTCGACCGGGCGGCGCAGGTCGAGGCGCTTGCGGACCGAGCGGGTGGTGGTCAGCAGCTCGTCGGGGGTCAGGTTCAGCCTCATCGACGCCTCCTCGCGCGTCCCCATCGTTCCGGGGGAGTCGACGTGCCGGCTCAGGCGGGCCGGCCGTCGAAGCGGTCGTAGCTGGCGACCTCGGCGAGCGGGCGGCGCCCGCCGGTCACCCGGTTCGGCCGCGGGTCCTGCGAGGTGTCCGAGTAGCCGATGGCCACGACCGAGCGCGCCAGGCGCTCCTGGGGCACGCCGAGGATCTCCTTGGCCTGCCGCTCCTGGTCCGCGTCGCCGAACCAGGCGACGCCGCCGCGCAGCCCGAGGTGCGTCGCCGCGATCAGCAGGCGCTCGGTGGCGCGCCCCTCGTCGTAGACCTCGCTCATCGGGTTGTCGCCGTCGAGCACGATGGCGATGCCGAGCGGGGCGGCGGCCACCCAGTTGATCGGCGTGCGCAGCTGGCTGAGCCGGCGCAGCTGCTCGCGGTCGGTCACCACCACGAAGTGCCAGGGCTGGGTGTTGCGCGAGCTGCCGGTCCAGCGCGCTACCTCCAGCAGCTCGCGCACCAGGTCGCCCGGCACCGGCTCCGGCCGGTACTGCCGCGTCTGGCGGACCCGCCGCATCGCCCCGAGCACGTCGCGCGTCTCAGCGGTTCCCATCGTGCAGTCCCTCCCTCGTCGCTCGAAACGTTCGGACTCCGTCGCCGGCCCGGCTTCAGCCCAGCTCGCGCGCCGCGCGGGCCAGGTCGTAGGTAGGGAAGCGGTAGTCGCAACTGGCGTCGATGACGAAGATCGTCGGGCTGGCCAGCCCGCGCTCCAGCGCCGCGCGCATCTCCTCCGGCCGGTCGACCCGCACGCCGTCGGCGCCGAAGGAGCGGGCGAAGGCGACGTAGTCCGGCCCGTCGAGCGCCGTCTCGCTCTTGCGGCCGAAGGTGCTCTCCTGCATGCCGACGATCATGCCGTACTGCCGGTCGTTCAGGATGACGATGACCGGGTTCAGCCCGGACTCGACCGCCGTCGAGAAATCGGCGCTGGACATCAAGAAGCAGCCGTCGCCGGTGACCGCGACCACCTTCTTCTCCGGGAAGGCGAGCTTGGCCGCCATCGCCGCCGGCAGCCCGAAGCCCATCGCTCCCCAGAAGCCCTCCGGCGTGTAGGTGGTGCGGTTGAGCGTCTCGACGACCAGGCGCGTCCACTGGTTGTGGCTGCCGATGTCGCCCAGCACGAGCGTGTCGGCGTCGACGACCTCGGGCAGCGCCTCGAGCGCCACGCCGTAGTGCATCGGGCGGGCGGCGCCGTAGTCGCGCCGGACCTGGTCGAGCACGTGCCGGCGCAGCCCGTCCTTGCCGCGGGCGACCCGCGCCCGCAGGGCCTCGTCGACCGGGCGCTGCTGGTCGCCGCAGGCCTCGATGAGCTGGTCGAGCGCCGTCCGCACGTGGGCGACGCCGCCCCCGGCCGAGCGCGGGTCCGGCGCCTCGCCGTCGTTGCCGAGCCAGATGCCGGCGACCGGGGCCCGGGTCAGGCTGAAGATGATGTCGGCGTGGCCGGTGGCGCCGCGCTCGCCGACGACCAGGACCAGGTCGGCCTCCGCCGCCAGCTCCTTCTGCAGCGGCGTGCGGTCGTAGAGGGCGAGCTGCCCGGTCGAGAGGGGGTGGCTGTCGGGCAGGAAGCCGGCCGCGTCGCCGGAGGGGATCACCGGCGCCTCCAGCAGCGTCGCCAGCTCGGCCAGCTCCGCGTCGGCGAGCGTCGCGCGCACCCCCTTGCCGGCCCAGATGACCGGCCGCCGGCTGCCGCGGATCAGCTCGGCCAGGTGCCCGACCGCGGCGTCGTCCAGCCGCTCCGGCTCGACCGCGACCGGCTCGTAGGCGTCCATCTCGGTCGCGCCGGCCAGCAGCACGTCCTGCGGGATCTCGATGTGGACCGGTCCCGGCCGGTCGCCGGTGGCGACGGCGAAGGCGCGCGCCAGCACGTGCGGGATCTCCTCCGGGCGCTCGACGGCGACGCTCCACTTGGTGACCTCGGCGAACTGGCGCACCAGGAAGTCGGGCGCGTCGACGCCGTGGAAGGACTCGTAGGAGGCCCCGGTCGGCACCGCGCCGCTGATGTGGACCACCGGCGAGGCGGCCATGTAGGCCTGGGCGACGCCAGTCAGGGAGTTGGTGGCGCCGGGGCCGGCGGTGACCAGGGCCACGCCCGGCTTGCCGGTCAGGCGCCCGTAGGCGTCGGCCATGCCGGCGGCGGTCGTCTCGTGCTTGACGGTGACGTGGCGGATGTCCGGCGCGTCGGCCAGCGCGTCGTAGATCTCGAGCACGTGCGATCCGACGAGCCCGAAGACGTGCCGCACCCCCTCGGCCCGCAGGGCCTCGACGACGGCCGCGCCGCTGCGCTGGCGGACCCGAACCCGGCTGGTGGTTGCCATGGGAAGCTCCTCGTGTACTGGCATCTGCTGGCTGGTCGTCGACCGACGAGGCCAGTATCGCCCGCGGCCGGGCAGCCGCCAAGGGTGCGGCGGCGTCGGTGGCCGAGGCGCGCCGGTCGAGCGTCCCGCGGTGCGCGCGCCAGCGGTTGGGAGGCCGTCTCGACGCGCACGCGAAGACCGGGCCACGCCACCTGCCGGTGGGGCGACCCGGTCTGCCGCGCGAGGCGTTGCCGCCCCGCCTATTCGCCTAGCTCGACTTGACGTTCCAGTCGGCGACGTTCCAGAGCGTGGAGGACGAGAACGCCCCCTGCGGGTACGTCTTCGGGTCCAGCTTGCTCGTCACCGCGGCCACGTTGGTGCGGGCGATCTCGCCGATCTCGGCGATGTCCGTCACCGCCAGCGTCTCCATCTGCGTGAACAGGGAGTCCACCGTCGCCTGGTCGAGCGACTTGTTCGCCTGCTCCCACAGCGTGTTGAACTGCGGGTTCTGGTAGCGCGTCACGTTGTTGGCCGAGTACTGGTTCGACTGCTGCGCGATGTCCTTCGCCGGGTCCGCCGACAGGTAGCGCTCGAACCAGGTCAGCGGGTAGATGCCGTCGCCGTTGGTCCACATCCCCAGGTCGAACTCCGCGCGGTTCAGCGTGTCCGGGTTGCTCGGGTCGCCCGAGAAGAACACGCTGGCGTCTACCGACTTGATCTGGATGCCGATGCCGGCCTTGGCCGCCGCCGCCTTGATGATCTCCTGGTTCTGCTGGCGCACGGTGTTGACCGACGTCGAGTAGACCCAGTTCATCGCCCGGCCGTTGAGCACCCGGATGCCGCTGGAGTTCTTGCTGATGCCCGGGATCGCGTCCAGCGTCGAGTTCGCCTTGTCGATGTTGTACTCCCAGGTCAGGCTCTTGGACATGTACTTCGGGCTGTTGTTGAGGGTGTAGGCCGTCGCGACGCCGCCCGGACCGTAGAGCGTGTCGGCGATCGTCTTGCGGTCGACCAGGTAGGCAAGTGCCTGGCGCACCGCCTTGACCTTGAAGTGCGGGTGGGGCGTCTTGTAGTAGGACTTCTGCCCGTCGGTGGTCGTGTCGGGGTCGGCCATGTTGATCTCGATGCGCTCGGTGCCGCCGCCCGGCCAGGTGAAGATCGCCCCCTGCGCGTTCGAGCCCTGCATCGACTTGAGCACGTTCGGGGCGATCTGCAGGTTCCAGGCCCAGTCCTCCTCGCCCGTCTGCATCACCGCCCGCGCCGCGCTGGTCGCGTCGCCGCCGCCCTTGAGGACCACGGTGTCGAAGTGCGGCTTGCCCGCCTGCCAGTACGTGTCGTTCAAAGTCCACTGCCCCACGTCGCCCGGGGTGAACGAGGTGTTCTTGTAGGGCCCGGTGCCGATCGGCTTGAGGTTGAAGGGCGCGCTGTGCGCCTTGGACCCCACGTAGTCCTTCAGCACGTGCTGCGGCAGGATGTAGCCGTCGCTGCTGAAGAACGGCTGGAACCAGTAGAGCGTCGGTTGCTTGAAGGTGATCTTGACCGTGTAGTCGTCGGGGGTGTCGATCGAGGCGATGTTCAGGTAGTCGCCCTGGGTCGTCGCGCCGGTGCCCGGGTTGGTGATGAAGTCGTAGGTGAACTTGACGTCGGCCGAGGTGAACGGCTGGCCGTCGTGCCACTTGACGCCCTGGCGCAGCTTGTAGGTGACCGCGCTGTGGTCCGAGGCGATGCCGCCGTTAGCCAGGGTCGGCACCTCGGCCGCCAGCAGCGGCACGAAGTTGTTGTTCTGGTCCATGTCGAGCAGCGGTTCGAGCGACAGCCGCGAGGCGTCGAAGTCCTTGGTGCCGCTGGAGAGGTGGGCGTTGAGGATCGTCGGCGCCTGCCACCAGAGGAGCCGCAGGTTCCCCGCCCCGCCCCGCTTGCCACCCGACGCTGCGGTGGTGGCGGCCGCCTGTGGGGTGGACGCCGAGCCGGCCGCCGGGGTGGACGCGCCGGTGGTGCTGGCGGTGCTCGTCGAGGATCCGCTGGTGCTGCTCGTCGACGCCGCGGTCGTCGACGCCGGCGTGGACGACCCGCCGCAGGCGGCGAGCACGGCCGCCAGTGCCGGCGCGGCCAGTCCCAGCGCCGCGCCCCGGCGCAGCACGTCGCGTCGCGTGAGTCGGCCGGACGCGGCCTGTTCCGTCAGTGACCTGAGTTCCTCGTCCACGATCGGGCCTCTCCTTACCTCACGGCGGGCTCCCTACACCTGCAATACCCCCGGGTAGCCCGCGACGACACGGCACAACCGCTGGTTCGCCCCGGATGCACCGGATGCGTGAACCGGGGCACAGCGACGCTGCCATGTTGGGGGTGTTACTTCCCCGCAGTCTAACGGCAACGCACCTTCTCGTCAAGCACTTTTCCGATGTGCCGATGTTTGGCCGGCGTTTTCGCGGAGGGCGGGGCGCGCGGCGAGGCTCCGACCGGCGCGCCGGGCCTCACGCGCCCGCGGTGACGTCCTCGACGTGGCCGAGCACGTGGTCGACGGCGACGAACTTCAGGACCGCGCCCAGCGGCCCACGCAGCCCGGCCGCGGTCTGGACCACGACCGCCAGCAGTGCCTCGTTCGCCTCCTCGACGGCGGCGATCGTCGCCTCACGGTTGCGCTCGAACTCGCCGAGCAGGTCGGCGACCGGGGTCTCGGCGCGCTTCGCCACCTGTCGCGCGTTGTAGGCGTCGATGCCGCCGCTCGGGGAGGACGCCGGGGCCGTCCCCGCGCCGCGTGCCAGGCCGATCAGGCGCGGGTAGGTCCACTCGGCCGACGCCAGGTGGGCGACGATCTCGCGGCCCGACCAGCCGCCCTCGTAGCGGCCGCGCGCCAGCGACTCCTCGGGCACGGAGCGCAGGCTGATCAGCGTCAGCTCGCCGCACGTGCGCAGTGCCTCGAGCAGCTCCTGCTTCGACGGGGCGGATGGCAGGCTCACGGAACCCTCCGATCGCCGTCCGCGGCGAGCGTCGCGCTCCGGCGCGGGACGGTCACTCCACGAGATAGCGCCGCACCGCCGGCTCGTTCCAGCTGAGCCCGGCGCCCGGCCCCGGCGGGGGCAGGACCTGACCGCCCTCGACCGTGACCGGGCGCTCGAGTATTGGCGCGGCCTTGTCGAGGTGCTCCAGGAATCGCGCCGTCGGCGAGACGGCGAGCAGGTGGGCGCTGAACTCGGGGAAGGTGTGACTGGAGAGCGGCATGCCGGCGGTCGCGGCCAGCGCCGCACCCTGGAGCCAGCCGCTCACGCCGCCGATCTTCATCACGTCGAGCATGCACTCGTCGCAGGCGCCGGTCGCGAGCGCGCGGGCCACGTCCCCCGGCCCCCACCAGTTCTCCCCCAGCTGGACCGGCGCCGCCGCGGCCGTTGCCACCCGGGCGGCTCCCGCGAGATCGTCGGCCGGCACCGGCTCCTCGATCCAGCCGACGCCGCGCCCGTCGAGCGCCGCGGCGCGGCTCACCGCCTCCGGCACGGTGAGCGCCTGGTTGTAGTCCACCAGGATCGTGACCGCGTCCCCGACCGCCCGCCGCACCGCGTCGACGGCGGCGAGGTCCTGGCTCAGCGGTCCGTGCCCCAGCTTGAGCTTGACGTGCCTGAACCCCAGCTCCAGCGCCTCCTCGACCTCCGCGAGCAGCGACGTCAGGGCGGTCGAGCGCAGGCTGGCGTAGGCCGGGATCGGGCGCACCCGGCCGCCGAGGAGCTCGGCCAGCGGCAGCTGAGCGGCACGGGCCAGCACGTCCCAGGCCGCCATGTCGACCCCGGCGAGCGCCATCCCGACGAGGCCCGGCGTTCCCAGCAGGCGGAACCGCTGCCGCAGCCGCCAGCCAAGCTCGAGCGGCGCGACCGCTTCCCGCCGCATCGACTCCTCGAGGTTCGCGACGAGCCGGGCAAGCGGCCCCAGCACGGAGGTCGTGTAGGCGAAGACGTACGCCGAGCCGGTAATGCCCTCGGTCGTGCGCAGGTCGATCAGCACGAACGGCGCGCTGCGCACGGCGCCGACCGCCGTCTCGATGGGACGGGTCAGCGGCACGTCCACCGCCCGGACCTGTAATCCCGCGACACGCGGCTCCGCGGCTGCTGCCATGGTCCCTGCCGTTTCCCGCGCGACCCCGCGCGCCGATAGCTGCGACCGCGGGATCCGGTCTACTCGACGTCAAACCGCGCGTCGCCGGGGCCGCCAATGCCCGGGTCGTCCGCCGGGATACCGGACGGCCGACGTGCCCATCCCACCGCTGATCGATCGTGCGCCCACGATAGGGATGGCCACCTTCACTGTCAAGTTGCCTCGCACCCCGTCACGCCTTTTAATCGAGTTCTAATCGGCTCTTGGTATCCCTGAGGGCGGATCTCGTGGTCGGGTCGACGTGAGAGCGGGGTAGACGGATCAGGCAATGAAGAAACTGACGGTCGCGGCGCTGATCATCGGCGCTTTTGTCTTCTACAGCTTCCTCCACGCGCAGGCGAGCGGCGCGGTGCTCAACCCCAAGACGCTGGCCGACGCGGCTTCCCCGGCCGTCACCCCCACGACGACGTCGGCCCCGCCGGCGACCGGGACCGCGAGCACCGCCGCCGCGTCCGATCCCCCGACGGCTACCACGGCCGCCCAGCCCACCGACACGCCGACCCCGCAGCCCACCCCGACGACGCCGGCCGGCAGCGCCTTCAAGGACGGCTCCTTCACCGGCAACGTCGCCAACGCGCAGTGGGGCTACGTCCAGGTCAAGGCGGTCATCTCGGGCGGTAAGATCACCACCGTCCAGTGGGTGCAGTACCCGAACGACCGGTCGCGCTCGATCTACATCAACAGCATCGCCGACCCGGAGCTGACGAGCGAGGCCGTCCAGACCCAGAGCGCGCAGGTGGACCTCATCACCGGCGCGACCGACTCGAGCTACGCCTTCATCCAGTCGCTGACCACCGCGCTGGCTCAGGCCAAGGCGTAGGCGAGCCGCCGGATCGAGCGATGCAGCAGCGCCGGCTGGTCATGGGCATGCCGGTCACGGTCGAGATCCTGGATCCCGGGGTCGCCGCCGCGGACCTGGACGCGGTCTACGCCTATTTCGGCTGGGTCGATGCGACCTTCAGCACCTACGACCCGGCGAGCGAGGTCTCCCGCCTCAACCGCGGCGAGCTAACGCCCGATCGGGCCTGCCCCGAGGTGCGCGCGATCCTGGCGCTCGCCGAGGAGACGAAGGCGCTGACGCAGGGGTACTTCGACATCCGGCGCGACGGCGTGATCGACCCGTCCGGCATCGTCAAGGGGTGGGCCATCCAGCAGGCGGCGGAGCGGCTGGCTGCGGCGGGCTGGCACGACTTCTACGTCGACGCGGGCGGCGACGTCCAGGTCTCCGGCACGAAGGCCGGACGGCCCTGGCGGGTCGGCATCCGCAATCCGTTCCAGCACGAGGAGGTCGTCAAGGTGCTGGCCCTGACCGACCGCGGGGTGGCGACGTCCGGCACCGCCGTGCGCGGGCAGCACATCTACGACCCCTTCCGGCCCGGCGAGCCGCTGACCGAGGTGCTCAGCCTGACCGTGGTCGGCCCGAACGTGTACGAGGCCGACCGCTTTGCCACGGCGGCCTTCGCCATGGGCCGGCGCGGCATC
>DASSZN010000097.1:0-62399 GCA_035702805.1 Thermomicrobiaceae bacterium | reverse complement strand
GCGATCAAGGCGGCGGCCTGGGCAGCCGCCGGATGGGATGCCCCGCCGCCACGGCTGTCCGGCCGGATGCGTCGCCGTCCGCCCCGGCTGACCGAGTCGTGGTTCTGCTGAGCGGAGCCGACCGCGGACCAGTTGGCCCGCTAACAGCTTCAGCGAGATACGGGGTCAGGCAGGGGAGGGGACATGGCGCGCGACTTGCCGGAAGGCTTCCGCGACTCCGACGCGTACTACCACCTGATCCTGGAGCGGGTACCGCCCCGCGCGGAGCCGGCCTTTGACGCGCCCGCGATGCAGGAGCGCGTCTGGGGCCGTCGCTGGGGCGTCTTCAACGACGTGGGCCGGCTCCGGCTCGTCGCCGTCCACCGGCCGGGCGATGAGATCCGGGTGATCGACATGAACCGGTTCGACCCGTCGATCGGCGCCTACATCGACGACGAGCAGCAGTGGTACTGGCGCGACTCGAGCGGGCCGGACCTCGCCCGGATGCAGCAGGAGCACGACGGGCTGGTCGCCGTGCTGCGCGATGAGGGCGTCGAGGTCGTCTACAACGACGCGCCGGCGCGCGACTGCCACGCGATCTTCCAGCGGGACACCGCTATCGTCCTGCGGGGCGGCGCCGTCGTCTGCCGGATGGGCCTGGTGAGCAAGGGGCAGGACTACGGTCGGCGCGGCGAGGAGCTGTACGCGACGCGGCTCCTGGCGGGGCTCGGCATGCCGATCCTGCTGACGATCCAGGGGACCGGACTGCTCGAGGGCGGGTCGTTCGCGCTCCTGAACGAGACGACCGCGGCCGTGGGCATGGCTCCGCGGCAGAACGAGTCCGGCGTGCGTCAGCTGGAGCACGTGCTGGACGAGCAGGGGATCCGGCTGATCCGGGTTCCGCTGACCGGGTTCGCGATGCACCTCGACGGCGCCTTCATGATGGTGGACCACGACAAGGCACTGATAAACATCCCCCAGCTTCCCTACTGGTTCCTCGACACGCTGAAGGACCTGGGCATCCAGGCGATCCCGATCTGGCCGACCGATCGCAGGGCGATCAACTGCCTGGCGGTCCGCCCCGGCCGGGTGATCATGGTGAGCGGCTGCCCGCGCACCGTCGAGCGCCTCAACGCGGCCGGGATCGAGACGGTCGAGATCCCCTACGACGAGGTCCTCAAGAACGGCGGCGGGGTCCACTGCTCGACGCTCCCGCTCGTACGCGACCGCGACTGAGCCCCCAGCCACGCCGCGGCACGGACGCTCCCGGAGCGTCCCACACCCGGAAATGGCCCGGTGGAACGCGTCCTGCATCTAGGCAGGCGGATGGGCACCAGCCGGCGGAGGCACCACCGGCCGGGCGGAGCGCGCAAGCGTGGACCGAATGGTGGAACACACAATGGAAAGCAACCAGATCAACGAGGGCGGGATCCACTACTGTGAGGCGTGTGGACGGGTCGTGCCGGCGAGCGGAGCACGCCAGGTGGCCACCCGGACGCTGTGCGTCCAGTGTGCCCTGTCGTGGCAGATGCGCCAGCGCGGCGACTGGCCGCCGCCGGGCTACGTCTGGGACGGGACACGCTGGCGGTTCGACGCGAGCAGCACGACGAAGCGCGCGTACGCCGGCTACCAGCCGACAGACCGCGAGTTGCAGTGGTGGTGCTTCCTGTCCTGGCTGGCGGCGACCGGACGGATCACCGTCGGCGCCGAGGAGGGGGCGGAGTCAGCGGACGAGGGATAGCGCGGCGCGCACCCGGGCTCGATGACGCTCGTCGTCTCTCGCTCGGGTGCGCGTCGGTCCGGAGCCTCCCCGATGACCGTCATCGGTCGACTTCACCAACGATCACCAACGCGATCACTCACTCGTACAGCACGATCAACTCGGACAGCGTCCGGCGTGGCCGCCGCCGTGGATCGGCGGCGGCGTAGCCCAGCGCGACGAGCGCGTGCGGCGTGAGCGTGTCTGCCAGCCCGAGCGCGTCGCGGACGACGTCCGGGCAGAAGAGCGGCGCGCACATCCAGCCCGCGTCGAGTCCCAGGCGGTAGGCCGTGAGCAGCGCATTCTGGACGGCCGCTCCCAGGCTCTGGATCGCCATGGTCGTCTCCGCGGCCTGACGCTCCGGGTCGGGGTAGCGGTCGAGATCCTCCCGGTAGAGACAGACAATGATCAGGACGGGCGCCTCGAGCATGCGGCGCCGGGAGCCGGCGAGGCGGCGTGCGATGACCTCCGGCTCCTGTCCGTCCATGGCGAGGTTGTGGACCCAGGCGTCGGCCATGGCGTCGGCGAGCCGGGTCTTGATGGCGAGATCCGTGAGCACGGCGAACCGCCAGGGTTGGGTACCATGCGGCGATGGCGCCCAGCCGGCCGCGTCGATCACTCGCTCCACCAGGTCGCGCGGTACCGGGTCCGGCCGCAGATGCCGGACCGAGCGCCGTCCGCGGACGAGCGCATCCAGGTCGAGCCGGCGCTCAGCGGGCGTGCCGCCGTCGGGCAGTACCGGGTCATGGCGCGGGAGCGACGCCCCGGCCGGCTTGGGGGCGGCATCATAGTCAGCGGGCAACGTCGACCACCCCGGTCTGATTCAGCAACTCGAGGTCCAGGGCGGTGTCGAGGTCGAGGGCGGTGCCGCGCGCGTGATACTCGCACACGGCGAGTCCGCGCGCCGCGGCGGCCCGCCGGTGTCGCTCCAGGCTGTCCTCGCCAAAGGAGGGCTCGAGGGCGGCCGGCGGCCGTACCGCCAGCGCGTTCGTGCCCCGACCGTGCCGGTCCGGTGCCAGGACCACGCCCGGCTCGTCGCAGGCGGCAACCAGCGCGTCGATGTCCGACGCGGTGACCAGGGGCAGGTCTCCGAGCAGGACCAACAGCGTATCGGCGCCCTCCCGGAGCGCCGCGGCACGCCCGAGCGCGATCGCCGCGTTCAGGCCCCGGCCGTCCTGCCGCAGACCTCCGACGCCGAGCCCGTCGGCGCGCGCGAGCACGACGGGATCGGGAGAGACGACCACGACCATGTCGACCAGCGCCGCGCGCCGCGCTGCTCCGACGACGCGCTCGAGCAGGCCGAGGACGAGGCGGGCTCGAGCGTCGGGCGACAGCAGGCCGGCGAGCCGCGTCTTGGCCGACTCCAGTCGCTGCACCGGCACGACGGCGACCGTGGTCATCGCCCGGCCCGCTCCACCAGGCTCCCGGCGAACGCCAGCGTCTCGCGGGCGAGGCGAAGCCGGTCGTCGTCGGCTCGCATGACGGTGTCGGTGACGTGGACGGCCAGGCCGAGCGCCGCGATGCGGGGGGCCAGCGCCGCGTCCTGGGTGTCGACGACCATGCCGTCGAGGAGGTCGGCGAAGAGCGTGGCCACACCCGCCGCCGAGACCTCCTGGCCCAGGTCCGCCAGCATGCGATCGGCCGGGCCTTTGAGGGCCTGGCCGCCGACGATCGGGCTCACGGCGACGACCGGAACGCCGGAGGCGTGGAGCCGCTCGCGTACGCCGGCCACGGCGAGGATCGGTCCGATGCTGACGATCGGGTTCGAGGGGCAGAGGACGATGGCGTCCGCGGCGTCGATCGCGGCGTCGACCTCCGCGGTCGGACGGGCCGACTCGATGCCCTCGAGACGGACGCCCAGGACCTCGTCCCGGTGGCCGCGCCGGACGAAGTAGTCCTGGAAGTCGAGTTCGCCGTCCGGGGTACGGACCATGGTCGCGACCGGGCTGTCGGTCATGGGCAGGATCGCGGCCTCGACCCCGAGCGAGGCCGCCAGCAGCCGCGTCACCGCGGTGAGCCGCTCGCCGAGGCGGAGTGCCTCGCTGCGCAGGATGTGGGTGGCGAAGTCGCGATCGCCGACCCAGAACCAGGGGTCGCGTCCGTAGCTTCGGATCATCTCCAGCGCGGCGAAGCCGTCGTCGCGGAGGCCCCAACCCGTCTCCGGGTTGGCCAGCCCGGCCAGCGTGTACATCACGGTGTCGAGGTCCGGCGAGATGTGCAGGCCGAAGAGGGTGAAGTCGTCGGCGGTGTTGACGACGACGCTCAGCCGGTCGCCGAGACCGGCAAGCGCCAGGCCGTGCGCCAGTTTGGCGCCGCCGACGCCCCCCGCCAGCGCGACCACCCGCATCGCGCCCCAACCCGCAGCCGTTGTCACGCGGCACGCTCCCCACCGGTGCGTCGAGACTCCGCGCAGATCCTACGCGAGCACGCCCCGCGCAGCCAGCATCGGCAGCGTGCCCCTCGCGCAGACGTGATGGACGGAACGCAGTCACAGGCAATTATCGGCACGGTACTTGCGCGAAGAAGTATCTCGAGCTAGACTGCGATTACTTTTCGCTAACAGCTCACGGCTACGATGACGGAGGGTCTCATGGCCGACCACGAGCAGACGCTGGTTGAGACGATCCTCGCGCACCTGTGCGGCAAGGGGATCTACGGCGACGTGACCGAGTGGTGCGAGATGCGGGGCGACTGCGTCTACGTGGTGACGTGCCCTGACTGCAACGACACCTTCACGCTCATCGAGGACGAGTACGAGGCGCTCCTGCGTCGCACGCGGGAAGTCGGGATGTCCTGCGGCATCCGACCGATCCCCGCCTAGCGCTCTGCCCCGGACCCGCCGGAGGTGCCGTTCGTCCCCGGTACGGTGCCGCGCTCGCCCGCGGCCAGCCGCGCGATCGCCAGGACCAGTTCGTCGGCGGTCGCGACGATCCCCGGTGCCCCATCGTCGAGGGGCCCATCGTCGACCTCTGGCGGGCCGAAGCGGTGCAGGCGATCCGGTGAGACGATGGCCGCGTAGGCGTCCGCCGCGTTCGCTCGGCCCACGAAGACTCCCGAGAGCCGCTCCGGATGACGCTCGGCTACCGCCGACTCGTCGAGAGGGACACCGAGCCCGCTGTCGAGCAGGAAGGTCTGCAGGTGGGGGCGCGTCAGGCGGCCGACCGCCCGCGCGAGCTCGGCCGGTGCGTCGTGCTGCACGATCGCGATGTCGGCCGTGGCGAGCACGCCGCCCAGCCACTCGGCGAGCTCGAGCCCGCCACGCGGCTGCACGGTGCGGTAGTGGAGCGACGGGTGCCGCGCGCGGAGGTCGTCGAGAGCTCGCGCGCCGCGCACACGCAGCAGTTCAACCGCGGCGGGGTTCGCACGGTCCTCGAAGAAGAGCGCGTCGTACCCGGCCGCGGCAAGCGCGTCACCGAGCGCGCGGAAGAGGTACGCGTCGGGATTGCCGACGGCTGAGACGACCGAGCGGGTGAAGACCGTCCAGCGCCGTGGCGGCTGCGCGAGCATGCTCTCCTCCTGTCTCCGGCACGGGCACGCGACGGGGACCGTAAGGAGCGGTCCCCTGGTCTGACGATTGTGCCAGCCGGAACGCGACCGGTCAGGAGCGCTTCTCCTCCTGGCGCACCTGATTCGCGCGCACCCCGCTCGGGTCGACGTCGGGCCGGTTGATCACGTTGACGACGTCGCGGACGCCGGGGACGTCGCGCACGCGACGCTCGATCTCCGCCGCGACGGCAGCATCGTCGACGTGCCCGTGCAGGTAGACGACCTGATCGACGGTGTTGACGTTCACCCCGCCCTTCGGTAGGGAAGGGTCCCGGAAGACCATGCTCATCACCCGGTCGGTAATGAAGCGATCCTCGTCCGGGAGTTGCTGGTCGGTCGCTCCGGCGACCTGGTGGAGCGCGCCGCGCGCCACTCCGGCCAGGTAGTCGACCTTGCCGGGCAGCGACTCGGTGATCAGCGTGTCGACGCCGTTGCCGAGCCGCGCCACCTGGTCCCGCGCCAGCGAGCGCCGGCGGTGCCCCGCTAGCGGATCGAGGACGAACATCACCCCGGCGCCGGCGATCGCCCCGAGCATGAAGCCCACGCCAAAACTGCCCTGTCCACCCTGCTGACGTCCCATGGTCGACCTCCTCACCGTGGTTAGACTGATCGTGCGGAATCGGCGCGCCCGGTCGGAACGGGTGGCCCATTCCACGAACCCCAAGTATCGAGCACGCTCGCCCCACGATGCGGCCCCGTCCGGGGTCGCAAAGGCTGTGCCAGTTGCCGGGTGCCGCGCCGATGGGCACCGAACTTGCATCTCCCCGACGGGCATCGGCCATGTTAGCGCGGCGATGCCCAGCGTCGACTTTCCGTAGGGTAGCCCCCGGCGGGTGGCGGGTTGCGTCGGCGTACGCGTCGGCCCAACGTATGGAGTGGAATGGAACGTCATGCGTATCGCGTTGATCAGTCCGCTGAGCGAAGCAGTCCCGCCGCGGCTGTACGGCGGAACGGAGCGGGTGGTCCACGCGCTGGCCGAGGAGCTGGTGAGTCGCGGCCACGACGTCACCCTCTTCGCGAGCGGCGACTCACGGACGTCGGCCCGGTTGATTGCCTGCGTGCCGCGCGCGCTGCGATTTGACGCGGGCTGCCGGGATGGGCTGGCGCCACACCTGGCGATGCTCGAGCGTGTCACGGAGATGGCGTCCGAGTTCGACCTGATCCACAACCATGCGGACTACCTGGCCTACCCGTTCGTGAAACGCTGGGCCGCGCCGGCAGTCACGACGCTGCACGGGCGGCTCGACCTGCCGGAACTCCTGCCTCTCTACGCCCGCTTCAACGACGTGAACCTGATCTCGATCAGTGACCGGCAGCGCGCTCCCCTCGATGCCGTGAGACCCAACTGGACTCGCACGGTCTATAACGGCGTCAATCTCCGCCATTTCACCTTCTCGCCGAACCCCGGGCGCTACCTGGTTTTCCTGGGCCGTGTCTCGGAGGAGAAGCGACCGGACCTGGCCGTCGCGGTAGCGCGGCAGGTCGGCATGCCGATCAAGATCGCGGCCAAGATCGACGCGGCCGACCGCGAGTGGAGCGCGAGGCACTTCGAGCCACTGCTGGACGACCCGCTGGTCGACTTTCTCGGCGAGGTCGACGAGGATGCGAAGGCCGGGCTGCTGCGCGGCGCGGCCGCGCTCCTCTTCCCGACGATGTGGCCCGAGCCGTTCGGGATGGTGATGATCGAGGCCCTGGCCTGCGGCACCCCGGTCGTCGCGCTGCGCCACGGCTCCGTCCCCGAGGTCATCCGCGACGGCGTGAACGGCTTCATCCGCGACGACGTCGCGGGCATGGCCCAGGCCGTCTTGCGGATCGCCGACATTGACCGGCGTGCCTGTCGGGCGAGCGTCGAGGAACGGTTCTCGGCGGCGCGCATGGCTGATGGGTACGAGGCGGCGTACGCGCAGGTCTTGGAGTCCGGCGCTCCCGGATGCCTCAGGCCAGCCGGCGCGCACGGCTCCGGTGCTGGTGCCGAGTTCGTGCCCGCGCGGCGACCGTCAGTGGCGCTGCGCCGTCTCCCGGTCGATGACCACCTCGACCTGGCTTCCCGGGCCGAGCGATAGCTCGACATCCTGTCCGCGTCCGGTGATGGTGATGTCGAGGCGATGCCCGGCGACGCGCAGGCCGCGGAGCTCGATGGCCTCGAGCCAGCCGGGCAGGCTCGGGTGGAGGGTTAGCCGGCGGTTGAGCGCGTCGGCCTCCATGCCCAGCGCGGTCTGGAGCATGAAGGGAAGGCTGCCGGCGGCCCACGCCTGCGGGCTGCAGCTCACCGGATAGGCAATCGGGATGGTGTAGCGCTCGAACTCCCGGCTGAAACCGCAGAAAAGCTCGGGCAGGCGGCCGTACTCGAAATGGGTCGCGGCCGCCACCAGGTCCGAGAACACGGCGTTGGCATCGTCGTCGTGGCCGTACCGGCGCATCCCCGCGACGATCAGCGAGTTGTCGTGGGGCCAGACGCTGCCGTTGTGGTAGCTCATCGGGTTGTAACTCGGCATCTGGGTGCTGAGTGTCCGGATACCCCAGCCGGAGTACATCTCGGGCCCACGCAGGCGCTTCGCGACCGCGGCCGCGTGCTCGGGCGCGACGATGCCGCTGAACAGGGCGTGGCCGGGGTTCGAGCTGATTGCCCGGACGAGCCGGCCCGTGCCGTCGATCGCCTGGCCGTAGAACTCGTCCTCCGGGCTCCAGAAGCGCTCCTCGAAGCGCCCGCGCAGCGCCTCAGCCTCCTGGGTGAGCCGGCGGGCCGTCTCGTGCTCGCCGAAGGCGTCGAAGACGGCAGCCAGGTCGCGCTTGGCGCGGTACACGTACCCCTGGACCTCGACGAGCGCGATGGGGGTGGCGACCGGCGAGTAGTCGGGGAACTGCAGCGAGTTGTCGCTGTCCTTCCACCCCTCGTTCGTCAATCCGCCCCGCGATGGCCTACCGTAGTCGACGAAGCCGTCGCCGTCGGAGTCGCCGTAGCGGTCGACCCACTCGAGCGCCCGCTCAACCGGCGACCGCAGCTCGGCGAACAGCTCGCGTGTACCCATCCAGCGCATCATCTCGCAGAAGAGGATGATGAACAGCGGAGTCGCGTCGACGGTGCCGTAGTAGGGAACGTGTGGGATCTCGCCGAGCCGGGCCATCTCGCCGAACCGCTGCTCGTGGAGGATCTTGCCCGGCTGTTCCTCGGTCCACGGATCGACCGTCTTGCCCTGCTCGGCGGCGAGAGCGCGCAGCGTGTCGACGCTCAGCTCCGGCGAGAACATCATCGTCTGGAGCGCGGTGATCAGCGAGTCACGCCCGAAAGGTGCGACGTACCAGGGGATGCCGGCCGCCACCATCTGTCCCAGGGCGGGGAAGGGCGT
This sequence comes from Thermomicrobiaceae bacterium, assembly GCA_035702805.1. GTDB lineage: Bacteria > Chloroflexota > Chloroflexia > Thermomicrobiales > Thermomicrobiaceae > DASSZN01. The sequence continues at coordinate 53,768 of DASSZN010000097.1, read as the reverse complement.
GACCAGCGTCCGCAGGTCGCGCAGGCTGCGGTCGATCAGCTTGTTGAAGACCTCGTTGTTGGTCCGCACCGCGGTGAAGTGCTCGGGTCCAAGTCCGCCCGGCACGCTCCCGATCACTGGCCGGGGCTCCAGCAACTCTTTACCATCGTGGATCACCTCGCGCGGCGTGAAGGTGAGGTCCACCCGGTCGCGGCCCTGGGGCTCGAGGTGGACGCGGAACATCACCGAGATCTGGGGCGGACGTCCGGTGGGTTCCGAGCGCACGATGCGGTCGTAGCCGGGTAGGATCGTGCGCATCTCCTCGAGCTCGGTGGTGTAGCCGGCGCCCACCGCGACCGAGGTTTCGTCCGGCGTCCGATTGAGGTGGATCACGAGCTCCTGGCGGGCGTCGTCGGGCGCGTGGTAGCCGAGGATGAGCGTGTTCCCCTCGCGACGCGGGATCTGAACGCGTCCCTGGCGCGCGCGTCGAAAGCCGCGCACATCGAAGATGTCCTGGAAATCGCTGCCGAAGGTCAATTCGAGCTCGAGGTCGACCGGGAAGCTGTTGAAGTTGCGCAGCTCGAGCTGCTCGATCACGTCCCGGTCGACCAGGCGGTAGCGGCGCAGGGAGATGGTGTTGGGGAGAATCTCGTCGCCGTCGGCGGAGGTCAGGCACGCGTTGCCAAACTGGGCTATGCCGACCGTATTGTGCTCGGCCGACGAGTCGAGCAGGACCGGCGCCTGGTCGTTCAGCAGCAGGTGGTACTGGCTGAGGAAGCGCGTGTCGCGAAAGTAGATGCCGGCGCCGGCCACGGAGCGCCCGATGTCGCCCCCCTGGTCCGCAACGAGGAACACCTCACCCTGCTTGAGCACCATGGCCGTCGTACCCATCGCCCCGGACTCTCCCCACCATCTGCCGCAGGACCGCTCCCGGCGCGACCGGCGAGTGGCAATCGGCCGTCCATGCGAGCAACGCCGCCCCGACGACCTGCCGAGACCGAATCTGTCCCGCATCGACGGTGCCGAGATCACGGCGGCGCGCCGGTCCCGCGGTCAGATCAACTCGCCGTACTCGCGGCGCTCCCAGTCGTCGACCCGCCGGCGCCACTCGTCGGTAGCGTAGTCGGCGCAGGCGGCTCGTGCCCGCGCCACGTCGTTCCGCTTGACAAGGAGGTACGTGCGCACGAACTCGTCGCCGAGGATGTCGCGCAGGCCAGCGTCCTCCTCCAGTGCGTCGAGGGCGACGTCGAGCGTTGTCGGTAGCGACGGACCCGATGCGCCGGGGGGCGGGGGTTCGCGCTCGGCCTGGAGGCCGAGCAACCCGCCCGCCAGCGAGGCCGCTACGGCAATGTAGGGGTTGGCGGCCGCCCCGGCGAGGCGGTTCTCGACGCGCGCTCCACTGCCGTCCCGGTCGACCACGCGCGCCGCCGCGGCGCGGTCATCGACGCCCCAGGTCCCCGCGACCGGCGCGAAGGCTCCCGCGCGAAAGCGCTTGAAGTCGTTGGGTGTGGGGGCCAGCAGCGCACAGAGCGCCGGAGCGTGCTCAACGATCCCGGCGACGAAGGCGCGTCCGAGCGTCGAGAGCGGCCCGTCCGGACTACCGGCGAGGCGATTCGACCCGGTTCGCGCGTCGAGCAGGCTGTGATGGAGGTGGCAGCCGGACCCGGCCGCGTCGGCGAAGGGCTTGGACATGAAGGGCGCGTGCAGCGCGTGGCGGAGCGAGATCTCCTTGACCGTGGTGCGGAAGACGAAGGCCTGGTCGGCGGCGGCCACGCCATCGGCGGGCGCGAACGTGATCTCGTACTGGCCGGGCGCGTTCTCGGCCGCGAAGGCGGACACGTCGATCCCCAGGCGTGGCAGGGCGTCCAGCAGGTCGTCGCGCCAATCCGGTCGTGCGGCATTGCGCAGCGTGGCATAGACCTGAGGATCGGGGAACACGGGTGCCCAGGTAGCCGCGTCGAGGAGGTAGAACTCATACTCGACGCCGGTTCGCGCCACGAGGCCGAGGTGCTCGTACCGGGCGAGGACGCGGCGCAGGACGCGGCGCGCGTCGGCCTCGACCGGTCGACCGTCGGTGGTTGACAGGTCTCCGCCGATACGGGCCTCGCCAGGGGCGTGCGGCAGCACCACCAGGGTGTCGAGGTCGGCCCGGAGGAGGAAGTCCGGTCGAGGGCCGGGAGGCAGCGGAACGTCGTCGCCGCGTGGGTCCTGCAGCAGAATCCCGCCGTACAACGTGACCCCGTGCTCGACGTCGTGGGTAAAGCGCTCGAGCGGCACCGTCTTGGACCGGGCGATCCCGTGCGTATCGGCTATCTCGAAGCGTACCCGGCGCACGCCGGCTGCCTGGAGAAGCCGCACAGCGGTCTCGGCTCTCACGCTGCTCCGCTCCCGTCGGCGCGCGGGCGCCCGGTCGGCCGTCGCCGCCAGTCTACCGCGCCAGGCGCCGGAACGGGGCTAGCGCGACCGGGTGCGTGTCACCGCGAGCGACGGTTCGGGTGCGACCGTGGTGCCGCAGCGGGCGAAGCGGAGCTGCGCCACGCGGACCAGCGCCTCCACGACGATACCGGTGGACATCTTCGAGTTGCCGGCGCGGCGCTCCTCGAACACGATGGGCACCTCCGCGATGCGGAAGCCGGCACGGTGGGCGCGGTAGGTCAACTCGATCTGGAACGCATAGCCGGTCGAGGTGACCGTGTCGAGGTCGATCGTCTCGAGCACGCGACGCCGGAAGCACTTGAAGCCACCCGTGAGGTCCTGGTAGGGCAGGCTCAGGAGGTTGCGCGCGTAGAGGGACCCGGTCCGACTGATTACCTGGCGGAGTACCGACCAGTTGGCGGTGCCGCCGCCGACGACGTAGCGGGAGCCGAGCACCAGGTCCGCGTTGCCGGTCGCCTCAATGAGGCGCGGCAACGTGCGCGGGTCATGGGAGAAGTCGGCGTCCATCTCGCAGATGAGGTCGTAGTCGCGAGCGAGCGCCCACCGGAAACCGGCCAGGTAGGCGGTACCGAGGCCCAGCTTTGCCGGCCTGGTGAGCAGGTGGAGCCGACCCGGGTAGCGAGCGGCGACCTCTTCTACCAGCGTGGCCGTGCCGTCCGGGGAGTTGTCGTCGACGATCAGCACGTGGAAGCCGGACCGCTCGAGCACCAATGGGAGCAGCGTCGTCAGGTTCGGCCGTTCGTTGTAGGTAGGGATCACGACGATCGGTGTGGTCGCCGGGTGGTGGCGCGACGGTTCTTCAGACAACTCGATCGATTCCCTTTCGCTCAGGACCGATGTCACGTCGCTGATTGACCCCACCCCACCAGCGATCAAGCCAGTCACGAACTTCCCCCGTTCGCAAGTGTGCTGCCAGTGTCGACCACGAACCACCTGATCGGGAGGGGCGCTAGCGGAGCTCGGACGAGCTCTACCGTGGTCGCCACAAAGTGGCAGCGACCCGGCTCCCGCGCTCGCGTGCGAGGAGGGACCTGCACGGGTCGGCCGAGGCGACGGCCATGGTGGGTGCCGCGATCCGGTGGATGAGGTCGGTGGACGCCGTCGGGAACGCACGGTTCGGCGTGACGCCATCGCGCACGACGACTCCCGTGCCGACCCAGCCGGCCATGCGAACATAGCCCGCCGCGAGGAACAGTATTACGAGGTCGATCTGGGGCATTCCTACTCCTCCGACGCGGGTGAGCGCCCGACTCACTGCCGCGCACCTCGCAGTATACCCGAGGCCCGCGTCAAGGGTGCGCAGGTCTCACAATCGTCCGGCCGACCGCGGGCGCCGAGTTGACGGCCCTCTCGACGCCCCGTAGGATCGCCCGGGTCTACCGAACCGCGACGACGCGAAGCCAGGAAAGGGAGAGGTCCATGCAGGTCGAGCAACGTCTCCAGGAACTCGGCATCGAGCTGCCGCCGGTACCGTCGCCGGCGGGGAACTACGTCCACGCGGTACAGACCGGGCATCTGCTGTTCCTCTCCGGCAAGGGTCCGCGCAACGCGGACGGGAGTGCGCCGACCGGCAAGGTGGGCCGCGACGTGACGACGGAGGAGGCCTACACCCACGCCCGCACCGTTGGCTTGACGCTGATCGCGGTCCTCAAGGAAACGCTGGGAGACCTGGACCGGGTGGCGCGCGTGGTCAAGGTGCTCGGCATGGTGAACGCCGCGCCCGACTTCGGCGAGCAGCCGCAGGTCATCAACGGCTGCTCGGACCTGATGGTGCAGGTCTTTGGCGACCGGGGACGGCACGCCCGCTCCGCCGTCGGCATGGGTTCGCTGCCAGGGGGCATCACCGTCGAGATCGAGGCGATCTTCGAGGTCCAGTAGGGATGGCGGCGGGTAACCCCCGACGGGCCGCATCGATAAGCGATCCCGAGATCGAATCTGCCGCGCGCAACCGGCCAACGGGCGGGGTCAGCCCGCGGCCTCGGACGCGGCCGAGTCCAGCATGACCTGACCCAGCTCGCGGCGCCGCTCGCTCCAGAGCCGCTCGAGGAGGCTATTGATCTCGGCGAGCCGGAGGCGTACGTCCCGCTGACGATGCAGCTCCGGCACGGCGCAGAGCAGGCGCCGCCGTTCCTCCGACAGCCGCTCGATCTCGCTCAGCAGCGAGGTCCGAAGACGGATCGGTGCGAGGTCCCCTGCCAGCAGCGGGTCGTTGTCCATGAGGAGCGCTCCCTGACCCGATGATCGGCGCGGACGCCTTCGGGCTGTCCGCGCGTCTCGTTACCTGCGCGTGAACACATCGCCGCGTCGGCCGCGGCGTCGATGGAGGTATGTCGTCGCTCGCACGATTCGTGCCATAAGGCGAAACCGTGTCTAGCCTTGGTCAGGGATGCGAGCGCGAACCTGGAGACGGAGCGGGCGAACCCGGTGGGAGAGCAGGCGGGCCGGCGCCACCGCGGCAGCGACCGAACCCGCGCCGCGGTGGCGTCACGAGGAGACGGTGATCTGTCCGGATAGGCTGTGGTTGTTGGTGTCGTAGAACTGGTACTGGCCGGGGACCAGGAAGGTGTAGCTCCACGACCCGCCGGTCGGAATGTCGCCCGAGTTCGGGCTCGGCGGTTGGGGCGTGCCTCCCGGCGGCTGGCTCAGGTCCCGGGGGATCGGCATCGTCCCGCCGCCCACGGGTCGGACGGCGATCGAGTGCGTGTCCGTCGACACGTTTGTCCAGTAGACGGTGCCGGCCTGTACGATCGAGACCGTCGACGGGAAGAAGCTGTTGTCTGGTGTGATCTGGACGATCGCGCTCTGACCGCCCGCCGTGTGGCGACCGCCACAGGCGGCGAGCAGGGCCACCGAGGCAACGCCGAGCGTGCCCGTCGCCGCGCGGAGGAACCCGCGCCGGGACAGCCGATGGCCAATCAGGCTCTCCAGGACCTCGGGCCGGTACTCCATCCACATCCCTCCTGGTCGTCTGAACCCGCTTGCCGGCCGGCCGCCGCCATCCGGCGACCGCCACAGTGTCGCACAAGGAGCCGCCGCGCCGGACGCTATGCCTCCGCCAGGTAGCGGAGCGCCGCCGCGACCATCACCCGGACGCCGACGGCGAGCGCGTCCTCGTCCGCGTCGAACTGCGGGTGGTGCGGCGGGTAAATGATACCGCGCGCCGGATCGGCCACCCCCAGGCTGAACATGCAGGTGGGCACCTGTTGCGCGATGAAGGCGAGATCCTCGCCCGCCATCGAGGGCTCGCGGTCGAACACGTTGTCCGGCCCGAGCACCTCGCGGGCGGCCCCGCGAACCAGCTCGGTCAGGGCCGGGTCATTGCGCATCGACGGGTAGCCGCGGAGGTAGGTCGTCGTCGCCTCCGCGCGCATGGAGCGGGCCACACCTGAGGCGACCTCGGCGATCCGTCGCTCGATGTGGTCGCGGACCTCCGGCGTGTAGGTCCGCACCGTTCCCTGGAGGATCGCCGTGTCCGGGATGACGTTGTTGGCCGTGCCGGCGTGCAGCGTGCCGAAGGTGATGACCGCGGTGTCCTGGGGGTCGATCTCCCGGCTGACGATCGTCTGCAGCGCTACCAGGATCTGCGCGCCGACCAGGGTCGCGTCCACGGCCGCGTGCGGCCGCGCGGCGTGGCCGCCCACTCCTTTGACCACGATCTTGACGGTGTCCGCGGCTGCGTAGGCCGCACCGGCGCCGACGCCGATCTGGCCCGCCCGGTAGTCGGCGGCGACGTGGAGCGCCAGCGCGGCGTCGACCGGCGGGTCGTCGAGCACCCGGTCGTGGATCATAGCGACCGCGCCGCCCGGACCCTCCTCGGCCGGCTGGAACATCAGCTTCACCGTGCCGTCGAACTGGTCGCGCATCCCGGCGAGGATCTCGGCAACGCCGAGCAGGATGGTGGTGTGAACGTCGTGACCGCACGCGTGCATCACCCCGCTGCGCGTCGAGCGGTAGTCGGTCTGGTTCTGCTCGTCGATCGGCAGGGCGTCCATGTCTGCCCGGATGAGCACGGTGCGGCCCTGGCCGCGTCCGTGCAGCAGCGCGACGACGCCGTTGCCCCCGGTCGTCGGACCCGGGACGATTCCGGCGGCCTCGAGGGCCGCCGCGGACATGAACAGGGAGCGGCCGTCTCCACCTACCCCGGGACGATGCTCGATCCCGAGCTCGCGCAGGTGACCGGCGACCAGCCGGGCCGTGTTGGCCTCCTCGAGGGAGAGCTCGGGATGCATGTGCAGGTACCGCCGCGTCTCGCGCAGCCAGGCATCAAGCTCCGCGGAGATCACGGGCACGTCGGCCGTGCTCACCCTGTGTCCTCTCTCTTCCCCGACGATCTGGCACCCCGGCTGCGCCGGGCGCGGCGATCATAGCACAGGATTTCGGTCTGTTCGCCGCGGGCGCTCGTGCCGAGCGTCAGCGCTCGTTCGCGGGACGGCGGGAGACGCGGAAGCCGGCCGCCGCGCAGTGCTAAGATGGTCCCGCGCGGTGACGCGGCCGCGCCCATGGGGCCGCCCGGCTCGCGCGAATGGAAGCGATTCCCACCCGCCATGTCCTGGAACCTCATCGCCAGCATCCTCAGCATCGTGGTCATCAACATCGTGCTCAGCGGCGACAACGCGCTGGTCATCGGCATGGCCTCGCACCGGCTGCTGCCGCGACAGCGACGCTGGGCCATCGTGCTCGGTGGCGCCGGAGCGATCGTGCTGCGCATCGGCTTCACGGCGGTGGCGGTCCTCCTGCTCGGCGTGCCGTTTCTCGAGGGGGTCGGCGGGCTGGTGCTGACCTGGATCGCCTACCGGCTGCTCCGCGACGAGGACGAGGGCGCTCGCCAGATCGACGCGACCGAATCGCTGCTGACCGCCGTGCGCACGATCATCGTGGCCGACCTCGTCATGAGCCTGGACAACATCCTCGCCATCGGCGGGGCGGCCCACGGCAGCATCGAACTGCTGATCCTGGGTCTGGTCCTGTCGATGCCGCTCATCCTGGTCGGGAGCAGCCTCCTCGCGCGGCTCATGAATCGCTTCCCCTGGCTGACGATCCTCGGATCGGTCGTGCTCACGATCACGGCTGCCCGCATGGTCGTCGACGATCCGATCGTCGTGGCGGCGGTGACCGGGGCCGCACACCTGGCACTGCTGGTGGCGCTGGCGACCGTGATGACGCTGGCCGTCCTCGTGCCGACGTTGCGGCGTCGCCGGGACGCCCGTCGCGACGCGGGTTCGCGACATCAGGCGCTCGGAGTACCATCCGGTGGGCACGAGGGCGCAGGAAGGGGCTAGCCTTGGCGGATGAGATCACCCTGGCGGACCTGAACCGCATCTACGTGGTCATTCCGGGCCCGCTCGCCGGCACCCGCATCAACGTGACGGCGGCAGAGATGACCGACCGCCAGTTCCGGGACTGGATCAAGGCGAAGGCGGACCTCGGCGGCGTGCGGATGCTCGTGCCGATGGGGCGGATCGGGCTCGAGACGCGGGTCCGCATGCTGAACCGCCTCTCGGAGGCGGGCGTCCGGATCTACATGACCCCCCGAACCCGCTGAGCGCGCTGGGGCGCTACCTCGCCGCCGCGGTCGCCGGGCCTGCCTCGAACCGGCGCCGTCCGCGTCCGGTACCCGCTCGGATCTTGACGTACTTGTGGAACTCGCACAGGCAGTTCTGGATGTTCGCCAGCGTCAGCGGCACCGGCCCGCCCGACGCGTCCCGCAGCGCCCGGAAGCACAGACCCAGGCGGTCAAACTCGGCCTGTTGCTCGTCGCGCAGCCGGCGCATCACCGCCAGGTCATCGATTCCCTCCCTGCTCCCGGTTAGCGCCGCGATGCCGCGCCGGGCGCCCGGTCCGGCGCTCGCCCAGTCGTCCTGCGAGAACGGCAGGACGCCCCGGCCATCGGGCGCGAGCGGGTAGGTCAGGTCGACGAACACCTGGTAGGCGAGGAAGTTGCCTAAGCCGTACGGCGAGCCCAGCACGCCGTGGGCTGCAGACGGCGACGCGGCGGCAATCAGCCGCGCATGGAAGCCGGTGAAGTCCTCGGCGAGCCGGCCAAACAGCCGGGCCACGTTCTCGCACTTGTCCGCAGAGCCCATCGACCGGTAGGCGCTCACGGTATAGGCGGCGGTGAACGGCGGGGCGCCGGACGCGCGAATTGCCTGGAGACCGGTAGCGAGACGCCCCGCGTCGAACCTGGCGAGCTCCTGAAACCCGAGCGCGGCGTGTGTCTGCGCGCGGCCGATCAGGCGGTAGAGCATGACGTTGAAGACGCGGTCTGGCTCGGGGGCGTCGCGCTCGAGGATCTCGAGGATGGTGTAGCAAGTGCCCGGGTCGAGCTCGCGGTAGACGTTGGTGAAGCGCGTGCCTCGCAGCACGGGGTCATCGGTCCACGGCGGCGGCTGCCGCTCGACGCACCGCCGGTGCCAGATCGCCTGCCGCTCGCAGACGAACCACCAGAACTCGGCCAGGCGCGCCGGGTCGAACGTGTCGCGGCCGACGGTGGCGCGGGGCACCGTGTTGCTCACCCCCTCCTCGGCATGCCGGGTCGTGTCAGGGGCGCAGGACGTTGCGCGCGACGAAGAGGAGGTTGGCCGGCCGCTCGGCCATCCGCCGCACGAAGTAGGGGTACCACTGCGAGCCAAACGGCACGTAGACGCGGACGTTGTAGCCCTCCTGAACCAACCGCTCCTGGAGGTCGCGACGGATGCCGTAGAGAAGCTGAAACTCGAACCGCGACCGGTCGATGCCCTCGTGCGCGGCATGGCGCTCGGTGAACTCGACGATCTCCGGGTCGTGGGTAGCGATGGCGGGGTAGTTGCCGCCCTCGAGCAGGCGTTCGACCTGACGGCGGTAGGCGGCGTCGACGTCCGCCTTGGACTGGTAGGCAATGGTAGGCGGCTCGGCGTAGGCACCCTTGACCAGGCGGACGCGGATGCCGCGCGCGACCGCCTCGCGCACGTCCCGATCGGTCCGGTACAGGTACGACTGCAGGACGATGCCGACCGTCTGGGGGTAGTCCGGGAGGAGGGCGTAAGCGAGGTCGAGCGTGCGCTGCGTGTAAGGCGACCCCTCCATGTCGATGCGCACGAAGATCCCGTGGGTCCTGGCGCGGTCGAGCACGGCGACGGTGTGCTGCCGGCACAGTTCGTCGGAGAGGTCGAGTCCGAGCATGGTGAGCTTGATCGAGATGGTGCTCTCGACCCCGGCCGCGGCGATGCGGTCGAGCATGGCGATGTAGCTCGCGGCGGCGTCCTCGGCGGCCGTCTCGCGGCGCACGTTCTCGCCGAGCTTATCCAGCGTGACCTTGAGGCCCCGGTGGTTGAGGTCGGACGCGACGCTCATCGCGTCGTCCAGGGTCTCCCCGGCGATGAAGCGCAGGGCAAAGCCCTTGGACACGCCGTTCTGCGTCACCACGCGGCTGACCAGCCGGTTCTGCGCGACCGCGATCATCCCACTCCGGAACAGCGACATCTTCTCCTCCAGGAACCGGCGTTCCCGCCACGAGCCCAACCTGCAGTGTAGCACCGGCACGGCCTCCGGCCGCGCAGGCGAACATCGGTTCGGGTAGAATCGATTCGGCGGCGACGGGCGCGTAGAGGAGCGCGTGGTGGAGACAGACTGGGCGACGACGATCCGGGATAGCCTGTACGACCGGATTCCGCTGAGCGCCGGGGACGTGGCGCTGATCGAGACGCCGGCCTTCCTGCGGCTTGACCACATCCAGCAGCTCGGCTTCGTGAGCAAGGTCTGGCCGGGCGCCAAGCACACGCGCTTCGAGCATTCCCTGGGCGTGTTCCACCTGATGCGTCAGGCCGTCGCGGCGATCCGGCGGGAGCCGGCCGCGGCGTCGGTGGACGACCAGGCCGCCCGTACCGCCCTGGCGGCGTCGCTGCTGCACGACATCGGCCACTACCCGTTCAGCCATGCCATCGAGGAGCTGGGACCGCCTATCCTGCCGCACGAGACCGTCGGCCGGCGGGTCATCGAGGGATCGGAGGTCGCCGGGGTGCTCGAGCGCGACTGGCAGGTGGACCCGGGCCGGGTGGCGTCGTTCATCGACCCACCCGGTGAGCTGCCGCTGCCCGACCGCGTGCTCCGCGGGGTCCTGAGCGGCGCGCTCGACGTCGACAAGCTGGACTACCTGCCACGGGACGCCAAGCACTGCAACGTGCCCTACGGCGGCGTGGACGCACCGCGACTGCTCGACGCGCTGCGCGTGCGGGAGGTCGAGGGACGCTGCCGGCTGGTGATCGACGAGAAGGGGATCAGCCCGCTCCACTCGCTGATCAACGCGCGGCAGGAGATGTTCGATAACGTTTACTGGCACCACACGAACCGCGCGTGCATGGTGATGCTGCTGCGCGCCGTGCAGGACGCGCTGCTGGCCGGACGGATCGAGCCGGCCGCGCTCACGACCCACGACGACGACTCGCTGACGCGGGCGCTTGGTGACGTCGCGATGCCTGCGACGACGCGGGCGCTGGTCGACAGCCTCAACACGCGTCGCCTGCACAAGCGGGCGGTCGAGTTCGGCGCGCGGGCGGGTGACCTGTACCACCGCCTCGACCGACTGTACGGGAACCCGGCCGAGCGGAGGCGCGTCGAGCTGGACATGGCGCGGCGGTTGGAGGCGATGCTGGGGACCGAGGTCGGCGCGCACGAGGTGCTGATCGACATCCCGAAGCCGGAGCGCTGGCGGACCGACGTCTGGGTCTGGTTCGACCGTCCGCCAGTCGGCTTCCGCTCGCTGATGCCGTGGAACGAGGTCGTGGGGCTGGGGGACGTCGACCTGAAGCGCTACGAGGACCACCGGCGATTGATCCGTCTGGTCACGAGTGAGCGGTTGCGGGACGAGGTCGCGCGGCGCTGGGAAGCGCTGGTCATGCCGTCGATCGGCGGCATGGCGTGATCCGCGACCGGCGGCCGGCGCGTATCAGGGGATGCGACGCGCGGCCGGATCGTAGCGCGGCGCGTTGTCGCGGATGATCGCCTCAATCTCCTCTGGCGGGCGGTTGCGGAGGTTGGCTGCCCACTGCACGTTATTGACGTAGAGGTCGATCTCGAAGGGGAAGGCCTCCTCGCGCTCGATCGCGTGCCAGCGCCCGTACAGTTCCGGCAGCCAGGTGAAGCCGGTGGCCTCGACGCGAAACAGGGAGACGCCCTTGCCGTGGATGTAGGCGAGCGCCTCGCCGAACCACACACGCGCGTCGCCGGTGGAGTCGATGGTCTCCCGGATCACCTCGTAGTGGCGGGGGACCGAGCGCAGTGTGAAGAGGTACGCACCCGGCCAGGATGGCGTGTCGCGCACGTGGCGGTACGGTGCCGTGGACTTTCGCCGCGCAAAGAGTCGGACCATGTCAACCTCCACGCCCCCGCCGCCCCGCCGAGTCCCGGCAGGGGTGACCCGCGCCAGGCCACCGCGCGATTGTACGCGACCGGTGGCCCGACGTCACGACGCGGACGCGGGCGGCGTCCGGCAGTCTGGCGCATGTCAGGGCGCGGTAGACTATGACATAACATATGTTGACGACGCGTCGTGCCGGGCGAACCGGCGATCGACCCGGACACTGCGCGAAGGTCGCGGCACGCAAGGTGCTGCTGCGAGCAGATCGTGGTCGCGTGAGCGCGGTGAAGGGGAGAGTGGACGCCGCCGATGGTGGGACGCATCCTTGTGGTGGACGACGACCCGGCAATTCGTGACCTGCTCGACGAGTTGCTCAGCGACGAAGGATACGAGGTCTACACAGCCCCGGACGGCCGGGCGGCGATCGCGGCGGCGCAGGCGCGCCAACCCCACGTGATCCTGATGGACTTGATGATGCCCTACGTCGACGGGATCACCGCGACCCGCACGTTGAAGGGCGATCCGACCACCGACTGGATCCAGATCATCGCCATGTCGGCCGGCGTCAACCTGCGCATGGCGGCGGCGCAGTTGCCCGCGGACGGCCTCGTCGGCAAGCCGTTTGATATCGACGCGCTGCTGGCCGACGTGCACCTGCACCTGCGGCGAGCCCTCGATGGTGACCCGACCGTGCGCTGACACGCCGGCCGACGCGAAGCACGAGTTGGTAGAATGAGCAGGTTGACGTCTCGCCGCGGCGGGAACGGGTTCAGCAGGAAGACGCCATCGTGACCATGCAGCTCAAGCGGCCCGAACAGCTCGCTCTCATGCGTGAGGCCGGCCGGATCGTCGGGGAGACCCTGGAGCTCCTGGCGGCGGCGGTGCGGCCCGGCGTGACGACGGCTGAGCTGGACGCCATCGCGGAGCGTCACATCCGCGGCCGCGGCGCGACCCCAGCGTACAAGGGCTACCGTGGGTTTCCGGCCACCATCTGCGCCTCGGTCGACGACGAGATCGTGCATGGCATTCCCGGGGGCCGCACGCTGGCGGACGGGGACATCATCAGCCTGGACGTCGGTGCGCGTTACCGCGGGTTCTATGGCGACGCCACCGTGTCCGTGGCGGTCGGCGCGGTCGACGCCGAGACGGCGCGGCTGCTCGCGGTCTGCCGCGAGTCGCTCGACCTCGGGATCGAGCAAGCCCGCGCCGGACGGCGACTGACCGACATCTCGGCGGCCGTGCAGCACCACGTCGAGGCGGCGGGGTTCTCGGTGGTGCGCGATCTCTACGGCCACGGGATCGGCCGCGCCCTGCATGAGGAGCCGATGCTGCCGCACTACGGTGACCCGGGGCGAGGTCCGCTGCTGCGGCCGGGGTTGGTCATCACCATCGAGCCGATGATCACCGCCGGTGGCCCGGAGTGGCGCACGCTCGACGACCACTGGACGGTCGTGACGGTGGACGGTAGCAGAGCGGCCCAGTTCGAGCACACTGTCGCCATCACCGACAACGGTCCCGAGATCCTCACGCTCCCCTGAACGTCGCCCCTGTGTCCACTACCGTGGCGTCGGCGGTCGACTCGCTCCGGCGCCGTCCCGTGCCGTACCGGTCAGGTTCTCCGGGTCGAGATCCGAAAGCGGCGTTGCGCCCTGCAGGTACTCCCGGACGCGCGGCTCACTCACCTCGCTGGTGATGATCACCATCAGGTCGCCCGGGAGCAGGCGGGTGTCGCCCCGCGGCATGATCGTGGCGCCTTCGCGCTGGATCGAGACCACCAGTGTCTCCGGCGGCAGGCGGGTGTCCCGCAGCGTCTTGCCGGCGAGCGGCGAGGTGGAGTCGAGGCGGGACTCGAGCAGGACCGTCCCGGAGGTGATTCCGCGCAGCCGGTGGACCGTCCAGTTGAGCGCGCCGCGATAGGCGTGCACGATGCTGGAGGCGCTGACGGTACCGACCACGTGGTCGTCGGGCGGCTCCACCACCGGCATCCAGCTCACCTGGTGCGTCGCCAGCGTGTCGAGCGCGCGGTCGAGCGACGCCCCGGGCGTGATCGTGACGGGGTCCCGGGTCATCGAGCGAGAGACCGGTACGTTTCCACGGTCGTCGGGCGGAACGTGCTCGACGTCGGTGAGGGTGAGCACGCCGGACAGCTGCCCCGCATCGTCGACGACCGGCGCACCGGGGAGGCTGACCTGGGCCATCGCGTGCTCGGCCTCCGACACGGACATGCGCCCGCGCAGGACGAGGGTTAGCGGCCGCATGGCGTCGCGGACCGACAGGCTGCCGAGGAGCGGGAAGCTGTAGCGGTAGCGGTGGGCGGGCGAGTCGGCCCGCGTCGGCAGCTGCGCCCGATAGATGGTGGTGTCTCCGGCGATCAGCGAGGCGACGAACACCGCCAGCATGGCCGGCGCCAGCAGCGACAGGTTCCCGGTCATCTCGGCGACCATGAGCATGATGGCGAGGGGGGCATGCACGATGCCGCCGAAGAGGGCCATCATCGCTACGACCGAGAACGAAGTGGGGTTCGAGGGCATACCGGGGAGAACGGTGTGCCCCAACGCCCAGAAGGCGGCGCCCACCATACCCCCGATCACCACGCCGGCGCCGAAGAGGCCGGCGGAGCCGCCGGAACCGACGCTGAGAGAGGTCGCCAGGATCTTGGCGAACGGCAGGATGATAATGATCCAGAGCGGCAGCGTCGTGATGATCGCGGGGCTCAGCGTGAGCTGCGCCCAGCCGTAGCCGGTCCCGAGCACCTCCGGCAGGGCCATGCCGATGGCGCCGACGAGGAGGCCGCCGGTGACCGGCTTGAGCCAGCGCGGCAGCGCCACGCGCTCGTCGAAGAAGTCGCTCGTGGCGTAGAAGAACTTCGCGTAGAGGACGCCGAAGACCCCGCAGAGGATGCCGAGGATCGCGTAGTAGACGAGTTGGAGCGGATTGGTGAAGCCGAGCTCGTTCGGATTGCTCAGATAGCCGAACAGCGGGTAGTAGCCGTAGACGGCGCCGTAGATCGAGTAGCCCACGATCGAGGCGATCAGCGCCGGCATCAGCGCCTCGACCTCCATGTCGTGCGTGTAGGGGATCTCGGCGGCCAGCAGCGCGCCGCCCAGCGGGGCGCGGAAGACGGCACCGATGCCGGCACCGATGCCGGCCGCCATCAGGATGCGGCGCTCGCGGGTGTCGAGGTGGAAGATGTCGGCCATGAGCGAGCCGAAGCCGGCCGAGATCTGGGCCGTCGGACCCTCGCGGCCGCCGGAGCCGCCGGCGCCGAGGGTAATGGCCGCAGAGAGGGCCGTGAACGGCGGGATGCGCGCTCGGATGCGTCCACCGCGATGGTGGAAGGCCTCCACGGCGGCGTCGGCACCGTCGCCCTTGGACTCCGGGGCGAAGAAGTAGACGATCAGTCCACTGATCAGCGCGCCGAGCGCAACGACGCCCGGTAGCAGCCAGCGACTGTGGGCAGTGAGCGGCTCGATCGGGCGGTTGCCTTCGTAGCGCGGGGATGGCGGCAGGTAGCCGGCCAGGTGGCCGAGGAACAGGTGGGTAGAGGTGTCGAGCAGCCAGTAGAAGATGATGGCGCCCACGCCGGCCGCAATGCCAAGGAGCAGGCCGAAGATAATCCAGCGCCCGAGATAGCCCGGAGAGGCGATGCCCCCCTCGCCGCTGGTCCGCAGGAACGCCAGCCGGCGGCCGACCGCCGCGAGCAGCGGACGGCGGGTGGGAACTGGGGCCTCCGGCCCATCCATTTGAGCTACCCCCTCACTCCGGCGCGCAGAGCACCCAGGTGCAGGTGCGGGCGTGGGCACGGGTGTCACCCATCCGACCGCTCCGGCATGGCTGGCGACGCGTCAGCTGGAATCAAGGCACGCCACGATGGCGCTGCATCGCACCGCGACACATCCATCATACTACGATCTCCCAGTGCTGGTATCGTGCCCGGGTGGGCGTGCATGCGCGAGAGCGGACACGCGCGGGCCATCGTGGGCGTGCGCCCAGGGACAGGAGGAGGGCGCGGCGTGAGCTACGAGGGGACGATCATCGCCGCCCTCGTCGTGGTCGTGGGCGGCGTGATCCTGGCGCGCCGGGTCCATGTGCCCTACACGATCGCGCTGGTCGTCATCGGGCTGGTGATCGGCGCCGTGCCGATCGTGCCCCGCATCGTGGTCACACCGCACCTCATCCTGCTCGTATTCCTGCCGCCGCTCCTCTTCGAGGCCAGCTTCAACCTCGGGCTGCCGTCACTGCGGCGAACGCTGCCGATCATCCTGGTCCTGGCGGTGCCCGGCGTGGTCGCCAGCACCTGGGCGATGGCCCACGCCCTCCACTGGTCGCTCGGCATGCCGCTCGCCTCGGTCCTGGTGCTGGGCGCCCTGCTCGCCGCGACCGACCCGGTCTCGGTACTGGCGATCTTCCGCGACGTGCGCGCGCCGGGCCGGCTGGCGACGGTGGTCGAGGGAGAGAGCCTGCTCAACGACGGCACCGCGATCGTCCTGTTCGAGATTGTGCTGGCGAGCGCGCTGGGCGGGAGGAGCAGCGTCGGCGCCGGCGTCGTCGTGTTCTTCCGGGTGGCCGTCGGCGGCGCGCTGCTTGGCCTGCTCGTGGGGCTCGCGGCGACCTGGGTGCTGCAGCAGATCGACGACCACCCGGTCGAGATCACCGTGACGACCGTGGTGGCCTACGGCACCTACCTCATGGCCGACGCGGCGGGGCTGAGCGGCGTGATCGCCGTGGTGGCGGCCAGCCTGCTGGTTGGCAACCTCCGATCGCGCTCGATGTCGACGACCACGCGCGTGGCGCTGGAGTCTTTCTGGGAGTACGTGGCCTTTCTGGGCAACGCACTGGTGTTCCTCCTGGTCGGCATGGTGGTGTCGGTCCCCGATCTGATGCACCGAATCGGCGACATCGCGGTGGTAATCGGCTTCACGCTGCTGGTGAGGTTGGCGGTCGTCGCGCTCGCGAACCTCGCGCTGCGGCCGTGGCGCCGGCACCTGCCGTGGCGCTGGCTGCCGGTCGTGTGGTGGGGAGGGGTGCGTGGCGCCGTGGCGGTGGCGCTCGCACTCAGCCTGCCGCTCTCGCTGCCCAACCGCGACTGGATCCAGGTGATGGCGTTCGGCGTGGTGGTCTTCTCGCTGGTGGTGGAGGGCCTGACGGTCCGCCCGCTGCTGACCTGGCAGGGGCTGCGCCGGTCGCTCTCGCTCGAGAGCCAGTACCAGCGGCATCTGGCGCGGCTGCGCGGCTACCGTGAGGCGTTGCGGGCGATCCAGCGGGCGCGGCAGGAAGGGCTGCTGCCGGTCGGCGTCGCCGAGCGGGTGCGCGCCGACTACGAGCGCGCGGTGAGCCACGAGCAGTTGGCCCTCGCGACGATGCACCTGCAGCACGACTTTCTCGAGGCCGAGGAGTTGCGAGAGGCGCGGCGACAGGCGCTGCTCGCCGAGCAGGCCGCGCTGCTGGATCTCTGGCACCGCAACCGCATCTCGGACGACGTGCTGCACGACCTGGTGGAAGAGATCAACCGCGGGCTCGAGGCTCTCGATCAGGGCGCCGAGCCGGACGCGGAGCCGGCGCCGTAGCCGGTCGCGTCGTCGGCGGCGAGCCAGCGGGTACAATTCAGCCGCCGGCCAGGCTCCGTCGACCGCTTGTTACCCGGCCGGACGGCTCGAGAGGACCCGTCGATGTACTGCCCCCGCTGTGGGGAGCGCCAGCCGCTCGGGAGTCGGCGCTGCGCCAACTGTGGCTTTCCCTTCACCCGTGAAGAGGTTACGACCGGTCGTCCGTCGGCTCGCTCGGGCGCGCCCGCGGGTGCGGCGCGCCATCGGGAGTGGGAGCGTGGACCGGGGGTCGGCCGCCGGGTGCTCGGGTGCCTGGGCATCACGGTCCTGTCGGTGATCATCGTGCTGGGAGTGCTCACCGTCGTCTCAAACGCCGTCGTCCGGCCCTACATTGGCCGCGCCATCGCCGCGCACATCCGCCTCCCGGCAGCCGTGACCGGGTCGATTGCCGGTCAACCCACCCCGGCAGCTACCGTCGGGGCCTCGGGGGCGGTCGCGACCGCTCCGGCCGGCGCGACGCAGGTCGTGATCACTCAGGACGAACTCAACGCCGGGATCGCCGCGCACCAGAGTCAGATTCGCCCGCTGGACAGCGCGTCGGTCAGCATCACCCCGGCCGAGGTCGCGGTGGACATGAGCGCCTACGGTGTGAGCGGGACTTACCACGGGCAGGTGGTGGCGCAAAACGGCAAGGCGGTGCTGACCGATGGGCGGATCGACGGACCGCTCGGCTGGGTAGTGTCGCCGGGCCCGATCGAGTCCGCGCTCAACGACCAGATAGCGGCGTCGCTGAACGCGTCGGGGGTGAGCGTGACCGCGGTGAGCCTGCAGCAGGGGCAGATGACCCTCGACGTGTCGCGCCAGTGACCCGGCACCGTGAGCCACGCACAGTTCCGCGCGGTCAGCTGCCGGTCGTGAGCGTCGGGTTGTGCCCGGCGAGATCGGGCAACGCCGGCCAGGCCCGGTAGGGGTGCTGGGGCCAGCCGTGCGCGACCGCCTCGTCCAGGTCGTCCGGCCAGTTCTTGCGGCGGTGCCGGTAACCGCGGTACCAGCTCGCGTAGGCCTCCTCGAGGGCGCAGCACTCCGCCGGCCGCGACGCACGGAACGCCAGCGCGAAGTGCCAGGCCTGGACCTCGCGCGGGTCGTCGTCGCCCAGGCGCAGCGAGCGCGGATCGACGCCGCGGTGACCCCGCGCGGCGTGCCCGAGCTCGTGGAGGAACCACAGGGTCACGGCCTCGGTGTAGCGCCGAACGCCGCGCTCGAGCGCGTCCCGATACCACGCGGCACCGCGGGTGTTGACGTAGATGGCGTGACCCGCCGGATGATGGTAGCTGGAGGGGAGTTGCCAGTCGTCGACGAGCCAGACCGCCGACACGTCGTAGCCCGCGGCCAGTTCCCGCCACGGTCCGGGCGCGCGTCCCTTGCGCAGGAGATCGAAGCTCACGATGTGCAGCGGCATGGCCTCGCCTCAGCCTCGCTGCGCTCGTACGGTGGCGCCCAGCGCCTCGGCGGCGCGCTCGATGTCCTCGGCGGTCGTCAGGCGGCCGAGGCTGAGGCGGACGGCGCCGATCGCCTCGTCCGGCTGGATCCCCATCGCGAGCAGGACCGGTGAGGGCTCCGATTGCCCGGCGTGGCAGGCGGAGCCGGTGCTGGCGGCGACGGTCGGGGTCGCGGCGAGGACCGCGTTGCCGTCGACGCCGGAGAAGCGGAGGTTCAACGTGTTGGGCAGCCGCTCGTCCGGGTGGCCGTTGAGGGTGACCGGGCCAGACTGCTCGTCGAGCGCGCGATGCAGCCGCTCCCGCAGCGCCCGCTGGCGCGCCCGCTCGCTCGACATGGTCCGGCGCGCCAGTTCAGCGGCGGCGCCCAGCCCGACGATCCAGGCGACGTTCTCGGTGCCGGCGCGGCGGCCGCCCTCGTGGCCCGCCCCGTGGATCAGCGGCTCGAGCGCGGTGCCGCGCCGGACGTAGAGCGCGCCGACGCCCTTGGGGGCGTAGAGCTTGTGGCCGGCCACGGTCAGCAGGTCGACGCCCAGGTCGTCGACGCGCGCCGGGATCTTCCCGACGCTCTGCGCCGCGTCGCTGTGCAGCGGTATGCCGGCCCGGCGGCACACGGCGGCGATCTCCGGGATCGGCTGAATGGTCCCGACCTCATTGTTGGCGTGCATGATGGAGACGAGGACGGTGGTGGAGCGCAGCGCGCGGGCGACGTCGTCGGGATCGACGCGCCCGGTCGTGTCCACGGGCAGGTAGGTGATCTCCGCGCCGAGCCGCTCGAGAAAGTGGCACGTTGCCAGGATGGCGGGATGCTCGACCTGGCTGGTCACCAGGTGCGGCGTCGGGACGCCGGAGGCCCAGACACGCCCCACCAGCGCCCAGTTGTCGGCCTCGCTGCCGCCACTGGTAAAGACGATCTCGTCAGGCGACGCGCCGAGCAGGTCGGCCACCTGCCGCCGCCCCAGCGCCACTCCTGCGGCGGCGTCGCGGCCGAATTCGTGATCGCTGGAGGGATTGCCGAATCGCCCGCCGATATACGGCCGCAGCGCCTCCTCGATCTCGGGAAGCACCGGCGTGGTGGCGTTGTAGTCGAGGTAGATCGCGGCCGCGCCGCTCTCCGGCTGCATCTGTACTCCCATCCGTCACCCCGAGCGGATCGTACCATGACGGCGGGTCACCGACCCCCTCGCCGCGTGCTACCATCGACGGTGCCAGCGGGCATCGTTGACTCCCGCGAGAGGGGTGCGCAGCATGGAGGAGCGGCCGACGGCTCCCGCCGAGGTGGTGGCCGCGTCCATCGCGGCGCTCAACCGCGGCGACGTCGAGGATGCCCTCGCCTACTGTGCCGACGCGATCGTTCTCTGGGCGCCGGGTCGCGAGCTTGCCGGGCAGGAGGTTCGCGGAAAGGAGACGCTGCGCCTGGTGCTCGAGCACAGCGAGGCGCGCTGGCCCGACCTCTGGACGGCCGTCCGCTCGGTCGTGTCGGCCGGCGAGCGCGTCGCCGTGGAGCTGACCATCGTGGCCACCGAGGGGGGCGTGCGCCTGAGCCAGCCCGCCGCGGCGTTCTACGTCGTCCGCGACGGGCTGATCGTCGAGCAAGCGAACTACTACGACCTGGGCGCCCTCAGCCGCATGCTCATCCGCTAGGCTGCCTTTCCGTGGCGTAGCAGCACCGCACGCAGGCGGTCCGCCAGGTTCGCGCGCCCGACATCGGGCGGGACGCCGCCGACGTGTGGCGTCAACACCACGTTGTCGAACCCGTGGAGCGGACTGTCCGCCGCGATCGGCTCGTAGGCGAAGACGTCCAGCCCGGCGCCGCCAATCTCTCCCAGTCGCAGCGCCTGAATCAGCGAGCCCTCGTCGATCAGCCGGCCGTGGGCCGTGTTGACGAGGACCGCGTCGGGGCGCATCAGCGCGAGCTCGGGTGCGTCGATGATCCGGATGGTGTCCGGGGTGAGCGGCAGGTGGAGCGATACGACGTCGGCCTCGCGCAGGACCTGATCGAGGCGTCCCCAGGCAAAGCCGTGGCGGAGTTCGAGGTCCGGGCGAGGGAGCAGATCGTGGTAGCGCACCTGCATGCCAAAGGCCGCGGCGCGCGTCGCGACGGCGTGCCCGACGCGACCGAGCCCGAGGATGCCGAGCGTTTTCCCCCAGAGCCAACCCGGCTCGACCATCCCGACCCAGTTGCGTGCCGATACCTCCCGGTCGGTCAGCCGGGAGGAGACGCCGGGCAGCCGCGTCCCCGTGACGAGCTCCGAGTAGGCCGGTAACAGGCCGCGGACCGTCGCCAGCAGGAGGAGCAGGGTGTGCTCGGCCGCGACCATGGTGTCGAGGGTCGGCAGCACGAGCAGGCGCGTCGCCTGCCGGCCGGCGAGGAGTCGTTCGGCCCGGAGTCGCTCAGGCAGCGTCGGGTCAAGCAGCACGAGCAGACGCGCATGGACGAGCGTGGCGTCCGGTAGGAGTGCGAGGTAGCGGCGCCCGGCGACGACCGTCTCGCACTCGGACGCGGGGTTCGCCTCGTCCAACGACCCCTCGGGCAGGTCGCGGAGCAGCACATCCGTTAGGCCGGGATCCGTGGCGGCGAGCGCCGCGCCGATGGCCCCGTCGTCACGCCACCGGACGACAACCGTGCGTGGAGCGTCGCTCGAGCTCGGGTCCTGGGCAGGCGCGGCGCCGTCGCTCGCCGGTCCCACGGGTCAGGCGGAGTGCGGCGTCGGCACGTCGAGCTTGGGAAAGATGGGCTGCGGCTCACCAACCTGCGTACCCGGCGCCAGCACACCCCAGCCGAGTGCCTCGGTCCATGGCGTCTCCACCAGGACGACGCCGAGCTGGGCGGCTATGCGGTCGGCGGTGCCGGGCAGAAACGGGCGAAGCGCCTGCGCGATCAGGCGCAAGGACTCGGCGAGGTGGTAGAGCGCACCGTCGAGCCGACCCGCGGCTGCGTGGTCGCCGGACCGCTCCCCGCGGGCGAGCGCCCACGGCGCGGTCTCCTCGACGTAGCGGTTGGCGCGCACGACGAGCTCCCAGACGGCCGCGAGCGCCGACTGGGGGTCGTAGTCCTGCCCCACGGCGGCCGCGAGGCGCCCGGCGAGGCTGGACGCGACGAGCTCGAGGTCCTGGTCGACGGCGTCGGGCGCGGCGGGTGCGGGGACCGCGCCGTCCCGGTAGCGGCGGATCATGGTCACCGTGCGATTGAGCAGGTTCCCCAGGTCGTTGGCCAGATCCGCATTGTAGCGGCGCTCGAGCTTCTCGTCGGTGTAGTCGGCGTCACCGGTCGGGGGCACCTCCCGCAGCAGCCAGTAGCGTACCGGCTCGGTGCCGTAGCGCGCGACGAGCTCGGCCGGGTCGACGACGTTGCCGAGGGATTTGCTCATCTTCTCCCCGGCGATCGTGAGGTAGCCGTGGACGAAGACGGTGGTGGGCAACGGCAGGCCCGCCGATAGCAGCATGGCCGGCCAGTACACGGCGTGGAAGCGCAGGATTCCCTTGCCGATGACGTGGACGCGGCGCGGGTTCTCCAGCCAGAAGCGACGGTAGAGGTCGGCGTCCGTCGCGTAGCCCGGCGCGGTGATGTAGTTGGCCAGCGCGTCGAACCAGACGTACATGACCTGGTCGGGGTCACCGGGCACCGGGATGCCCCAGCCGCGGGCCCGCGAGCGCGAGCGGGAGATGCTGAAGTCCTCCAGCCCGCGCGCGATGAAGGAGCGCACCTCGTTGCGACGGGTCTCCGGGATGATGCGCAGGGCGCCCGAGTCGATCAGCTGTGCCAGCCGATCACCGTAGCGCGACAGGCGGAAGAAGTAGTTCTCTTCCTCGACGACCTCCACCGGGATGTGATGCTCGGGGCAGAGCCCGTCGTCGAGCTCCTCCTCGGTGTAGAACTGCTCGCAGCGGACACAGTAGAGGCCGCGGTAGTGGCGGCGATAGATGTCACCGTTGCGGTCGCACGCCTCCCAGAGCTTGCGGCAGCCGGCCAGGTGGCGCTCCTCGGCGGCGGTGCGGATGAAGTCGTCGTTGGAGACGTCGAGGAGGTCGGTGAGCCGGAGGAAGGCGGCGGCATTGCGCTCGACCAGCTCAGCGACCGGCATGCCTTCGCGCTCGGCCGCCAGCACGTTCGTCAGGCTGTTCTCGTCGGTCCCGGTGAGGAAGCGCGTGTCGTTGCCGACGAGCCGGTGGTAGCGCGCGAACGTGTCGGTCTGCACGAACTCCAGGGCATGCCCGATGTGGGGAACGGCGTTGACGTACGGGATCGACGTGGTGATGTAGTAGCGATAGTCGCTGCCGTTCGTGCTCACGGTGTCCCTCGCTGCCTGGCTCGCCTCGAGCGGGACGCCCCGAACCCGCCACGGTTCGTCGGGCGACGCACGCTCCCAATGGTGGCAACGTTCATACCACACCCGTCGTGGAGGCGGCCACGCGGCCGGGGCACTAGAACTCCTTGAGCCGCGCCTCGACGTCGGACCAGCGCTCGAGGCGCGGGTTGAGGACACGCGGTCCGTCGGCCCCAACGGCCACCGTCTCGGCGTTCCGGGTCCCGGTGCGGCCCGGGACGTAGAGGCCGGGCCGGTTTACCAGCACCATGCCCTCGGCGAGTGGCGTCTGCTCGCCGCGGGTAAGCCAGGGAGCCTCCCGCCGCGCCAGGCCGATGCCCTGGCCGGTCCGGTGGCGCACGTTGCTGATCATGCCGAGCCGGTCCAGCACCTTCCGCGCCGCCTGGTCGACGGTCTCGGCCGGGGTGCCCGGGGCCATCGCCGCGCGGGATGCGTCCTGCGCCGCGATCGCCGCCTCGACCCAGCGGACGACATCGCGTAGCGGGTCGCCGACGAAGAAGGTCGCGCCGGACCAGGCGTGGTACCCGCCCACGTTGGCGACGAACTCGGCGATCACGCTGTCGCCGCGAGTCAGCCGACGCGCGCTCGCGGGGGCGTCGGGCAGCGCGGCGCGCGTGCCGCTCTGGAGCGAGCCGGTGATGGCCGGGCCCTGGTCGTCGTAGAGGTCGCCAAGCTCGGCGCGCATCATGCCGTCGACGACCGTCACGATCTCGGCGAGCACCTCCCGCTCGGCACTGCCGCTCGTCAGGCGGGCGAAGGTGCGCTCGAGCGCGAGGTCCGCGTACTCGGCCGCGCGCTCGATGAGATCGAGCTCCGCGGGGGTCTTGACCCGGCGGAGCTCGCCGACCGGGTCCGCCAGCTCGGTGTCGTCGACCTCGTCGCGGAGCTGTGCCCAGGCGGCTGCCTCGAGCGTGTCAACGACGAGCGGGCCGCCCGCCTCGCGGGCCATCCAGCGGACGGGCGACTCGGGCGCGGGGTACTCGGCGTACCAGCGGATATCGCGCACCCAGCCGGTCCCGGCCTGCTCGGCGTCGAGGTGGGGCACGAAGAGGGCGGCGCGGCCGTCCGCCCAGATGCAGGCCGCGAGCGGCCGGCCGGCCGGCATGAAGCTGACCCCGGTGACGTAGCGCACGTTGGCGGGTTCGAAGATGAGCATGGCCGTCTTGCCACGCTCGTCCAGGCGCGCGGCCACGTCCTTGGTCGCCCGCCGGTAGAACGCCTCCCCCAGCACCATATCCGGCTCCTCCCGCGCTCCGCCCGCTCCGCCCGCCCAACCCCGGCGGCTCGGCTAATGATCGCCGCTGCTCGAGGAAAACGCCACGCCGCGCTGCAACGACGGGCCGGCGGAGCCGCCGCCGGATTGGTGCGCGCCAGGGGTAGACAAACGGGCGGTCACGCGAGACAATAGGGGTATCCGGAGAGCGGGTGAGCAACGGGCGTCTCGGCGATCTGACGATCTCCGGGCCAGATACTAGCACACCAGACTCATCTCCTCCTCACGTGCGGGGCAGCCGTCCACCAGCGGCTGCCTCGTGCGGTTAACGGCCGCGAAAGTTCGCGCGCTAGAGGAAGACAGCGACGTGTCGTCCCGGTAAAATTGAGGTACCAGCTGGCATCGCTGGTGCGAACCCGCGGGCGGTGACGCCTCGGCGGAGTCGGAACCCCGTTCGGCGAGGCGGCCTGCGTTCTCGAGGAAGGTACATCCGGCAGATGAGAGACCCCACGAATCGGGATGGTACGCCCGGCCCCGCCGGGCCCCGCGGTCCCAATACACCGCGCTCGCGCTTTCCGGGATGGATTCTCTGGGTGGCACTGATCGCCCTGGCGATCTGGAACCTCTACGTCTTCTTCTGGCCATCCACGTCGACCCGGTTACAGGTTCCCTACTCCATCGTCGTCACCCAGATCACGAGCAACAACGTCAAGGATGCGACGATCCAGGGGCAGGACCTCACCGGTGACTTCAACACGTCGGTCCGCCTGGTCAACAACCAGGTGATTGGTCCGAACCAGCCGCTCCCGACCGGGACGACGCAGTCGGACGTCAAGAGCGGCACGGCGTTCGAGACGACCATCCCGGAGAACAGCCAGACCGACGTCGTCTCCTTGCTCGAGCAGCACCACGCGGTCGTCTCGATCCAGACGTCGAGCGGCTCGATCTGGCCCACGCTGCTCGGCACCTTGATTCCGCTGGCGCTGTTCGTCGGCCTGATGATCTACCTGGGCCGCGGCATGTCGCGCGGCCAGCAGAACGTCTTCAGCTTTGGCCGCTCGAAGGCGCGGGTCTACGACGCCGAGCGCCCACGCGTCACCTTTACCGACGTGGCGGGAGAGGAGGAGGCCAAGGCCGAACTCTCGGAGGTCGTCGACTTCTTACGGAACCCGATGAAATACCACAGTATCGGCGCCCGGCTGCCACGCGGCATCCTGCTGGTCGGTCCGCCGGGTACCGGCAAGACGCTGCTGGCGCGCGCCGTCGCCGGTGAGGCCGGCGTCCCCTTCTTCAGTGTGAGCGCCTCAGAATTCGTCGAGATGTTCGTCGGCGTCGGCGCCAGCCGCGTGCGCGACCTGTTCGAGCGTGCCAAGGCCTCGTCGCCGGCGATCATCTTCGTCGACGAGCTGGACGCGGTCGGGCGGCAGCGGTTCGCCGGTCTGGGCGGCGGCAACGACGAGCGCGAGCAGACGCTGAACCAGCTGCTCGTCGAGATGGACGGCTTCGACGTCCATCAGGACGTGATCGTCATCGCGGCGACCAACCGGCCCGACGTGCTCGACCCGGCGCTACTGCGACCCGGGCGCTTCGATCGCCAGGTGACGGTGGGGCTGCCAGACCGGCGTGGCCGCGAGGCCATTCTGCGCATCCACTCGCGCGGTATCCCGATTGCCCCGGGGCTGGACCTCGAGAGCCTGGCCGCGGCGACACCGGGGTTCTCCGGAGCCGACCTGGCGAACCTGGTCAACGAGGCGGCACTGATGGCGGCGCGCAAGAACAAGAAGGTGGTCGAGCGGTCGGACTTCGACGAGGCGCTCGACAAGATCGTGCTCGGGACCGAGCGGTCGATGATCATGAGCGAGCATGAGCGGCAGGTGGTGGCCTACCATGAAGCGGGCCACGCGATCTGCGCGCACTTCTCGCCGGGGACAGACCCGCTGCGCAAGATCAGCATCGTGCCGCGCGGCCAGTCGCTGGGCGTCACGATACAGGCGCCGGACGAGGACCGGTTCAACTACAGCCGTGCCTACCTGATCGCGCGCCTGGCGGTGATGATGGGCGGCCGGGCCGCCGAGCGGCTGACCTTCAATGAGATCACGACCGGCGCCCAGAACGACCTGAAGGAGGCTACCCTGCTGGCCCGACGGATGGTTGGGCTTTGGGGCATGAGCGACGAGGTCGGGCCCGTTTTCCTGGGCATGGGCGAGCAGCACGTCTTCCTCGGCCGGGAGATCACGCAGGAGCGCGACATCTCCGAGGAGACGCTCGACCGGGCCGACGCCGCGACCCAGCGGCTCCTGCGCGAGGCGATGGACAGCGCCGAGACCCTGCTGACGACCCAGCGGGGCAAGCTCGACGAGCTTGCCGAGGTGCTGTTGGCCGACGAGACGATCGGCCAGGAGAAGATCACCGAGGTGCTGGGCGTGCCGCCGGTGCCGGCGGCGATCGCGGACGGCGCCAATCCATAGGCAGGTCGACGAACCCGGCGCGGGGCGCGGTGCCCTCGCGCCGGGTTCGTCTGTCCGGGGAGGACCGGGTGGGGGCGAGGCTGCGGGACGAGCGACTGAGCCCGCTGTTCGTACTGATCGCCGCGCTCTTCGTCACCGCGTTGATCACGGCGAACATCGTCGCGGTCAAACTGGTCGACGTGGGCGGCCTGGTCGTGCCGGCCGGTACGGTGACGCTCTTCCCGCTGAGCTACCTGTTCGGCGACGTCCTGACGGAGGTCTACGGCTTCCGGCGGGCACGGCTCGTCATCTGGCTCGGCTTCCTCTGCAACCTGATCGCGGTGCTGGCGATCTACGTCACGATGATCCTGCCGGCGGCGAGTTTCTGGCACGGCCAGGCCGCCTACGAGCAAATCCTGGGCTATACGCCGCGCCTCCTGGTCGGGTCGTTCGCCGCCTACCTCGTCGGGGAGTTCGCCAACTCCTTCATCCTGGCCAAGCTGAAGATCCTGACGCGGGGCCGGTGGCTCTGGACGCGCACGATCGGGTCGACGCTGGTCGGAGAGGGGCTGGACTCCCTGATCTTCATCACCATCGCCTTCGTCGGGACGGTCACGACCGGCGAGCTCGTCCAGACGATGGTGACGGCGTGGCTGTTGAAGTCGGCCTACGAAGTCGCTGCCACACCGCTGACCTACGCGGTCGTGGGCTACCTCAAGCGGAGCGAGGGTGTCGACGTCTACGACTACACGACGAACTTCTCGCCGCTACGGTTGGACTGAAGCTTGCGCAAGGATCCGCGGCACGGAGCCGAAGCGAGCCGCCTAGGTCGTGGTAAGATACGCGCGGCTCGACACAAGCCACCAGTTGCAGTCAGAGGAGGCAACGGCAAGCGATGGATCTCGGGAGCGAGATCTCCAGACGGGTCGCGTTCGTCTTTCCCGGTCAGGGCAGCCAGTACGTCGGCATGGGCAAAGGGCTCTACGAAGTCTCCGCCGCCGCCCAGCGGGTGTTTCACCAGGCCGACGAGATCCTCGGCTTCTCTCTCTCCTCCCTCTGCTTCGACGGGCCGGCCGACGCGCTGGCCGACACGCTCAACGCGCAGCCGGCAATCTTCACCGTGAGCATGGCCTACCTGGAAGCGCTCCGAGAGCGCTGGCACCAGCTGGGCGAGAACGTCGCCCCCGCGTTCGTCGCGGGCCACAGCCTGGGCGAGTTCTCGGCGCTGGTTGCGGCGGGCGTGCTGGAGTTCGGCGACGCGCTGCGGATCGTGCGCGAGCGCGCTCGGCTGATGAAGGAGTGCGGCGATCGCCGCCCCGGTGGCATGGCGGCGGTGGTCGGGATCGAGCGGGACACGCTCGAGCAGATCTGCCTGGAGGCCGGCGAGGTCGGCACGGTGGTGCTGGCGAACGACAACTGTCCCGGGCAGTCGGTGATCTCGGGCGAGGTACCGGCGCTGGAGCGGGCGATGGCCCTCGCGAAGGCGCGCGGCGCGCGGCGCGTGGTGCGGCTCGACATCTCGATTGCCTCGCACTCGCCGTTGATGGAGCGGGTCGGCCAGCAACTCGGGGAGTTGTTGAACCACGTCCCGCTGCGCGACCCGGAGGTGCCGGTGGTGGCCAACATCACCGGGAGGATCATCACGACGGTGGATGACGTGCGCAAGGAGATCGCCAGCCACACGGTGCGGCCGGTGCTCTGGACCAACTCGGTACGCGAGATGGTCAACGAGGGAGCCGGAACGTTCCTCGAGATCGGCCCGGGGCAGGTGCTCGGCGGGCTGATCCGGCGCATCCGCAACGACGTCGAGGTCATCAGCGCGAAGGACTTCGGAATCGCCGGCTGAGCGGCGTGGCCTGGGGGAGGGACCGGGAGGAGCAAGCGTGCATCGTGTGGTCGTGACGGGTTTGGGCGCGCTCACGCCGATCGGCATGAGCTACCCCGAGTTCTGGCGCAATCTGCTGGCCGGAGTGTCGGGGATCGACCGGATCACCGCCTTCGATCCGACCCCGCTCGAAGTCCAGATCGCCGGCGAGGTGCGGGAGTTCGACCCTCGCAACTTCATGGATTTCAAGGCGGCGCGGCGAATGGACCGCTACGCGCAGTTCGGGGTCGCGGCGGCCGGCGAGGCGCTGCGCGACGCCGGCCTGGAGATCGACGCGGAGAACTCCGAGCGGATCGGCGTGATGCTCAACACCGGAGGCGGCGGCATCAAGACGCTGACCCACGAGGTGCTCGTCCACCACGAGAAGGGCCCCAATCGGGTCAGCCCCTTCTTCATCCCGATGTTCGCGCCCAATATGGCCGCCTGTCAGGTGTCGATCACGTATGGGATCCACGGGCCGGTGATGGCGTCCGTCGCGGCCTGCGCCGCCGGGACGCAGGCCTACGTCGACGCGCTGCGCATGCTCCAGCTTGGCGAAGTCGACGTCATGGTCACCGGCGGAACCGAGGCCGGAATGGACCCGGTGGCCGTGGCGGCGTTCGGCAACATGGGCGCGCTGTCGAAGCGCAACGCCGAGCCGAAGCGCGCCAGCCGGCCGTTCGACAGGAACCGCGACGGCTTCGTCTTCGGTGAGGGCTCCGCGGTGATGATCCTGGAGACCGAAGAGCACGCCCGGGCTCGCGACGCGCGAATCTACTGCGAGGTGGTGGGCGGGGCGCTCACCGCCGATGCTTTCCACATCAGCGCACCGGTGCCGGGCGGCGAGGGTGCCACGCGGGCGATGCGGATGGCGCTCCGTAGCGCAAACCTCCAACCCGACGAGATCGACTACATCTGTGCCCACGGTACCAGCACGCCGCTCAACGACGTGTCCGAGACCGTCGCGATCAAGGCCGCGTTCGGTGACACCGCCTATCGGGTTCCGATCAGTTCGCCAAAGAGCATGATCGGGCACCTGGTCGGCGCGGCCGGCGCGGTCTCCGGGGTGGTCTGTGCTCTCGCGATTCGAGACAATATCGTGCCGCCGACCATCAACCTCGACGAGCCGGACCCCGAGTGTGACCTGGACTACGTGCCGCATACGCCGCGCAAGGTACGCGTCGACCGGGCGATGGCGAACGCCTTCGGCTTCGGCGGCCAGAACGCGGTGGCCATCTTCCGTCGCTACGAGGGGTAAGCCCCTACCTCGGTGGAGACGCGCGACCCCGGACGATGGGTGAGCAACGGGCGCCTCGAAGGCGCCCGTCGACGTCTACCGAGTGGCGCAGGTCGTGCCCGGGTGTCGGTCAGTCGCCAATGCCGGTCGCGGTCGTCATCGTGGCGGTGGGCGTGCGCCGCAGGACGAGCCAGCCGAGCGCCGCCACGGCGAGCACGAACGCCACCAGCGAGAAGACCTGAGCCTCCTGCAGGCCCCAGAACCAGACGTACTCCTGCCGCAGGTAGGTGACGAAGAAGCGGCCGACGGCATAGACCGCGGCGAAGACGGCAAAGACCGTCCCGTCCCGCAGGTGCAGCCGCGCCAGCCGCCAGATGACGAAGAGGATCGCGAGGTTCAGCAGCGCGTCGTAGATCGGGTAGGGAGTGGTGGGAACGCCCAGCAGGTTCGCCGGAATGAGGTCCTTCGGGTTGGTGTAGATGAGCGCGAACGGGCTGGAGGTCGGCGCGCCCCACGCGTCGCCGTTGATCAGGCAGCCGAGCCGGCCGAATGCCTGGGCGAGGAGCAG
Source organism: Thermomicrobiaceae bacterium (assembly GCA_035702805.1). Lineage (GTDB taxonomy): Bacteria > Chloroflexota > Chloroflexia > Thermomicrobiales > Thermomicrobiaceae > DASSZN01. Next base: position 23,323 of record DASSZN010000097.1, on the reverse strand, counting down.
GCCGGGAGCGATGGCGTCGACGACCCGGCCGAACGGATAGCGGTAGACCTGGGTCAGGATTGCCACCGCCACGAAGCCCCCGAAGACCGCCCCGTAGATCGCCAACCCACCCTGCTGGAGGGCGAAGATCTGGAGCGGGTGGTGGATCATGTAGCTCAGGTGGTTGAGGTCGATGACGTAGAAGAGACGGGCGCCGACGATGCCACCGACCACGGTCCAGAAGGCGAGCGACTCGAAGCGATCGATCGGCAGGCCGTTGGCGATGAACTGCCGGTAGATCACCGCCACCGCAACGACGATCGCCAGCGCGATGGCGACCCCGTGCCAGGCCAGGGTGAAGCTGCCGACTTGCAGGATGTTCGGATCCATCCCGATGGTGATGTGCACGCCGGCTCCTCTGTCAGACCGTTCAGTCCACGCTCAAGTCTGCCACACGTCTCCGTCGCCGCAGCATTGTCCGCGCCCGGCCGGCCGTGGGAGACGGCCCACCGAGCGGGACGCCACTAGTAGTAGACGATCGCCTGCTCGATCAGTTCCCACGGGGTGCTGCCGGTCTGGCCGGTGGGTGACAGGTTCGCGATCGTCAGCGTGTTCTTCCCGACGTTCAACAGGGCGTGGTTGGTGACGAGCCACGCCTGGCTGCCACTCGAGCCGTTGGGGAACGGGCTCGGGCCCTCCCAGATGACGGTCCCGTTGAGGGTGATCCGCAGCGGGACCTTGGCGGCGACCGGGTCGTCCATGGCGCGCAGCTCGATGAAGAGCAGCCGGTTGCTGGTCTGCTGGGCGCTGAACGTGGCGGTGCCGACGTTGAACTGGCTCTGGCCGCCGAAGAGGAACGCGGAGTTGGGCGGGACGTTCCCCTGCTGTCCGGTCTGCTTGACGGGGTCGAACGCGCCCGCGAAGTCGTTGCCGTTGATCGTCACCTGCTGATCGTTGGCGACGAAGGGGCGAATCAGCACCGGATCGAGCGGAACGCCGGCCTGGGGCGCGTTGGCCGGCACGGTCGGCGTCGGGGTAGCCGGGATGGGCGTCGGCGTCGGTGTGGGTGGCACCGGCGTCGGGGTAGGCGTGGGGGTGGGTGTCGGCGTCGGCACCGGAGTGGGCGTGGGCGTGGCGGTCGGCACCGGCGTCGGCGTTGGCGTGGGGGTCGGCGTCGCCGTAGCGGTGGGCCGCGGCGTGGCGATCACGGCGGCGGGGCTCGTCGGCGTGGGCGTGGGGCTGCCGATGCCGCGCATTGCCAGCAGGGCGAGACCGCCGAGCCCCAGCAGGATGATCAGTGCGGCAAGCAGGATGAGCGGCCAGCTTGGGCCGGAGGGAACCGCGCCGGCCACCGGCCGGCGTGGCGGCGGTGGTTCCCCGCCACCGGGCCGGATGCGCGGGTTGACCAGGGTCGGGGTGCTCGCGGCGGCCATGATGCGGGTGGCCTGCGCGAGGTCCGGGGGATCGACGAGGGCCTGCGCCATTGCGTCGGCCGAGGCGAAGCGCGCGACCGGGTCCTTGGCCAGGGCACGCAGGACAACGAGCTCGAGTGCCGCGGGAATGGCCGGGTTGATCGAGCGCGGCAGCTCCGGCGAATCGTTGACGTGCTGGTACATGACCTGGACCGGATTGTCTCCCGGAAAGGGGAGCTGGCCGGTCAACATCTCGAAGAAGATGACGCCGGCGGCGTAGATGTCGGCGGCCGGCGTTAGCGGGGCGCCGGTCGCCTGCTCGGGGGCCATGTAGGCGGCGGTGCCGAGCGCCATGCCCGTGTCGGTCAGCCCGGTATCGACCGACCCGCGGGCGATACCGAAGTCGGTAAGCTTGGCGATGCCGGAGCGGCCAATCAGCACGTTCTGGGACTTGACGTCGCGGTGGATGATGCCGGCCGCGTGGATCGCGCCCAGGCCGGCGAGGATCTCCCGCATCAGGCGGGTGGCCTCAGCGACCGGCAGCGGGCCACGACGGCGGATGTACTCCTTGAGGTCCGTGCCGTCCACCCACTCCATGACGATGAAGAGGGTGTCGTCCTGGCGGCCGTAGTCGTAGACGTCGACGATGTTGGGGTGGGTGACCGCAGCCGCGGCGCGAGCCTCACGCTCGAAGCGCGCGGCAACGCGGGGGTCCCGCGCATACTGGTCACGCAGGATTTTGATCGCGACCTGCCGGCCGAGCGCGGTATCGGTGGCGAGGAAGGTCTCGGCGAAGTTGCCCTCGCCAATGCGCTGTGTGATCTCGTACCGGCCCGCCAACGTGAACGGGAGTGACAGGGACACGCGCTCTCCTTGCCGACCTCGGATCCCCCGCCCTACCTCGCCCTCGGGGCGTGATTGTACGGTGCCGTGCGAGACTGAGCGAATCGCGCCGTGGTGGGTCAGGGTTTGACGGGCTTGGCGATCACGATCAGGCGGTAGTTGTCCACGCCGTATGGCCAGCAGGTCACCAGCGTGACACGCTCCTGCGGCATCGGGGCCAGGTACATGGCCGTCGCCAGCTGGTCCGAGAGGGACACTCCCACCACCTTGCGGTAGACGACGTCGGTGACGGCATAGCGGTAGGTCCCGGCGGCGGTCGTGAGGATGACCTGGTCGCCGACCTGGGCCAGGTGGAGATTGCGGAAGACCTCACCCATCCAGTCGTCGTGGCCGTTGATCACGACGTTGCCACCGTCGCCCGGGTCGGCGGAGAGCGTGTGATGACCGGCCGCGTAGTCGGCGACCTGCCACTGGATGAGATGCTGGTTCTGAATGGTCACCGTGTCGAACCCGACCTCGACCACCGGGGTGTCGATGCCGATCGCCGGAATCTGAATGTGGGTAGGCGGGTCGTGCGGCACGGGCGTGGCTGAGGCGACGGCCGGCGTTGCCGTCGCCGCGAGCGTCGCGGGTGGTGCCTGGAGCTCGGGAACCCAGCCCGGTGTGGCCGTCGCTTCGGCGAGGAGTGGCGGTGAGGTGGGCGTGGCTCCGGCCACCTGAGGTGACGCGCTCGGCGTCGCGACGACTGGGAGGGGCACCGCTGACGGTGTTGCCTCCGTCACGGGTGACGCGGTCGGTGTCGCGACGACCGCGGGGTCACGTGCCGGGGCCGTCGCGACCACGGCGGCACGGACGACCGGCACGCCGACGGCCGGCGAGGCCGTCAGGCTGAGCGCACCGCCGACGACGGTCAGGCTCAGCACGATCAGCAGGTTGCCGATCGCGCTCGCGCGCCGCTCGCGTCCGCGTCGGTGCTCCCGCCCGGGCGTGCCACCAGTCATGCCGTCCCCCGTGTCCCTGCGCCTGCCGTCCCTAAAGATAACGCACGCGGGGCGACGGGGTTAGCCGCGCCGGCTGGACGCCGCCCGGCGATAATGCGGTGGCATCGCCGGTGCACGACGGTGCGTCGACGACGTTGAGCGACTAGCCAGAGGAGCACACGATGGCTGACGATGGTGGACGGGACGAAGCCCAGGAGCCGGTGGACGAAGAGGAGATCGTCCGGACCCTCGCACGCGAGCTCGAGGACTCGTTCATTGCCTTCCTGCACGACGAGATCGGCTTCGACGACCTGACCTTCGAGGCGTTCGACACGTTGCAGGCTGTCCACGCGGTCCGAACGGGTAGCTACAGCGTCGAGTATGTCGACGACGAAAGCCCGACCGAGATGCAGGAGAATCTGGCGCAGGAGCCGGCGCGGACCGGCCCGCAGGGCAAGCGCGGCGGCTCACGCCGGGGCTGACCGCGTGCGACGCGCCCGGTGAGCGCCGGGCGCATCGCCGTCACCGACGGTCAGGCAACCATGCCCCGACGAGCCAGCAATCCCGGGACTCGTCGTGGCCGCTACGGCCAGGCGAGCCGAACTCGCACCGTTTGAGGCGTGCCGGCGCTTGCGTACGAGAGCCAGATCTGATCCGGTCCGACCCAGACGGGGTACCGCGCAGGAGAGCCGCGCGGGCTCACCGGGATCGCGACGCTGCCGTTCGCGGACAGCAGGCTCACCCGCCCACCGATCGCGACGGCGAGCCAGCGGCCGTCGGGCGACCATGCCATGCCATGGCCCGGCGTGGCCCGGGCGATCTCCAGTCGGGCGGAGAGGTTGGCAACCGGCGCCACGTCGATCGTGTCGTACCGGCCCGTCGTGGTGCCCGTCCCGGTAAGGTGGCGCACGCGCCAGGCAATGCTGGCGCCGTCGGCGCTGACGGCGAGGTCCGTGACCTCGATTCCCCGATCCGCGCCGTGAGCGTGGACGACGGCGACGGTGGCCGGCGTGCCGGCCCCGTCCGGCCCAAGCGTCACCTGCTGGATGGCGACTGCCTGGGGCAGGCCGTGCTGCCAGTCGAACGGCTCGGCGTAGAGGAGGACGTCCGCCGAGACCCAGGTTGCCACGGGGTGGATGGTGCCCAGGGCCGGGGAGGTTGCCGTCCAGCGCGCGATCCGGCGCGGGCCGTCGCGCCAGGTACTCAGCCACAGCCCGGCGGTGTCGTCGGTGGAGTTGACCACGAAGACGCTGATGGCGGCTCCGTTCGGGGAGACCAGTGGGCGCGCGTAGTGGCGAGTGGTGGCGCTCCCGATGCCGGCCGGGTCGAAGTGCCGGAAGTCGAGGCTGGGCGCCCCGTCGAGCCGGCTGGCGTAGAGGGTGACGCGGCTGCCGCTGCCGGGCTGCGTGCCGACGCCGCTCACGCCGATCAGCGTCTGGGTGCCCGGAACCCACGACAGGTCGGCGGCCCCGCGTAGAACCCGGGAGTCGACGCCCGACGTGGCATCCCAGATCACGCCGCCCGGCAGTGAGGCATCTCCCAGGATGACCAGTCGCCCGTCGGCACTCGCGGCGCCGTCCGGGCCGAGCAGCGCACCCGGGCGCGCGGCCGGCTGGACCTGGCCGACACGCGGCGACCGCGGTGTGGCCCTCGACGGCGTCGCCGACGCCGGGAAAGTCCCCGCGGGCACCCAGCCGAGCCAGCCTGCCCCGCCCGCGGCCGAGGTGGCCGCGGGGAGCGTCCGGCCGCTCGGCGTCACCCGCAGCACGACGGGCCAGCTGACCGTGCCAAGGGCGCGCTCGCTGGGATCGTTCGGCAGGTAGAACGGCAGGTCGTCCCGCAGCAGCGCGCCGCCGTCGGGGAGCCAGGCGACGTTCAGGCCGCTCGGGACAGCGGACTCGGCGAGCTCGGTGGGTGGGGTGCCGTTCGGGTGGGTCATCCAGACCCGGGCTGTCGACCCGGCCGGTGACGCCGGCTGCTGGTCGTAGACCAGCCGCGCCGCGCCGGGTGCGGCCGAGACCGGCGCGAGGATCTGGCCGGGCGCGGCGGCTACGACGCCGGTCAGGATCCCGTCGCGTGACACGGCCTCGATGGCGGTCGTGGTCGGACTACTCCGGACCCCGTCTGTGCCAACGGCGGACGCGGGCACGGCCACCTCGGTGCCGGGGATCCAGGCAAGGTACGCGCGGCTGCTGTTGGGAGCCCCGACGACCGAGCTATACGGGGCGAGGCGGTGCTCGGCCGTCACCAGCGGCGGCCCGAGTCCGCCCGGGCCGACGGCGCGCAGCTGGGCGGTGAACCCGCGGTACCGGCGGTCGTAACTCTGCACCACGACGACGCGCGTGCCGTCGGGCGAGGCACTCGCCAGCGAGATCGAGCCCTGGAGCAGTACGCGCGCGTCACTCGTCTGGACGTCGAGTGCGACCAGCCTTGTCTCCAGGGGAGAGCCACCGATCCCGCTCGGCGCGCTCCCGGTCGGTTGCCAGGGTGGCGTCTCCAGCACCAGCAGGGACGAGTTGCCGAGCCAGCCGACAAGGGAACCGGCACCCGGCCCCGGTCCGCCACCGAGTCCCCAGGTGCGCACGGTCGTGCCGTCCAGCCGTCTCACCGTGACCGTGCCGGTCGGCTCGGGTCCGTCCGGCCCGTAGGGCGGCGTCCAGGTAGCGATCAGCCGCCCGTCGGGAGAGAGCATGCGTCGAACGAAGCGCCCCGGCGGAACGCTCGGCGCCACCGGTCGCACCGTGCCGGTCTGGAGATCGACGGCGTTCACGGCGCCGTCGATCGCCGTGGTGAGGAGCCAGCCCGACAGGGTGTGAGCGGCGGCCCCGGGCGTCGGGACTGGCAGCGCCGCGGCCGGTCCGCGCATGCCCTGGGTCAGTGCCGCCAGCGCAAGCATGACCACGACCAGCAGCGTCGCCGCCACGCCGATGGCCGGCAGGGGCGATGTGCGGCGGCTCGACGGCACCAGTGGCGGCAGCGTCCCCAGGTCCGCCGCGAGTTGCCGGAGCAGCGCCGCGTCGAGTTCCTCGAACGTCCGCAGCGCCGCGGCACAGGCGGGGCACTCGCGGACGTGGAGAAAGAGGTCCGCGCGGGCGACGGGGTCGAGCGACCGGTCGCGGTGACGACCGATCCGCTCCGCGAATTCGGGGCAGGGAGCGACGACGTGGGTGACCGCGCGTCGGGACCGGTAGAGGAGTTCTCCGACGTGCTCCGGCGTGTCCTGCTCCAGATCCGCCAGCGCCTCCGCGTCGAGCCCGAGGCCGAGGTGGAGCGCGAGGTAGACCGCGGCGCGCGACGGGGTTCCCGACGACGGACCGAGCGGCGGGGACGCGCCCGGTGGATGACTGGCGGGGACATCGGGGATGTGGCGAGTGAACCGGCCGAAGGCGTGCCGGCGCTCGGCGGCGCGGGCCAGCGCCGAGATGGCGCTCGTTCGCTCGTCGCCGATGACGACCCGCGACGCGAGCGCGTCGGCCGCTCCCGGATCGAAGAGGAGCCGCAACGCGGCACGCAAGCGTCGCCAATCAGGGGCCGACCGGAGGGTCGTGCCGAGGGTCGGCTGAGCTGGGTCGTGGCCGAGTGCGGGGTCCATGCTTGATCGCCTCGTCGGATGAGCGGACCGCCAGGGCGCACCGTTCGGTCCGCGGTCCCGGTGCCCGCCATCGTATCGCAACGGCAACGCCAGGGCGGGCCTGCCGATCGTAGTGGCGTGCGGAGTGAGGGTGGACAGTGGCTGTCCGGTCGGACAGGCTGCGCGGAGACACCCGGACAGTTCACCAAGACGACCCGTGCCGGTAAACTATGGGGACCGGGGGAACTGCGCTCCGGGTTCGCGGGGGACCATCGGCGGGAAGGAGGGATGGACGTGCTGCCGACAACTGGCCAATCCTGGCCGTCTGCCGTTCATATCCCGATTCGGCCGCCGTCCCGGCGCGTTGGTTGACGCGTCGGTTGCTCTGGCCTCGGCGGCCCGGATCGGATGCTCCGATCCGGGCGTTTTTGTGCCGCGGGGCCGGGGCGGCGGTGGTGAGGCGGTGGTGGGGCCACCCGGGTGGTGGCCGTCGCGGAGACGCGGAGAGGAAGGGACACCATGTTGGTCGACATCATGGTCGCGCAGTCGATCGCTCGCCAGCGCGAGGCGTCGCTGGAGCGGCGGGCGGAGCACGCGAGCCGGATCGCCGAGGCGGAGCGGCGGGCCCCATCGGGCTCAGGCATGCGCCGCAGCGTCGGCGTGGCGATGATCCGCCTGGGTGAGTCGCTTGCCGGGCCGGCCCGCGATGACTTCGGCGGCGCCGGCGGGCGCCAGCCGGCGGCCGGATAGGCACGAGCCGTGACCGGTTGGTGGTTCGCTGGAGGAGCCGGGACGCGACTGACGCGTCCCGGCTTCGTGTATCCGGACGACGTCAACGCCGGGTAGCCCGCCATCGTGCCGACGAGACACCGCGAGCCTGGACGGCGGCGCTCGCCTCTGCTATCATCGGGCCGTTATGTACGTACACCGTGGAGCGGGGGGACTCCCATGGCGCCCATCGTCGCCTTCTTCAATCAGAAGGGCGGAACCGCCAAGACGACGAGCACGCTGAACGTTGGCGCGGCCCTGGCCGAGCGCGGCCGGCGCGTGCTGGCGATCGACCTTGACCCGCAGTCGAGCCTCACGATGGCCCTCGGCGTCGACGTGCAGCGGCTGGACCTGTCGGTCTACGACCTCCTCTCCGACGAGGCGTTGCCGGTGGCGGAGGTCGCGCGCGCCACGACCGTCGCCGGGCTCGACCTGGTCCCCAGTCACCCCGACCTGGCGGCCGCTGAACTCGAGTTGCTCAACGTGCTGGAGCGCGAGCGGCGGCTCGACGACAAACTCGCCGCCTCCCAGCCCCTGCCCTACGACTTCGTGCTGGTCGATAGCCCGCCCGCATTGAACATCCTGAGCATCAACATCCTGGTCGCGGCCGACGGACTGGTGGTGCCAATCGAGCCGCATCCGCTGTCGCTGATGGTGCTGCACCGGCTGTTCGAAACGGTCGGACGGGTGCGACGGCTCAACTCGCGCCTGAAGGTGGTGGGCTTCCTGCCGACCAAGGTGCACCACTCGTCACGGCTGGCGAACGACATGATCGAGACCCTCCGCGACCAGTTCCCGGAGGTGCCGCTGCTGCCGGCGGTACCGCTGTCGGTCAAGGGAGCCGAGTCGATCGCCGAGCACACGTCGATCCTGCAGTACATGCCGCGCTCGCCGCTCTCCGCCTCCTATCGGCGGGTCGCGGAGATCATCGAGGAGCGGGTAGGGAGCCTGGCCCATGTCTGAGTCGGTACGGCTCGCGACGCCGGTCGACAGCCAACCGGCGCGGCGCCGCCGCTTCACCGTTGATGCCCTCTTCTCCGACACCTCGCCGCGGGCCGTCGGTGTCAGCGACCTCGTCGACGCGAAGGAGATCCGGCTCGATCGCATCGCGCCGGACCCGAGCCAGCCGCGGCAGACCTTCGACGAGGAGCGGCTGGAGGAGCTGGCCGCGTCGATCCGCCTGGAAGGGGTGCTCCAACCGATCGCGGTGCGCTACCAGCGCGAGGAGGACCGCTACGTCATCCTGCATGGCGAGCGGCGCTGGCGCGCGGCCACGCTGGCCGGACTGGCGAGCATCCCGGCGATCGTGCGCGACGTGCCGGCGGAGCGACGGCTCGTCCAGCAACTGATGGAGAACGTCGTCCGTGAGGACCTGAACGCGGTGGACCGCGCGGCGGCGCTCCGGGCGCTCAAGGCGCAGATGGCGGACGCCTCCTGGGAGGCGGTGGCCGAGACGGTGGGCATTCGGCGCAGCCGGCTGTTCCAGCTGCTGGGGACGGAGAAGCTGCCGGAGTCGGTGCAGGACGCGATCCGCGCCGGCCGCCTGTCGGAGAAGCAGAGCCGAGTGCTCCAGGGACTGGCCGCGGGACCGCAGGAGGCGCTGGCACACCTGATCGTCGACGAGGGACTGGGACAGGAGGAGGCGCGCCGGCTCGCTCGCGCCATGCGCGACGACCCCGACTTCATCGAGTTGGAGCCGGAAACGCTCGCCGAGCGCCTGCGGACGATGCGCCGCATCATCGAGCCCGACCCCGTTGACACCGGTTCGCCACACCCTGACGATGCCTTCGACGTGGCCCTGCGCGACGTCCTCGGCGCCGACATGGTCGACCCGATCGACGCCCCACCGGGACCAGAGGTGGTGGCAGCCGAGGTCCAGGCGCTGGCGCGGTCGCTGGCCGCGCTGGTCGCCGCGCCGCTCCCGCGACCGCGACGAGTGCAGGAGCGCGCCCGGCTGCGGGCGCTGCGCCGGCTTGTCGACGCGACGGTCTCGCGGCTGGAGTAGGCCCGTTTGTTGCTGTCGCACAGACGGCAACCGCGCGCGTACATTCTCCCTCCAGACACGCGGTGCCGCGTTGCGACCCGCGACACTCTTGTGTTACCTCCCGCTTGCCGTGACCGTCACCGGTGGGCTACACTGTTCGTGGCTAGTCACTGTCAAGTTAAAGTGACGGGTTAGTCCGAGCGACCCACGACTGAGGCTCCCCGGCGACCGGGAGCGCTCGGTCCGACCGGTGTTGCCACGCCGTGCACCAGTCTTTCCGGGTGACCAGACGTGGCAATGGTTCTCTCGGCTGCACGCGGTACGGAGGTATGGCATCCTGCGAGGCCGGCGCGGTGGATGCGCTGCTTCGAACACAACGTGACGTCGACGCCGGGGTGACAGGGTGGGAAGGTCCACAAGATGGTGCTGAACGCATCGCAGCTCTCGGCTGAGGACTACGGGCCGACGCTCGCGCACTACCTGGCGGCTCACGACGAGGGCGCCCTCTACCGTGCGGGCGTCCTGAGCCAGCGCTTCATCGAGAGCGGACTCGGGCCCGAAGACATCATCGCGCTACACTCCGAGTCCCTGGAGCGTGCGCTCGATGGCATGAGCTACCGCGAGCAGGTGCGCGCCAGCGCGGACGCGCACCAGTTCCTCCTCGAGGTCATGATTGCCTACGGCGTGAAGTACAAAGAGTACCTGGAGCTCAAGCTGAGCGAGACGCTGCGTGACGCGGAGTCGCGGGCGCTGCGCGACCGGCAGCGCGCGCAGGAGGCCGAGCGGCTGCAGCGGGAGAAGGGCGAGATCCTGGGTGTGATCGCCCACGAGTTGCGCTCGCCGCTCACGGTGGCCAAGGGCACGATCGACCTGGCCGAGCGCTCGCTGGCGCGCGGCGAGGTCGAGCCGCTGTCGCACCTGCTCGTGTCGGCACGGGAGGCGCTCGAGCGGCTCTCCCGACTGAGCGGCGACCTGGTCGAGGCGAGCCGCGGCGAGGTGCCGCGGCTAGAGTGCTCGCCGGTCGAGATCGTCGGCATCCTGCGCCAGTCCTGCGCCTGGGCGCAGCCAGCAGCGCAGTCCAAGGGGATCGCGATCGCCCTCGAGGATCCACCGGAGGAGCCCACGCTGGTCGTGATGGGCAACGCCGACGCGCTCCTGAGCATCTACGGGAACCTGCTTTCCAACGCGATCCGCTACACTCCGGCCAATGGACGGGTCACGGTGCGCTACCGATCCGAGGACAACACGGTCTGGACCGAGGTCGCGGACAGCGGGATCGGGATGCCGCCGGAGGTGCTGGAGCGCATCTTCGAGCGCTTCTACCGCGCACCGGACGCCCGGCGCGCCGAGCCGCAGGGTCTGGGTCTCGGCCTGGCGCTCGTCCACCAGATGGTCGAGGCCCAGAAGGGCCACATCGAGGTCGACAGCTTGCCGGGCGAGGGCAGTCGCTTCCGGGTCGTGCTGCCCCGGGCGGACGCGTGAGGCGGAGAGGTGAGGACACGATGACCGCAGGCGAGAGCGACCCGTCGACCGGGCGACACCGCGATGCGGAGGTCATTGCGCGGCAGCGCCACACGATCACCGAGCTCGAGACGCCGGTGATCCAGGTGTGGGACGGCATCCTGGCGCTGCCGCTCATCGGCAGTGTCGACACCGCGCGGGCCCAGCAGATGAACGAGACGCTGCTGGAGCGCATCGTGGAGACGGGCTCCGAGATCGTCATCCTCGACATCACCGGCGTCCCGGTGGTCGACACCGCCGTGGCGAAGCATCTCCTCGAGACGGTGGCGGCGGCCCGGCTGCTGGGCGCCGAGGTGCTGATCGTCGGGCTCTCGACGCGCACCGCGCTGACGCTGGTGCAGCTCGGGCTCGACCTGGCCGGCGTCACCACGCGCACCACCATGGCGAAAGGCCTCGAGCTGGCGTTCGCGCGGCTCGGCCTGCAGGTCGTTCGCGGGCCCGTCGCGGCCGCTCCGGTCCGCGAGCTCTAGATGGCGCGCGTCCCGATCGTGCGCCTGGGCTCGACCCTGATCGCCACCGTCCAGGAAGACTTGCGTGACCGCGACGCGCTGCAGTTGCAGCTGGACCTGGCTGACGCCCTGGCCCGGAGCGACGCCCGCGGCGTGATCCTCGACATCTCCGTCGTCGACACCATCGACTCCTTTCTCGGGCGACTGCTGAACGACGTGGCCCTGGCGACCCGGCTGCTCGGCGCGGAGACCGTGGTGGTGGGGATGCGCCCCGCCGTCGCGATCACGCTGGTCGAGCTCGGGCTCGCGCTGCGGGGCGTGCATACCGCCTTGACGGTCGAGAAGGGGTTGGTCCTGCTGCGCCAACCGGCGCACGATGCGCTGGGAGGGTGGGACCATCGCTGAGGTGGAGCGGCGGCTCCCGATCGAGGGCGAGGACGACATCGTGCTTGCCCGGCAGACGGCCCGGCAGGTCGCGCAGGGGCTGGGCTTCGGTGCGGTCGACCAGAGTCGCATCGCCACCGCGGTCTCGGAGCTGGCGCGCAACGTCGTGCGCTACGCGACGGACGGCCGCGGTGAGGTGGTCATCCGGTCCGTCGTGGATGACGCTGGGCGGCAGGGGCTCGAGGTGGTCGTCATCGACGAGGGCCCGGGAATTGCCGATGTGGCCCAGGTCATGCAGGAGGGTTACACCTCGGGCCGGGGGATGGGGATGGGCTTGCCCGGCACCCGCCGGTTGATGGACGCGATGGAGATCGATACCTGCCCCGGCTGCGGCACGACGGTGGTGATCCGGAAGTGGCGACGGTAGCGTGGCCGAGACGGTGCGCACGGACGTCTCGGGAACGGCCGACGTGGAAGAAGCCCGACGTCGCGCGCGGCAGCTGAGTCGCGAGCTCGGCTTCGACGCGATGGGAACCGAGTACGTGGTGCTCGCCGTGTCCGAGCTGGGGACCAACCTGGTGCGCTACGCGCGGGGCGGGGTGCTGGAGGTGACGCCGCTGGCGCGGCCGGGCGCGGTCGGGGTCCAGCTCGTCAGCCTGGACCGGGGACCGGGAATCGGTGACCTCGAGCTGGCGATGACCGATGGCTTCAGCACCGGAGGCGGGCTGGGAGGCGGTCTGCCGGCCGTGCGCCGACTGATGGACGAGTTTGAGATCGAGTCACACCCCGGAGGAACCCGCGTGACGGCCCGGAAGTGGATCCGCAACCCGTAACCGTCGGAGTGGTTCAGCGCAACCACCCGGCCGAGACCGTCTGCGGCGACGCCTGGACGGTGGACTGGGTCGGCTCATGCTGCCGCGTCGCGGTGATTGACGGCCTTGGGCACGGCCCCGCCGCCGCGGAGGCCGCGCGGGCGGCGGTGCTGAGGCTCGAGCAGGACGCCTCGCTCGATCCGGCCGCGGCGCTCCTTGCCTGCCACCACGCGCTGAAAGGGACCCGCGGCGCCGCCGCCACCATCGCCGCCATCGACCTGTCGGCCACTCGCCTGACCTACGCCGGCGTCGGCAACGTCGAGGGGCGACTCGTTACGCCAGGCGGCGACGAGCGCCTGGTGGCGTTCCGCGGCATCGTCGGCGGCCACCACCTCCACCTGCGACCCCTCAGCCTCGACCTCGTGGAGCCGTGGACCTTCATCCTGCACACCGACGGCGTCAGCGCGCGCTTCGACACGGACGACGTGCCGGAGCTCGAGAGCGGCGACCCGTCGCAGGTCGCGTCGGCCATCCTCGAGCGCTACGGACGGGACCACGACGACGCGACGGTGGTCGTCCTCAAGTCGGGTCAGGCGAGCGACGTCGCGCCAGCGCGAGAAGCAACTCGCGGGTAGGCGCTCTCGAAGAGGAACCAGGTATCGGGGTCCACGTCGACGCGCGCGATCTGGAGGCCGACCTGCAGTTCCTGGAGGGCGCGGGTGAAGCGCGCGGTGGACGACGAGCCCTCGAAGCCGGCCTCGGCGCGCAATTCCCGGTTGGTGATCGGGCGCGCCGCGATGACGCGCAGCAGGCGCTGGGCCTCGCGGCTCAGCGCGTCCACCGGGACGTGCTGTCGCCGGTAAAGCTCGACGAGCCGGTCGACCGTGCAGAGCATCGCCCGGCCACTCGGGAGCTTGCCGTAGAAGACCTCGTCGGGGTAGGTCATCGGCAGCTCGTTCTTGAGTCGCCAGACCAGCGAGACACGCTCGCCGAAGCCTCGCTCGCCCGGGCGCCGGTCGGGCGCGTCGACGACGTCCCAGAGGGACGGCAGGCGGCCGCGCCCGTTCTCATTGAAGATCAGGCAGAGCCCGACGCCGCGGACGAAGCCGCGGGCGTCCTCGACGGTGCGCACCCAGCGGTCGACCCCGGCTCCGTCAGTCGAGGGCGTCGAGGGCATCGGCGAAGACGTCCAGCGTTCGCTCGACGTCCTCGGTCGTGTGCGCGAGCGAGACGTAGAACTTCTCACCCGGGTTGAGGAAGAGACCGCGCTCCAGGCAGGCGAGGCCGAAGCGCCGGCTCCGCGCGCGGTCGGTCGCCAGCACGCCCGGGTAGTCGGTCACCTCGTCGGCGGTGAAGAAGACCTGGAAGAGGGGCCCGTCGCCCGGGACCTTGATCGCGATGCCGCGCTCCTGTGCCAGTTCCTGGAGCCCGGACTTGAGTCGCTCGGTCGTGCCGTAGAGCCGGTCGTAGGAGCCGGAGCGCGCGAGCACCTCGAGGGTCGCCAGGCCGGCGGCCGCGGCGACCGGGTTGCCGTTGAGCGTGCCGCCGAGGTGGGCGACCGGCGCCTGCCCGCGCCGGGCCGGGTCGGTAACCCCGAGGATCTCGCGCGGGCCGGCGATGGCGGCCATCGGGTAGCCGCCGCTCATCGCCTTGCCGTAGGTGGCGAGGTCGGGCACCACCCCGTAGCGCTCCTGCGCTCCGCCATAGGCCAGACGGAAGCCGGTGACGACCTCGTCGAAAACGAGCAGGATGCCGTGGCGGTCGGCGAGGGTGCGCAGCTCGGCCAGGAAGCCGGGCGCCGGCACGAGCGAGCGCTGGAGCGGCTCGCAGATGATGGCGGCCAGCTCACCCGCGTGCTCGGCCACGATGCGGCGGGTCAGCGCGACGTCGTTCCAGCGCGAGACGAGCACGTCGGCCTCGACCTCGTGGGGGATGCCGGCGGAGTCGGGGATGGGCGTGGGGTAGGCGGTCTGGCGGCTGGCGAGCGCGCTCATCAGGGCGTAGTCGTTGACGCCGTGAAAACCACCCTCGAACTTGAGCACCCGCGACCGGCCGGTGTAGGCACGGGCGATCCGCAGGGCGTGGAAGGTCGCCTCCGAGCCGCTGCTGACGAACTTGACCTGCTCGGCGCAGGGGATGGCGGCGACCATGCGCTCGGCGAGCTCGATGAGCGGGACGTTCAGGGTGTAGTAGGTCGAGCCGAGCGCCGCCTGCCGCTGGACGGCGGCGACCACCTCCGGGTGGGCGTGGCCGATCAGGAGCGGGCCGGAGCCCAGGAGGTAGTCGATGAACTCCCGGCCGTCGGTGTCCCAGAGGTGGCTCCCCTCGGCTCGCCCGACGACGATCGCCTGCCGGGTGGGGAGCTTGAAGCTGCCGGCGGCACCGCCGAGAACCGTCTCGGCTCGGGCCAGCAGGTCGTCCTGGTGGTCGCTCCGTGGCTCCATGGAAACCCCCTGACGAACGGGCCTAGTTGCGCCGGCGGGCTGCCGCGCCGGGCCCGACCGGCTCGGTCGAGGCACCGTCTCCGGGCAGCTCGCTGGGCAGTGCCCACTGGTAGATGCTCTTGATCACGCGGGGGATGACGAAGGTGCGCGCCCGTACCACGCCCGGGATGTGGTTGAGCTTCTCGGTTACGAAGTCGTAGAGCACGTCGACCGACGGGGCGAAGACCTGGAGGCTGATGTCGCGGTCCCCGGTGGTCAGGCCGACGTAACCCACCTCCTCGATGGCGGCGACCTGCTGGGCGACCTCCTGGACGCGGCCGACCTCGACCTCCAGGAAGACGTCGGCGGTCACGCAGTAGCCGAGCGCGCGCGGGTTGACGACGGCGACCAAACGGATCACGTCGTCCTGGGCGAGGCGGTCGATCCGCGCGCGGACGGTGCGCTCGGCCACTCCCACCGTGCGCGCGATCTCCGCGCTCGCGGTGCGGCTGTCCCGCTGCAGGCACGCGATGATCGCGCGGTCGACGTCATCAATCGGTCTGCCCATCTCGCACCACGCCCTTCGCTCAGCTACGCATCGGGGTTGACGCATTGTAGAACGGGCCACCGGTGCTGTGAAGGGGAATGGAAGATGTCGTCGGGAAGATGACGTCGCGTCGATGTGGAGGGGCCGGCTCAGACACTCGCGAGGCCTTGCAGGGCCGCGATCGGCACGGATTCAGGCGTCGGGAGGGATGCGGGGCAGGCTGAAGAGGACGCGAGTGCCGCCGTCGTTGGGGCGCTCGATCCAGATACGCCCGCCCTGCGCCTCGACGAGGTGCTTGGAGAGGTAGAGCCCAAGGCCCATCCCGGCGGTGCTGGTGTGCGCGGCCCGGGAGCCGCGGCGGAAACGGTCGAAGACGAAGGGGAGATCCTCGTCGGCGATGCCGGGTCCGTGGTCGCGGACCGCCACGACCACCATGCCGTCCTCCCGCGAGGCGTTGACCTCGATCGGGCAGCCGGGCGGCGCGTACTTCACGGCGTTCTGCAGCAGGTTGCGCACCACCTGGTCGATGCGTCCCGCGTCACCGATGGCGAGGAGGTCGCGGTCGACGTTGACGGCGAAGGGCCGGTCGGGCGCGAGCTCGCGCATCGCCTTGACCGCGCGCTCGATGACCGCGCCGACGTGGATTGGCTCGGTATCCATCCCCAGGCGGCCGGCACGGATGTTGGCCAGCTGCACCATGTTCTCGACGAGGTCGGCCAGACGGCGGCTCTCGCCGGCCATGTCGCCCAGCAGGAGCTGGCGCGTGTCGGCGTCGATCTGGTTACCGTCCTGGAGCAGGAGCATCGCGCCGCCCTGGATGGTCGTGAGGGGCGTGCGCAGCTCGTGGGAGATGAGCGAGAGGAAGTCGTCCTTGAGCTGCTCGGCGTCCTTGATCTGCGTGATGTCCTGGAAGACGGCGATCGCGGCGGAGATGTTGCCGTGGTCGTCGCGCAGCGGCGCGGTGTTGACCAGGATCGCGATCATGCGGCCGTCCGGCCGCAGCACGCGCACCTCGCTTCGTCCGACGTTCCCTTCGTGGAGGGCGCGGACCATCGGGACTGCCATGCGCGGCATCGGCTCGTTGTCGAGGCCGTAGCGGGGGTTGCGCCCGATGAACTCCTCCAGCGACATCGGCGGCTGGACCTCCCAGCCGAGCAGGCCGGAGGCCTGGGTGTTGGCGAGGGTCACCCGGTCGGGGTTGGCCTCCAGGATGATGACGGCCTCGGGGAGCTGGTCGATGATCGCCTGCAGACGGACCTGCTGCTGCTCGGCGTGGCGGTAGAGCTCGGCGTTCTCGATGGCTACCGCGGCGTAGCGGGCCAGCAGCTCGACCAGGCGAGCGTCCTCGTCGGTGAACTCGCGGGCGAAGCGCTTGTCGGTCAGGTAGAGGTTCCCCAGCACGCGGCCGTGGGAGAAGATCGGCACCCCCAGGAAGCTGGTCATCGACGGGTGGCCGGGCGGGAAGCCGACCGACGCGGGGTGCTCGCGCAGGTCGGGAAGACGGATCGTGCGCCGCTCCTGGACGAGCAGGCCGATCACTCCCTTCCCGTGTGGAGGCTCCGGGATGGCGGCCTCCTCCTCCGGGTTCATGCCCGAGGTGAGAAAGCTGGACAGGATGCCCCCGGGGCCGGCGACGCCGAGCGCGGCGTACCTGGCGCCCACGACCTCGCGCGCCAGGTCGACGATGCGGCGAAGCACGGTCTCCAGCGTGAGCTCGCCGGTGATGGCGATGGCGGCGCTGTTGATCAGCTCGAGCTGGCTGCTCAGCTCCAGCCGCTCCGCCCGGTCGGAGACCGCCTGGCCGAATCCGGCCGCGGCCGGGCCGAGCGCAGCCCGCGCGCGCTCCTCCATGACCGCGTCGAGCGTGGCGCACTCGCCAGGCGAGTCATCCGGGCGGCGGTAGGGGCCGAGCACGAGCACGGCGGTGCGGTGGCGGTGGTAGCGGCGGGCCAGAAAACGTCCGCCGTCAGTCTCGAAGGCGACCACGTCGTCATCGGCACCGTCGACAAACTGCAGCGCCGCCCGGCGGACGGTCGGCGGCGCCTCGAGCAGCGTCGTGATCGGCGCACCGATGGTCGTCGCCAGCGCGCCGATCAGCGGCTGCAGGATCTCTCGGGGCATCTAGGAGGCTTCCTCGCCGGGCGGCTCCAGGCGATAGCCCAGGCCCGGGAAGGTGGTGATCAGTGCCGGATGGTCGCGATCGTCCTCGAGCTTGGCGCGCAGGCGGCTGACCCAGGTGCGCAGGTAGTAGGTCTCGTCGCGGAACTCCGGGCCCCAGATGCGCGACAGCAGCTCGCTGTGCATCATCACCCGCCCGGCGTTGCTGGCCAGCTGGTAGAGGAGCTCCCACTCGGTGCGGCTCAGGCGCACCTCGCGGCCGTCGACCGTCACCTGACGGTTGGCCAGGTCGATGGTGACGTGGTCGTACTCGAGCATCTGGCTGGTCGGCGCGGCGCCGCCCTTGGCGCGGCGGAGCACGGCGGACACGCGCGCGGAGAGCTCGTCGGGGCTGAAGGGCTTGGTCACGTAGTCGTCGGCGCCGAGGTCCAGGCCGCGGATCTTGTCGGACTGGCCGGAGCGGGCGGTGAGCATGATGACCGGCACGTTCGACAGCCCGCGGATGCGCTGCATGGCCTCGAAGCCGTCCACGACGGGCATCATCAGGTCGAGGATGACGATGTCGGGGCGCTCCTTCTCGAAGACGTCGATGGCCTCCTGCCCGTTCATCGCGGTGACCACGCTGTAGCCGTCCGCCTGCAGCTTGGTCCTGACCAGGCGGAGGATAGGCGCGTCGTCGTCGGCCACCAGAATCAGGTTCTTGCGCATTCGTCTCTCCTGTCGGCGACCGCCGGTTGTAACGGTCGTTGATGCACCTCGACTTAAGCATAGCGGCGTTTCCGCGTTCCCACCACCAAATCGCAAATACTGACACACGTTTGTAACGGGCCGCGACGGCGACCGCGCGGGTCTGTGACGACCGCGCTGCTAGGCTTTGGCGGGGTGGGTTTGAGGGCTGAATCGATGACAACCGCTCTCGGGGAGACGGGCATGCAGACGATCCTGGTGCCGCTCGACGGCTCGGTCATGGCGGAGCAGGCGCTCGGAACGGCGCTGGTGCTGGCTGAGGCGCTCGGCGTAGAGGTTGAGCTGGTTCAGGTGCTGGATCGCACACCGGACGTCGACGGCGACGGCGTTGCCGCCGAGCGCTACCTCGTCGCGGTCGCGCGCCAGCTCGGCAGGCGCGTGCCTACCCGCATCCGGCTCATCTGGGGCAACCCGGTCGACGAGCTGCTGCGCACGTCGGGCGACGGTCCCGGCCGCATGATCGTCATGTCAACCCGCGGCCGGGGCGGGATGGAGCGGCTGATCCTCGGCAGCGTCACCGACCGCGTCGTGCGCAACTCCACGGTACCGGTGGTGGTGGTGCGCCACTTCCCGAGTGGGGAGGCTCCGCGCCTGAAGCACCTGCTGGTGCCGCTCGACGGCTCCCAGCTGGCGGAGGGAGCGCTGGCGCTGGCGATCGAGCTCGCGCGCGCCTGCGGGGCAACGCTCGGCCTGGTTCGCGTCGCCGAGGTCTACCCGGCGTCGTCCTACGGGTTGAGTGGCGACGGCATTCCGACCGACGATGAGCTGCTGATGGAGTTGTCTGAGCAACTGCGGGACGACGCCCGGCTCTACCTCGACGAGGTGGTTCGCCAGGCCCGCGAGCGCGGCGTGCGGGTGGTCTGGGAGGCGCGCGTCGGGCGGCCGGCCGACGAGATCGTCCGCGCCGCCGAGACGACGGCCGCCGATCTGGTCATGATGTCGACGCACGGTCGCGGCGGGTTCCGCCGCTGGGCGTTCGGGAGCGTGACCGACGAGGTGGTGCGAGCGAGCCCGGTGCCGGTGCTGGTCCTGCCGCCCCGCTACGCCGGGTCGGCGGAGGTCGGCGCGGGGCTGGACGGCACGCCCGCCCAGCGGTGAGGCCGACCCCGGTCAGGAAATCCGGCTGGGGTCCGCGCCGCGCATATCGCCGCGACTGACGATCAGCAGCAGCAGGCTGACGCCGTCGGCGATGGCGGGCAGGATGATCGTCGGCAGCGCCGAGAGGGCCACGGCGTTGACCACGCCGAGCACGAGGGCAACGACGGCCACGGCTCCGCCGATGTAGACGGCCAGGCGGATGCGGGCAAAAATCACCCCGCCGAGCGCCAGGTGCCCCACGGCGAGCACGAGGTCCAGTGTCGTCAGGATGGACGTGCCGTGGACCGCCTGGGCGAAGCTCAAGAGGAACCAGACCGTCGACGTGACGATGAAGCCGGCGCCGGCGAGCAGGACCTTGCCGGCCAGCGTAGATGGAGTCGCCTGAGCCGGGTGGCTCCGGTCCATGAGCGTGGCATCCTCTCGCAATGCGGAATGGCAACACGGCCGCGCGCCGCGCGCCGTAGATTCTACCGCAGCCGACCGGCGCGCGGCGCGTCGATTCGCCCGACGCGCTGACTACCGGGCCTGCGCGGCATCGACGCCCGCGATCTCCCGGGTAGAATGTCGCCCGTCGATACGAGGCGCGGCCCAGAGGCCGTGCCGCCGCCGGAGCTGGAAAGGTCGGGGTGATGGAGAGCGAGGAGATCAAGCGCCGCGTGGTCGCTGAGATCGACCGTCGCGCGGACATGCTGGTCCAGGTCGGAGAGGACATCTTCCGGGACCCCGAGCTGGGGTTCAAGGAGTTCCGCACCGAGAAGATCGTGACCGAGGTGCTGCGAAGCCTGGACCTGCAGGTGCGCTCCAGCCTGGCCATCACCGGGGTCAAGACGGTGGTCGAGGGCGGGCAGCCAGGGCCGACGGTGGCGGTGCTGGGCGAGCTCGACTCCGTGCTGGTCGCCGACCACCCCTTCTGCAATCGGGAGACGGGCGCCGCCCACTGCTGCGGGCACAACGCGCAGATCGCCACCATGCTGGGCACGGCGATGGGCTTGCTCGGCTCGGGCGTGCTGCCAGACCTGGCGGGGCGGATCGCCTTCTTCGCCGTACCGGCCGAGGAGTACGTCGAGATCGACTACCGCAACAGCCTGCGCAAGGAAGGCAGGATCGAATTTCTGGGCGGCAAGAGCGAGCTGATCGCGCGCGGCGAGTTCGACGATGTCGACATGGCCATGATGGTGCACGGTGCGAGCAGCCAGAACACCTCGGCGATCGCCAGCGTGTCCGCTTCGAACAACGGCTTCGTCGGCAAGCAGGCCCGCTTCGTCGGCAAGGCAGCCCACGCCGGCGGCGCGCCGGACCGGGGGATCAACGCCCTCTACGCCGCCGAGGTCGCGCTGGCCGCGATCAACGCCCAGCGTGAGACCTTCCGTGACGAGGACGCGATCCGCGTTCACCCGATCCTGACGCGCGGCGGCGACCTGGTGAACGTGATCCCCAACGACGTGCGCCTCGAGAGCTACGTGCGTGGCAAGACGACGGAGGCGATCGAGGGGGCGTCGCGGAAGGTCGACCGCGCGCTGCGGGCCGGCGCGGTGGCGCTCGGAGCCCGGGTGGAGATCGAGACCCTGCCCGGCTACATGCCGCTGTTCAACAACCGGGCCATGGCCGACGCGTTCAAGGAGAACTTCCTGCGCTTCTACGGCGCCGAGGACTGGGAGGAGACCGGGCACCGGACCGGCTCGACCGACATGGGCGATATCGCCCACATCATGCCCGCCCTGCACCCGCACGTGGCGGGCTTCTCCGGCACCGGCCACGGCAGCGACTGGGCCATCTCCGACAAGTACCTGGCCTACGTGCTGCCCGCCAAGCTCATGGCACTCACGGTCATCGATCTCCTGAGCGACGGCGCGTCGAAGGCCCGGGAGATCCTGGACCGCGACAAGCCGCCGATGACGAAGGACGAGTACCTGGCGTTCATGCGGCGCAACGCGATCTCCGAGGACTTCGACGGCGCCGCCGTCGGGCAGATCGCCTAGCGGTCGGGCCGCTGCCGAGGGGCGAGCCCGCTCCGAGGTGTTCGGCGGCGACCGACCTCCTCAGGCTTCGGACGCGTGGCGTGCCGCCGGCTGCTCAGGTGCGGTCAGGGCGGGAGCGCGCGGTGGCGCGCTACGGTCGTGGCGTTGGGCGCGCAGCAGACCCGCGGCAAGCACCGCCACCCAGAGCATGGAGGCGTAGATGTTGACGCGCTCCTCGAGCCCCATCCGGGGTGTCGGCTGATTGGCCGCCATCCGGGGAATCTGGCGAGCGGCGACGGCGCCGAAGGCGACGAGCGCGGCAACCGTCGCGTAGGAGTAGCGGCGAAACGGCGTGCCGAGCAACTGACCCGCGCTGACCATGCTCCCCGCGAGGAAGAGATCGCTCACGAGTGTCAGCGGTCCATGGAAGGCGTTGCGCGTCGTGGCCCGTCCAGCAGCCATCGCCTCCCGCGTGGTCATCGGGGTGACCGTGCCCGCGAGGAAGCCGAAAGCCGCGTATCCGGCAAGCGCGGCCGAGGACACGCGCGCCGCGCGTCGCTTCGGCCCGCTCGTGCTCCGGAGTCCCGCGGCGAGGGCGAGCACGAGCAGGTTGTACGGTACCTCTACCAGTCCGATCATGAGTGGCCGCGTCGGCGCGCCCTGCGCTGTCAGCTCGCTGAACTCCTGGTCGCTCCAGCGGTAGCCGGGGTAGCGCCGGGACCCGACGATGTCGGCAGCGATGTAGAGCACGGACGAGACGACGCCGCTGCCGGCGAGAACCCCGTCCACCAGCCGGCGGAGCCGCCCGGCTCCGCGCGGCGCACCGACTGTGCCGGACATTGCCGCACCCCCTCGAAACCTCGCGACGCGTTGCTGCCGGTCGGCTGCGCGGTCAGCGTTGCGGGCTCAGCCGGGGCCGCCGCGCAGCAGGCCGATCGCCAGGACCGTCAGCCAGGCCATGGTGGCGTACACGCCGACGCGCTCCTCAACCCCCATTCGGGGCGTCCGCTCGCCGCGGGCAAGCCCGCCACTCTGGAGAGCCGTCAGCGTGCCCGACGCGAGGAGGGTGGCGACGGTTGCGTACGTATAGGACCGGAAGTGCTTCCCGAGCAGGCCGGAGGCGGAGGCCATCGTCAGAAGGAAGAGGAGTACGTCGAGCGCTCCGAACGGAATGTGCAGGGCATTGCGAAGCGTGGCTTCGTTGCCACGGGTCTGCATCGGGAAGAGGATCCCTCCGGGAAGATCGACGGCCGCGCCGACCATCAACAGCGTGCCGGTACGGCGCGCCGCGCTCCCCGGGTTGCCGGACGCCCAGGCGCCCAGCCCGAAGGCCGCCGCGAGCAGGTCGTGCGGGAAGCCGCTCGTCGCGATCAGAAAGGGCCTCGTCGGGGCGCCCTGAGCCGAGAGCTCGCTGATGGTCTGATCGACGTAGCTGTAACCGGGATACCGTAGGCTCGCGACGACGTCCATGGTGGCCCACCATGCCGGCGCGACGACACCGCAGCCGAGCAGGACCTTGCGCAGGGTGGCGTGTCGCGCGACGGCGTCGCGCAGCTTCCGAGGCGTGACGACCATAGCCGGCCCTCCCTCCGCCACGTCTTTTGCGCCTGCACGCAGCA
This sequence comes from Thermomicrobiaceae bacterium, assembly GCA_035702805.1. Lineage (GTDB taxonomy): Bacteria > Chloroflexota > Chloroflexia > Thermomicrobiales > Thermomicrobiaceae > DASSZN01. Next base: position 110 of record DASSZN010000097.1, on the reverse strand, counting down.
TAGCGTGGGAGGGATACCAGAGTCGTCACCGATCGCGCGCACGTCGTGTCATGATCGTGAAGCGCGAACGGCCCTGCCGTCACCGCGGACCGGCACCCGCCGCGTGGCCG
>DASSZN010000035.1:0-20342 GCA_035702805.1 Thermomicrobiaceae bacterium | reverse complement strand
GCGCGCCGCGCGGAACTTGGCGATCTCCTCGAAGAAGTCGTTGTGGCAGTTGAAGAAGAACGAGAGGCGCGGCGCGAACTCGTCGATGTCCAATCCGCGCGCGAGCGCGGCGTCGACGTAGGCCGTGCCGTCGGCCAGGGTGAAGGCCAGTTCCTCTGTCGCGGTCGCGCCCGCCTCGCGGATGTGGTACCCGCTCACGCTGATACTGTTCCACCGGGGCATCTCGCGCGTGGCGAACTCGATGGTGTCGGTGACGAGCTTCATCGACGGCGCGGGCGGGTAGATGTACTCGTTCTGGGCGGTGAACTCCTTCAGGATGTCGTTCTGCAGCGTGCCGCCGAGCGCCGCCCGCGGGATGCCGCGCTTCTCCGCGGTGGCGATGTACATGGCCCACACGGCGGCCGCCGGACCGTTGATGGTCATCGAGGTGGTGACCTGGTCGAGTGGAATGCCGTCGAGCAGGATCTCCATGTCGGCGAGGGACGAGACGGCCACGCCGCACTTGCCAAACTCGCCGGCCGATAGCGGGTCGTCGGTATCGCGACCGTAGAGGGTCGGCAGGTCGAAGGCGATCGAGAGGCCGGTCTCGCCGTGTTCGAGCAAGTAGCGAAAGCGGCGGTTGGTCTCCTCAGCGGAGCCGAAGCCCGCGAACATGCGCATCGTCCAAAGGCGGCCGCGATACATCGTCGGGTGGATTCCGCGCGTGTAGGGAAACTCTCCTGGCTCGCCGAGATCGCGCCCCGGATCGAATCCCCGATCGGCCAGGTCTTCCGCCGTGTAGGCCTCGCGAACCGGCTCACCGGAGGTAGTGGTGAAGTCACGACGTGCCGGGTCGGGCGGTCGGCGGTAGCGGTCGTCGCTTGAGAAGAGGTTTCGCGCCACGGTGTGCCTCGATTCGATGGCGTCGGGCGGGTCGGCTGTGGGACGCGCTCGCGCGACTAGAAGTGGATGCCGCGCCGCAGCGCCTGCGCTTCCCGCTCGTTGGACTTGACGGTCTCCATCACGGTGACGGTGTCGGCGCGATCTTTGAGCGCCTCCGGTGCCGTGCGTCCGGTGAGGACGACGTCGAGCCAGGGCGACGCGTCATTGATGAGGTCCAGGACGCGCGCCTCGTCGACGATGCCCTCGTCGACCGCGGTCAGGATGCCGTCGAGGATCAGGATGTTGGTCACGCGATGGCGAACCTGGTTGACCGCGTCGTTGAAGGCTGCCTCCAGGCGATCGGGCGCGATCGCCGGCCCCTCGACTTCCGCCGAGGTCTGCTGCGATTGAGCCCGGCCGTACTGCGCCAGGGTCACCCCGGCGAGGAAGGATACCGCCGCGAACTCACCGCGGTCGCGGCCGGCCTTGAGGAACTCGATGATGTGGACCCGCAGGTTATGGCCGGCGCCGCGCAGCGCGATGCCGAGTGCCGCGTCGGAGGTGCGCCGCTCGTCGCCCACCAGCAGCATCAGGAAACTCCGGGCCGCCGGGCCGTCGCCGTTGGTGTGGTTCTCTGCCATCGGTCTCCCCCTCAGCGAATCTCGCCGAGCACATGCCGCGCAATGACCAGACGCTGGATCTCCGAGGTTCCCTCGTAGATCACCGTGGCCCTCGCGTCGCGAAAATACCGCTCGACCTCATAGTCTTCAAGGTAGCCATAACCACCGTGGAGCTGCACTGCCTGATCGGTGACCCACGTGGCCGTCTCCGAGGCGAAGAGCTTGGCCTGCGAGGCGGCCAGCGTGTGCGGTGCGCCGGCGTCCCGCAGCGCGGCCGCACGCCAGACCAGGAGACGTGCCGCCTCGAGGCGCGTTGCCATGTCCGCCAGCTTCCACTGCGTCGCCTGGAAGTCGGCGAGCCGGTGTCCGAACTGCTCGCGGTCGACAGCGTAGCGTCGCGCGCGGTCGTAGGCCGATCGGGCGATACCGAGCGACTGCGCGCCGATTCCGACGCGTCCGCCGTCGAGCAGGTGCATCGCGATCGCAAACCCGCGGCCTTCCTCCCCGAGCAGATTTGCGGCCGGCACGTGGACGTCGCGCAGGGAGAGCTCGACGATCTCGGACGCGCGCAGCCCGAGTTTGCGCTCCTTCCGGGGTACCTCGAGCCCCGGCGTGCCCCGTTCAACGACGAACGCCGAGATTTTGCGCGAGGTTCGTGCCTCCGGGTCCGTCACCGCGAAGACGACGTACAGGCCCGCGTGCCCGCCGCTCGTCACGAAGATCTTGCGCCCGTTGAGCAGGTAGCCGTCAGCGACACGCTCGGCCCGGGTGATGATGGCGGCCGCGTCGGAGCCGGCCTGCGGCTCGGAGAGCGCGTAGGCGCCGAGGAGCGTGCCGTCGGCGAGCGAGGGGAGCAGTTGTGCCTGGAGCTCCGGCGTCCCGAAGGTCGCGATGCCGCCGCAGACGAGGCTGTTGTGGACCGACAGCGTGACCGAGAGCGCCGCCGACCCGTAGGCCAGTTCCTCGTACACGATCGCCGCGCCGAGTACCCCGACCGGGCTGCCGCCGAACTCCTCGGGCACCATCATTCCGCACAGGCCAATCTCCGCGGCCTCCCGGAGCTCGCTTTCGGGAAAGGTCGCGTCACGATCGCGCTCGGAGGCACGCGGCGCCACCCGGCGTGCCACGAAGTCGCGGACCGTGTCCCGCAGCAGGATCTGCTCGTCGCTCAGCGCGAAGTCCACGCGGTCGCACCCTCACTCGTAGCGGTAGAACCCCTCGCGGGTCTTGCGGCCCAGCTTGCCGGCGGCGACCAGTTTCCGAAGGAGCGGGCAGGGCCGGTACTTGTCCTCGCCGAGATCGCGCTGGAGCACCTCCATGATGTCGAGGCAGACGTCCAGGCCGATCAGGTCGGCGAGCGCGAGCGGCCCCATTGGGTGATTCATCCCGAGCCGCATCACCGTGTCGATCGCCTCGGCAGTGGCGACGCCATCCATCAGGCAGAAGATCGCCTCGTTGATCATGGGCATCAGGACGCGGTTGGAGACGAAGCCGGGGAAATCGTTGACTGCCACCGGTTCCTTGCCGAGTTGCCGGGCGAACGCGTCCACGGTGGATACGACGTCGTCCGAGGTCTGGAAGCCCCGGACGACCTCGACCAGCTTCATGATCGGCACCGGGTTGAAGAAGTGCATGCCGACGACGCGCTGGGGACGGGTGGTGGTTGCACCGAGGGCGGTGATCGGGATTGACGACGTGTTGGATGCCAGGATTGCGTCGGGCCGACAGACTTCGTCCAGACGCTTGAAAATGTCCGACTTCATCGTGAGCAACTCGGGCACGGCCTCGATGACGAGGTCCGCGTCGGCGGCCGCGTCGACCGCGATGTCCGTCTCGATCAGGCTGAGCGCGACACCGGCCTCGTCCTGGGACATGCGGCCGCGCTCGACCGCACGGTGCAGCTGGCGTTCGATCGTCTGCTGAGCGCGGTCCACAATGGACTGCTCGCGGTCGACCATCGTCACGGGGACGCCGGCCACCGCGACGGTCTGGGCAATGCCGCTCCCCATCGTCCCGGTCCCGATGACGGCGACGCGGGTGATCTCCATGCCCATGGGTCGCGCGATCCTTTCTCCGCCGAAACGGTCAGGCCTGCTCGAGGATCTGGCGAGCGATGACCATGCGCAGGATCTCCGACGTACCCTCGCCGATCTGAGTCAGCCGCACGTCGCGATAGAAGCGCTCGACGGGGTACTCGCGGGTGTAGCCGTAACCACCGTGGACCTGGATGGCGTCGCGACAGATGCGCTCGGCGGACTCGGAGGCGAAGAGCTTGGCCATGGCCGCCTCCTCGGTGACACGCTGCCCCTGGTCCTTGAGCGTGGCCGCGCGGTAGACGAGCCAGCGAGACGCCTCGAGGCTGGTGGCCATGTCGGCCAGCATGAAGCTGATCCCCTGGAAGTTGGCGATGGGTTGGCCGAACTGCTCCCGCTCCCGAGCGTAGCTTCGCGCGGCGTCCAGCGCCCCCTGCGCCAGCCCGACGGCCATCCCGCCGATGGCGATGCGGCCGCCGTCGAGCACTTGCAGGAACTGCTTGAATCCGTCGCCGGGATTGCCGAGCAGGTTCGTCGCGGGTACCCGGCAGTCCTGAAAATAGACCTGTGACGTCACCGACCCATGTAGGCCCATCTTCTCCTGGTCCTGGCCGAAGCTCAGGCCCGTGGTGCCGGCCTCGACGATGATATTGGAGATGCCGCGCCGGCCCGCGTTTGGGTCGGTCACGGCGGTGACGATGAGGAGGCCGGAGATACTGCCGCTCGTGGTGAATACCTTCTGACCGTTGAGGACGAACTCGTCGCCGTCTCGGACTGCCGTGGTGCGCGTGGCTCCGGCGTCGGAGCCCGCCTGCGGCTCGGTCAGCCCGAACGCGCCGAGCATCTTGCCCTCCGCGAGCGGGACGAGGTAGCGCTGTTTCTGCTCCTCGGTGCCGAACAGGAGGAGCGGCACGCAGACCAGGCCCGTGTGCGCCTCGACGGTCAGCGCCGTGGAGCCGCACACCCGCGCCAGTTCCTCGATCAACAGCGCAAACGCCAGGTTGTCCGCGCCGATGCCGCCGTACTGCTCCGGGATAGGGACGCCGAGCAACCCGGTCTCGGCCACCGCTCGGATGACGTCCCAGGGAAACTCACCGGTCCGGTCAATCTCGGCAGCGCGCGGAGCGACCACCTCGTCCGCGAACGCGCGGAAGCGCTCCCGCAGGAGCCGATGCTCCGGGCTGAGTTCGAAGTCCACACCGCACCTCCAGGCCGCTGTCCGGCTCGGCCCTCACGGCTCCGTCGAGCGCTCGCGCGGGCTCGACGCACGTGGCGGCACGTCCCGGCGATTGTACAGGTTCATCGCGACCTCGATGCCATCGCGTTCCCATGAGAGCGCGGCGTCGGCAGCGTTGGCGACGACGTCCGGCAGTGCGCGTTCCTCGTCGCGCGTGAAGCGGTTGAGCACGTAGCTGATCGTGGTACCGAGTTCGGGCCGACCGATGCCGATGCGGAGTCGTGGGATCCGCTCCGTGCCGAGTTGCTGGATCACGGAGGTTACGCCGTTGTGGCCGCCGCTGCTGCCGCCCGGCCGTAGCCGAAGCTGCCCGAACGGCAGGTCCATGTCGTCGTGCACGAGCAAGACGCGCTCCGGTGGCACCCGGTACCAGCGGGCGGCGGCCGACACGGCGTTGCCGCTCAGGTTCATGAACGTCTCGGGCTTGAGGAGCACCACCCGCGCACCTGGCGTGGATGTCTCGGTCAGCTGGCTGTCGAACCGCCGCCGGTTCTCCCCGCGTGGCAGGCGCCGGGCCAGCTCGTCGACGACCAGGAACCCGATGTTGTGGCGCGTCCCCGCGTACTTGCGGCCGGGGTTGCCCAGGCCGGCGATCATCACCGTGGCGCGACCGCTCATCCCGCGAGCACCTCCCGGTAGACCGTCGCGGTCCGGCGTGCGGTCTCCTCCCAGCGGAATCGCTCGGCGCGGGATCGCCCCGCGCTCGAGAGACCGGCGCGGCGCTCCGCGTCGTCGAGCAATGCGGCGATCGCGTCTGCCCAGGCCACCGGCGAATCCTCGGATACGAGGCTGCCGGAATCGCCCATGATCTCCGGGAGTGCGCCGCGGTCGGCGGCCACCACTGGGAGACCCGCTGCCATCGCCTCGACGACCGGCAGGCCGAACCCTTCGTCCCGGGAGGGCATGGCCAGGAGCGTCGCCGAGCGGTAGAGGGCCCGGAGCGCCGGGTCGCTCACGTGCGGCAGGCGCACCGCAAGCCCGCGCTCCGCCAGCCGGGCGATTGCGACCTCGGTGTCGGCCGCGTTCCAGCCCCGCTCCCCGGCGACGACCAGCAGGGGAGTCGCGTCCGGTCGGCGGCCGGCGAGTTCACTGACGGCTCCGACGAGCAACCCGTGGCGCTTCCGCGGCTCCACCGTGCCCACGGTCAGGACAAGGGGCCGCTCAACCAGGAGCCTGGCGGCGACGTCCGTCCCGAGTTCGCGGGAAAGCACCGTTGCCGGAGGCTCAGGCGGCGGTGCGAAGAAGCCCTCGTCGACCCCGTGGTAGACCGTCGCCACTCGCTCCGGCGGGATCGACAGGCGCTCGATGACGCGCCGCCGGGTCGTCTCCGACACCGCGATCACGCGCTCCGCGGTTCCCAGCGCATGCTCGACGCCCCGGTAGTAGCGTCGAGCGCTGGCTGTGAGCGCGTCCGGCGAATCCAGAAACGCCAGGTCGTGCACCGTCGCCACGGCACGCGCCAGCGGCGCATACGGCGGGACAAAGTCGGTGCTGTGGATCAGGGCCGCTCGCCACCACGCCAGTTCGGCACCGAGCGCCACCCGCTCCAGTCGATGGTGTGGTGGTGTGAATACCCGGAGTACCGGGGAGTCCGGCAGGTCGGCAGGCCGATTGACGACGGGTAGCACGAGCAGATCAGGCGCGGCCGCCGGCAGATGAGTCAGCAGTCCCCGCACGTACCGGGGAATCCCGCCATTCCGGTATGCCAGCAGGCGCCCGTCGATGGCAACCACGGGTAATCGATCGCGCGACGGCCTACCATCTCGTACACCCGACACCAGTCGATGCCTCCGGTCACGCCGAGCGCGGTCGCCCGAGCACCTCCGAACCCGATGGTATACTACGCTGCGCCGGACCTCGCACGGTGGAATCGGGCGAATCGCGCGTCACACGGAGTACTGAGATGGATATCCTTGGTATCGGGCCCGTGGAGATGCTGGTGATCCTCGGGGTCGCCCTCATCATCTTCGGTCCGGGCAAGTTACCGGAAATTGCGAACACCGTCGGCAAGGTGATCCGCGAGTTCCGGTCCGCCACGGGGGATTTGACCGGCGAGTTCGAGCGGGCGTTCGGGGACCTCAACGGCACGGTCCAGCAGGTCGTGAACCCGGACCCGGCGGCTGCTCCACCGCGTGCCGACCAGGCCGCTACCCCGGCCTCGGCTCCCGCGTCATACGTGCCGACCGCGCCGCCGATGTCGTATGCCCCCGCGGTTGCCCGGCGCATGCCGACCAAGGACGACCCGCTGGCCGATCTGATGCCGCTCGATGCGTCCCCGTCGGCCCCAACCAACGGCCACTCCAGCGATACCGAGGCTATCGGCCGTACCCTTATTTAGCTATCCCGGCCGACGGTAGCGTTTCGCCGCGCGATCCACACCCAACCGCGCCCCTGGGGACCGGGAACCTCCTGCCAATCGCCACGCAGCCCGGCCAGGTCGAACGGAGCCCTCGCGGCCGGGAGGTTGCTGTGGGGACCGTAGACCCAACGAAGGACCAACCGCCTCGGCGCCTGCCACCAGTGCCAGCGGTCGATAGTGCCGCCGATGAGGACGACGAGTGCCCCGTCGGGCGAGAGAACCCGGAGCACCTCCTCACCGGCCAGCGGATCGAGGATGTAGTCGGAGGGGAAGGTCGAAAGCACGACGGCAAAGGTGCCGGACGGGAACGGAAGCTGCCTCGCATCGGCACGAACCAGCCGAATCCGCGCTCCGTCGCGATGGCGCCGCGCGGCCGTTAGCATGGCCTCAGAGCGGTCAACACCCACGACGAGCCCCCGCTGAGCGCTCAGCACCTCGACGAGCGCGCCGGTGCCACAGCCGAGGTCGAGAACCGGCTCGCCGTTTACCAGTTCCGCTGCCGCGCGGCGCCAGGCTGCCCAGTCGTCGCCGAACGCGGCACGGGAAATGAGGTCATAGAGACGGGCTCCCGGACCGTAGAGCGCGTCAAAGGCTCGCGAGAGCAGCCACGACCGGCCGGATCCAGCGTGCCGAGTGCCGTCCCTTTGCACGGTGGCAGGATCGCCCTGTAGCATCACGGCATGGCCGATGGCGACTCCGGCAGCGAGCCGGCACACGACTGCCTCAGTTGCTTCACGATCGACGCGAGCGATATCGAGACACGCGCTCGCGCCGGAACACTGCGCACGCGACGCGGCGCGGTGGCGACGCCCGCCTTCATGCCGGTGGGAACGCAGGCGGCGGTCAAAGCGCTCTCTCCGGATGAGGTGCGCGCGACCGGCGCTGAGATCTTGCTCGCCAACACCTACCACCTGATGCTGCGGCCCGGGATCGACATCGTCCGCGCCGCGGGCGGGCTCCACGAGTTCATGGCCTGGGACGGGCCCATCCTCACCGACTCGGGCGGCTTCCAGGTCTACAGCCTGGCCGAGCGGCACGACGTGAGCGAGGCGGGCGTCCGCTTCCGTTCGCACCTCGACGGCAGTACCTGGGACCTGAGCCCGGAGTCGTCGCTCGGCCTGCAGCTCGGCTTTGGTTCCGACGTCATCATGCCGCTCGACGACGTCGTTGGCTACCCGTCGACGCCCGATGAGCAGGAGCGAGCGACGAGCCGGACGCATCGCTGGCTCGCGCGAACGGTCCGGCGATTCCAGCAGTTCGAGGAGCAGTCCGACGGGGCGCGCCCGCTGCTTTTCGGCATCGCCCAGGGCGGATTCTCGCCACAGGAGCGTCGCGCCAGTGTCCGGTTCGTGGCCGAGCAGCCGGTGGATGGCCTCGCGATCGGCGGCCTGAGCGTTGGCGAACCGAAGGAGCTCATGCAGGAATTGCTCGGCGCATCAGTCGAGCCTGCGCCGGCGGACCGCCCGCGCTACATGATGGGCGTGGGGTCGCCGGAGGACCTGTGGGCGGGCGTGGCGGCCGGCGTGGACCTGTTTGACTGCGTCCATCCGACCCGGGTTGCCCGGCGGGGCGGACTCTTCACGCGCGCCGGGAGAGTGAACATCACCGCGAGCCGGTTTCGCTCGGAGTTTCGACCGATCGAGGACGACTGCGACTGCGCGACGTGCCGTACCTTCACCATCGCGTACCTGCACCACCTGTTCCACGCTCGCGAGCTGCTGGCCTACCGCCTTGCATCGATCCACAACCTGCGTTTCGTCCAGCGGGAGATGGCGCGGATGCGAAATGGCATCCGCGCCGGGACGTTTGCGTCAGATATGCGCGCCTTCCTTGGCGGCTACCACACCGCGGATCGAGACGCGGCCGAGCTCCAGCGGAGCCGGCTGCGCGAGGCACGGCAAAGGGCCGGCTCATGAGCGAGCCCGGACGCCGGGCGTGTCTCCACTGCACTGTGACCGGTCGAGTCCAGGGTGTCGGCTTCCGCGCCTTTACCGCGGCCCGCGCCCGCGAGTTTGGGCTCGTGGGATGGGTGCGCAATCTGGAGAACGGTCGCTCCGTCGAGGTGTGGGCCGAGGGGAACGATGTGTCGCTGGATCGCCTGCGACTGGAGCTGGCGTCCGGGCCCGGAGGGTCGCGGGTCGACGAGCTAGCCTGTTCGGTGTGCGAGCCGACCGGAGCGTTCCGCGACTTCGACGTCCACCGGTAAGACGATGGTGCCGGAGAGCGCCGTCCTTCGTGCGACCCCGAGGCGAAACAGTGACCCATGTCCCGCTGCGTGTTGGCTATGAGCGGGTGTACAGTGGTCCTATAGGGGTATCGACAGCGACTCGCGTGCGCTGTCGATAGGGACGGGATGCCGCGCGGGGCAACGGAGCCCGGCGGGTAGAAGGGGATCGGGGCCGTGGCGACTATTTCTATCATTGGCACCAACTATGTCGGCGCGGTCTACGCCGCCGCTTTTGCCGACCTCGGCAACCAGGTGTTTGGCATCGACATTGACGAGGGGAAGATCGAGCAGCTATCACAGGGGATCAGCCCGATCTACGAGCCGGGCCTCGACGAGCTCATCGCGCGCAACCTGAAGGCCGGACGACTGCGCTTCACGACCTGCTACGACGAGGCGGTACCGGATTCCGACTTCGTCTTCATCTGCGTCGGGACGCCCTCCGCGTTCAGCGGCGAGGCGGACATGCGCGCGGTGCGCTCGGCCGCCCAGATGACCGGGCGCGCCATGCGTGCGCACACGATCATCATCAACCAGCGCACCATGCCGATCGGCTCCGGCGACTTCGTCGCGTCGATCGTCAACGAGGTCAAGTCACCCGAGGCATCGTTCGCCGTGGTCAGCAACCCGGAGTTCCTCCGCGAGGGGTCGGCCGTCTACGACGTCTTCAACCCGAGTCGGATCGTGCTCGGCGCCGAGGACCGCGAGGCCGCCGAGAAGGTCGGCGAACTCTACGGTGCCCTGCGCAGCCCCGTCCTGATTACCGATCGCCGAACCGCGGAGATGATCAAGTACGCTTCGAACGCCATCCTGGCGACCCGGATCAGCTTCATCAATGAGATCGCCCAGATCTGCGAGGAGATGGGCGCAGACGTGACGGTCGTCGCCAAGGGCATGGGGTACGACCCGCGTATCGGTCCGCAGTTTCTGGAGGCCGGCATTGGCTTCGGCGGGTCCTGCTTCCCAAAGGACGTCAAGGCGCTGGCGTACATGGGCCGCGAGGCGGGCTGTCACCCACAGCTGCTCGACGCGGTGCTCGAGATCAACCTCGATCAGCGCCGACGGTTCGTCCACGAGTTGGCCGAGCTGGTTGGCGACCTGCACGGACGGACGGTCGCGGTCTGGGGCCTGGCGTTCAAGCAGGACACCGACGACATTCGTGAGTCACCTGCCATCGACGTGCTGCGCATGCTGGTGCAGCGCGGCGCCAGCGCGCGGGCCTATGACCCGGCCGCCAACGACAATGCTCGGGAGTTGGTGCCAGAAGCGTCGTACTTCGACGACCCGTACGAGGCCGTCCGCGACGCGGAGGCGGTCCTCGTGCTGACGCCGTGGAACGTGTTCAAGCAGGTCGACCTGACCCGGGCAAAGGAGCTCATGAGCCGGCCCGTCCTCCTCGACGGGCGGAACCTCTACGACCCGGAGGATGTCCGGCAGCTTGGCTTCACGTATGTCGGCGTCGGACGCTGACTACGTCCCGCTCTGGGATCCCGACGCGGCCGGACCGGTTGAGGTTGGCATCGACATCATCGAGATCGCCCGGATCCGCGCGACCGTCGACCGGTTCGGCGAGCGCTTCCTGAACCGCGTCTTCGGCGCGGCTGAGCGCGAGCGCTACGGGCGCCGGCCCTCGGAGCTGGCCGCGCGCTTCGCCGCCAAGGAGGCGACGATGAAGGCGCTCGGGACGGGAGTGCGCGGCATCCGCTGGCGGGATATCGAAGTGTTGCCGAACCGGCGTGGGAAGCCCATCATTGTGCTGCATGGCACCGCGCTCGAGCGGGCCAGACGGCTTGGGTTTCGGCACTTCGCCGTCTCGCTGACCCACTCGCGGACCGAGGCGATGGCGATCGTGGTCGCGACCAAGCTCACGCGTGACAGCGAAGAAACGGACGGACGGTGATACGACTCTGTCGAGTGGCCGACGTGCGAGCGGCCGAGCAATCGGCGCTGCGTGCGGGCCGCTCCGAGAAGGACCTGATGCGTGACGCCGGATCCGGCGTCGCACAGGGGATACTCCGCGAGCGAATCGGTAGGCCTGGGGCGGCGCTCTTCCTCGTCGGGCCCGGGAGCAACGGCGGCGACGGGCTCGTCGCGGCCGCTACGCTGGCATCCCAGGGCTGGCAGGTTCGGATCTGGAGCCACGGCCGGAACGGGCTGGCCGGGGCGCCCGTTGACGACGCCGCGGCGTCGCGCCTCGAGTGGCTCACCGGGAGCGACGACCTCGATGGGGCCCTCCGGGGTGCGGACGTGGTGGTCGACGCGGTGTTCGGCGTCGGCGGTCGTCCGGAATTGCCGGAGCCCGTCGCTTGGGCGTTCCGCGCGGCTTGGGACACCCGCGTCGAGCAGGGCATCCCGATGGTGGCGCTCGATATCCCCTCGGGCGTCGACGCGGACAGCGGTGCCGCCGACCCAGACGCGTTCCGCGCGGACCTCACCCTTACGGTCGGCTTGCCCAAGATTGGCCTCTACCGCGGAGAGGCGGTTCGACGCGCCGGACGGCTCGCGCTCGTCGAAATCGGCCTGACGGCTCCTCAGTCCAGCGACGGCGAGCCCGCCCTGATCACGGAGGGCGACGCTCGCCGGTGGCTGCCGCGTCGATCGGCCGACACCCACAAGCGACAGGTCGGCACGCTCCTCGTCGTCGGGGGCGCGCCAAATTACTACGGAGCCCCGCGCATGGCCGCGGCCGCGGCCGGCCGTGTAGGCGCGGGACTGGTCTCGCTGGCTGTTCCCCGCTCGCTGATCGGTCCGATCTCGACGGCACTCCCCGAGGCCACGTTCGTGCCGCTGCCGGAGGGAGAGTTCGGCGGAGCCGGATCCCGCGCGGCCGACCTCGTCAGAAAGGCAGCGGCGGAGGCCAACGCGCTGCTGATCGGCCCGGGGCTGGGGCAGGACTCGATCGTCGATGAGTTCCTCGACGCGTTCTTCGGCGCGCGGTCGTCGACGCCGGGCATCGGGTTCGGCGCGGCCCGGTCGGAGGCGGCTACCGAGCGGTTCACCGGTCGAGCGGTCGTGGATGCCGACGGGCTCAACTGGCTGTCCAGGCACGCCGACTGGCCGGACCGCCTGCGGGGTGCCTCGCTCGTCCTGACGCCCCATCCCGGCGAGCTCGGTCGCCTGCTCGGGATCGACACGACCGAGATCGTGGAGCGTCCGTGGGAGTCGGCCACGGAGGCCGCGGCGCGCTTCGGCCAGGTCATCGTGCTGAAGCACGCGCACACGGTCATCGCACATCCCGACGGCGACCTGCACATCGCGCCGCAGGCACTGCCGTCGCTGGCGAGCGCCGGCACCGGCGACGTGCTCGCCGGCACCATCGCGGGGCTGCTTGCGCAGGGGCTCACGACGCTCGAAGCCGCGGCCTGCGGAGTCTACGTCGGAACGCTGGCAGCGCTGGCGGCCGAGGCGACGACGGGCACGCTGGGGTTGGTCGCGCCGGACGTCATCGGCGCGACGGCGCGGGCCGTGTCGTCGCTGTACGACGCGCGCTGGTAGGAGGTGCCGTGGACATCGATAGCTCCATCGCCCCGCTGATGCGGCGCCGCGTCATCTCGGTCGAGCGGACGACCCCGGTTTCGGAGGTCGCGCGCCTGCTCTGGGAGCACCAGTTGAGTGGGGTGCCGGTGGTCGACGGGACACACGTCGTCGGCATGATCACCGAGTTCGACCTGATCGCCCGCGACTCCGAGTGGGACGCACCGCTCTACATCCCGTTCCTCGATGCCTACTTCCGCATCCCCGGCAGCGCGCACGAAGATCAGCTGCGACGAATCCTGGCAACCACGGCCGGTGAGCTCATGACCGAGCCGGCGACGACCGCAACGCCGGAGTCCACCGTCCAGGAAGTCGCGACGTTGATGTACGAGCATCAGGTCAATCCGGTGCCGATCGTCGACGGGCGGGGCGACCTGGTGGGCATCGTGAGCCGGGCGGACATCATTCGGTTGATGGTGGTCGAGGAGGAACTTCACGCGGAGGAAGACACCGGCACGACGTAACAAACGCTACAGGCTATCCACACAGGGTACGATGACGGCCGGCATGTGCCGGCCGTCGCTGTCTGCACTCGACGATGAGAAACGCGCTCAGGCCTCTTCGACGATAGCCTCCATGTCGCGCCGGAGGTTGTCGATGTCCTGCCGAACGACGAAGGTGCGTCCCGACATCTCGTCGCGCACGTAGCCGAGCGTGCGGTCGTCCATCCAGCGATAGATCGTCGGACGGGTCACGCCGAGTTGCTGCGCGGCGTTGCCGATGCTGACCAGCTCCGCCGGCTCGTAGGCGCGGTACTTGGCCATCGAGATCATCCGGCCGAGATCCGTCTCCCAGAAGCTTCGGGGAACGGTGTAGTCGTCAGACCCCGGCGGCCAGAAGAGAATCTGGAGGACGGACTCGATTGCCTCGAGCACGCGATCCTTGGCCGCACGGGTCTCGCCGCGCGCGAGCGCGGCCAGGCGCGTCAAGTCCTTGCCGAGCGGACCATCCCGGAGCTGATCGATGGAGAGCGACTGCGCGGCGGCGGGATACATCCGGGAGACGAGCCTGTGGTGATTGCTGTACACGACACGCAGCCATTTATCAATGGTGTCTTGAAAGCTCACGGCTTCGTCCACGTCCGCTCCCTCTCTGCCAGCAGTACGCGGCGCCCCTCACGCTGTACGTACCTATTGTACGCTCACTCCGCGCTCACGGTCAAGAATCGTGCCAGGAGTCGACGGGAATCCGGACTGCTCGTCGCCGGAAGGGGGGTCCACGGCTTGCGACCCGGGTCGAAACGCCGGTCCGGGGCGTCGGCGCGACCCTGTGTGCTCGCGTGGGCCGACGTGCGCATGCCGCGAGCATGCTATAGTTAGACGATTCACATGGGTGGAGACCGGGGAGCGCGCATGGACGTGGTGGGCCGAATCCTCAGCTACCTTCGCCCCTATCGGGGGCGCGTGGTGATCGGGTATCTGACGCTGCTCGTCGCCACGGTGATGCAGTTGAGCGTGCCACGGCTCGTCGAGTACGTGATCGACTCCGGCCTGGTCCATGGCAGCAAACGTGCCGTGACCATCGGCGCGCTGGCGATCATCGGGGCCGGCATTATTCAGGGCGCGTTCACCTACGTGCGCAGCTATATGTTCCAGTTCCTCGCCGAACGTATCTCCTACGACATTCGCAACGAGCTCTACCAGCACATGCAGCGGCTGTCCTTCTCATTCTTCGACCGCGCACACACCGGTCAACTCATGTCGCGCGCCACCGAGGATATCAACTCGATCCGGCGCTTCCTGATGCAGTCGCTCCGCTCGTTGGTCCAGACGGGTGGCATGTCCATCGTCATCGCCGTGATCTTGATTCGCATGGACTGGCGGCTGGGACTCATCTCGCTCAGCGTCATGCCGATCCTGTGCTTCACCGCGATCCGCTTCGGGCGGACCGTCCGCCCGCGTTTCCTGGCGGTCCAGCAGCAGTTCGGGGTGATGACCAACGTGCTCCAGGAGAACCTGTCGGGGGCGCGAGTGGTGCGGGCCTTTGCCCGCGAGGACGCTGAGCGCGCGAAGTTCGACGGGGAGATTCGCACCCTCTATCATCGCTATCTGGACACCGTCACGCTTTCGGCCTTCTACTTCCCGCTCATGACGTTCCTCTCCTCTGCGGGGCTAGCGATCATTCTCTGGTACGGCGGTCGCCAGGTGGTATCCGGGGCGCTGTCGATCGGAGCGCTGACCGCGTTTTACTTCTACCTGGCCATGCTGGCGGCTCCGATTCGACAGCTCGGCTTCATCGTGAATAGCGTGGCGCGCGCCCAGGCGTCGGGCGACCGCATCTTCGAGGTGCTGGATACCCACCCCGCGATCAAGACGGCTCCGGGGGCGAAGAAGCTCGATCCCATCGTGGGCCGGGTCGAGTTCGACCACGTGAGCGTGCAGTACCCGGGGACGGTCGCGGAGGCGTTGAGCGACGTGAGCCTGGTGGCCGAGCCCGGACAGCGCGTGGCGCTCCTCGGCACCACCGGCTCCGGGAAGAGCACGATTACGGCGTTGATCCCCCGCTTCTACGACGTCACGTCGGGAACAGTGCGGATCGACGGGATCGACGTGCGCGACCTCGAACTCGACTTGCTGCGCCAGCAGGTCGGGATCGTGCTGCAGGACACCTTTCTCTTCTCGGTCTCCATCCGGGACAACATTGCGTACGGTCGCCCCAATGCCACGCACGACGAGATCGTCGCCGCAGCGATCGCCGCGCACGCGCACGAGTTCATCTCGTCGCTTCCCGAGGGTTACGACACCGTGGTCGGTGAGCGGGGAGTGTCGCTCTCGGGTGGGCAGAAGCAGCGCGTGGCGCTGGCCCGCGCGTTGGCCATGCGCCCGAGGATCCTGATCCTCGACGACGCGACCTCGAACGTCGACACCGAAACCGAGTTCGCGATCCAACAGGCACTGCGGGAGATCATGCGCGATCGCACCACCTTCGTTATCGCGCACCGACTGGTCACACTGAAAGATGCCGATCAGATCCTCGTGCTCGAGCGCGGGCGCATCGTGGAGCGGGGGACCCACGAGTCCCTGCTGGTCAATCATGGCCTCTATGCCCGTATCTACGACCTGCAGCTGAAGGATCAGGAGGAACTCGCCCCGGTCGCGGACTGAGGCGGCGAACGTATGCGGTACATGGGTGACCCCGACGACCTGCTGGGAAAAGCGTACGACAGCAGGATCGCGCGCCGGCTGGTCGGCAAAGCGCGCCCGTACGGCAAGCAGGTGCTCCTGACCACCGTGCTGATGCTGGCCGCGTCCGCGGCCGACCTCTCGCTGCCGTACCTGTTCGGCGTGGGGATCGACCTCGTGGACCCGACGAGCGGGCGCACCTTCTTTGGGCATACGGGCATCGGCGGGCTCAACCTGCTCATGGCCGTCTTCATGGTCGCGATCATCTTCCGCTTTGCAGCCTATGCCGGTCAGCTGTATTTCACGTCATGGGTCGGACAGAATATCGTCTTCGACCTGCGCTCCATGCTCTTCTCGCACATCCAGCGTCTCGGCATTCGGTACATCGACCAGCGCGGTGTCGGCTCGATCATGTCCCGCATCCAGAATGACGTGGGTGTGATCAATGACATGTTCACCGACGGCCTGGTTGGGATTCTGAGCGACTTCCTGATTCTGTTCGGCATCATCGGGGTCATGCTGCTGACGAACTGGCGCCTGGCACTGCTCACGTTCGCCGTGATCCCGATTCTGGTCGGCACGATGCTCTGGTGGCGGCGCCATGCGATCTCCGCCTACCGGTCGATGCGGATCGCGATCGCGCGCGTCAACGCCAACCTCGCCGAGAGCATCGCCGGGATGCGCGTGGTCCAGGCATTCACCCGCGAGCAGCGCAACATGCGGGTGTTCGACGAGATCAACGAGGACAACTTGGACGCGAGCCTCTGGGCGGCGCGGCTGTCGGCCGTGCTCTTCCCGGTGGTGCAGATCGTCCAGGCGATGGCCACAGCACTCGTGCTCTTTGTCGGCGGACGGCTGGTGCTGGGCGCGTCCGGACTGACCATTGGAGAGCTCTTCTCGTTCGTGGCCTACATCACCCGCTTCTACGACCCGATCAGCGACCTGAGCCAGCGCTACAACACCATGCAGGCGGCGATGGTCGCGGGCGAGCGGATCTTCGGGCTCGAGGACGTCGAGCCGGAGATCGTGGACGTGCCGGATGCCCGGCCGCTGCCGGCCGTCAACGGGGCCGTAACGTACGACAACGTCGTGTTCGGCTACGAGCGGAAGCCCGTGCTGAAGGGAATCAGCCTCGACGTGGCGCCCGGCGAGTCGATCGCGTTCGTCGGCGAAACCGGCGCGGGCAAGAGCTCCATGATCAACCTACTCGCGCGCTTCTACGATGTCTGGGAGGGCGCGATTCGCATCGACGGCCTGGATCTGCGGGACGTGACCCAGCAGTCGCTGCGCTCGCAGCTCGGCATCGTCCTGCAGGACACGTTCCTGTTCGACGGCTCGGTGCGCGACAATATCGCGTACGGCCGCCCGGATGCGACAGACGAGGAGATCGAGGCGGCCGCGCGCGCGGTGGGCGCGCACGACTTCATCGAACTGCTGCCGGACGGCTACGATACGCCGGTCCACGAGCGCGGCGCGACGCTCTCGGTGGGGCAGCGCCAGTTGATCTCTTTCGCGCGCGCGCTGCTCGCGGACCCGCGAATCATCATCCTGGACGAGGCGACGTCGAGCGTGGACACGACGACTGAGCTCCTCATCCAGGACGCGCTGCGGACACTCCTCAGCGGGCGCACAGCCTTCATCATCGCCCACCGGCTGTCGACCATCAAAGAGGTGTCGCGCGTCGTCGTGCTCGACCATGGTGAGATCGTGGAATCCGGCAGCCACCTCGAGCTGCTCGACCGGCGCGGGATGTACTTCCAGCTGTACACGATGCAGTTCCGCTCCCAGGAACTGGAAGTCGCCGACTGATTCCGGGCCGAAAACCCTGACTATTCGCCTATGTCGAGGCCACTCGCCACGCGCTAGCATGTTGTCGGGACATATTTCCCGCGGGGCCATCGACGCCAGGCTGGGAGCGTGGAGTGGAGTACGGAACGCGCGCGGTCAGCGCCCAGGTCTACCTGGATGAGGCCGTGCTTCTCGGGTCGGTATACGTCCCGACGAGCGACGTGGCAGGGTACCTCAACGTCAGCGGCCACTGGCTCCATCTGCACCAGCTGATGTGGTTTCCGTACCGAGAGGGGACGTCCGCGCTGAACCGGCGCGAGGCGGTGCTGGCCAAGGACGACGTCCTGTTTGTGGTCCACCGTGCGGATCCGCCGGCCGTGGCGGGCGCCGAGGACCAGCGCGACGACTGGCAGCCGGTTGAGGTCGCGACCGGCCGGTTCGTGCTCCGCGGGCTGGCCGATCTCGGGTCGGCTGGGACGATCCATAACCTGATCGCATCCCCCGAGCGGTTCTTCTTGCTGCGCGACGTGAGCATCGAGGGACCGATCGGTGCCACTTTCAGCGAACCTCAGGTGATCGTCAACGCTGATGCGGTGAGCTTCGCCACGGTGCGCTGACTCGCGCCACGCACGCGTCGACCATGTCCGGAGTTGATCCTCAGAGTGACAGCCCGAGTTGCCGCGGCTCGGCACTGACAGCAGTCGAGTCCCAGATGACGTCGCCGCCTCGGCGGGGCAGTGCCGTGACCCGTGGTGCGGATCGACCGGACAGGTGCTCTCGAACCGTCTCGACCGCCAGCCCGGGGCGATTGTTGTTCTCCGACAGGTGCGCCAGCCAGACGTCGCGCGCCGTCCCGTCGAGGCCGGCGCTCAGGAATGCCCCACAGTCGTCGTTGCTAAGGTGGCCGAGCGGGCCGCGGATGCGACGCTTGAGGTGCTCCGGGTAACGCCCGCGAGCCAGCATGAGGTGGTCGTAGTTCGACTCCAGCACGACGAGGTGTGCGCGGCCGATCGGGCTGGCGAGCGACGGTGGCGGCGCGCCGAGGTCGGTAAAGATCGACACGGCCCACTCTCCGTCCTCGATCAGGAAGCCGACCGGCTCCGCGGCGTCGTGGGGGATGGCTATCGCGGTCACGCTGAGCGCGCCGATGCCGATGGTTGCATCGCACGCGAGGTGGGACCAGCCGCGCGCGGGCGCTCCCAGCGCCGCCGCGGTCCCGGCCGTGGCGTAGACGGGGCAGGCGTGGTCGAGACCGAGACTGCTGAGGGCACGGACGTGGTCCCAGTGCTCGTGCGAGACCAGCACGGCCGCGAGGCCCGCGGGTGAAAGACCGGCTCCCGCCAACCCCTGGTGGATGCGGCGCGCGGTGACCCCCGCGTCGACGAGGAGCGCGGTGCCCGAGGATTCCACCAGCATGGCATTGCCGCTGCTCCCGCTGCCGAAGCACGTCACGCGCATGGCTGTCGCCACGACCCGGGTTGATGCCACATATCCCTGTAGCCCCCCACCCGAACCACCCTAGCCGCCAAATATTGCTCGACCAACCCGAACCATGGTGGCTCCCTCAGCGATGGCGACTACGAAGTCGTTGGTCATCCCCATCGACAGCTCCGGGAGCGCCATGCCCGCGTGCTGCTGCAGGTCGTCTCGCAGTTCGCGCAGCCCACGAAACACCGGCCGCGCCTCCTCGGCACCCTGGACGAGCGGGGCGATCGTCATGAGGCCCGCCACACGCAGATTCTCAAGGCTGAGGGTGTGCTGGAGCAGCGCCGCGGCATCTTCGGGCATGGCGCCGTGCTTCTGGGCCTCGCCCGCGATGTTCACCTGCAGGAGCACGGTCAGCACCTTCCCGGCCGCTTCAGCACGCTGCTGCAACGCGTCGGCCAGGGCGACACGGTCGAGCGAGTGCACCACGTGGAACAGCGACACCGCGTCGCGCGCCTTGTTCGTTTGCAGGTACCCGATGAGGTGGAGCGTAACGTCGTCAGCCAGGGGCGGATCGAACTTTCGGAGCGCGTCCTGCACCCGGTTCTCGCCGAAGTCGAGCAAGCCGGCACGAAACGCTTCATCGACTGCGTCGCGGCCGACGGTCTTGCTCACGCCGACAATACGCACCGACTCCGGTTCGCGACCGCTTTGCTCGGCGGCCAGCGCGACCCGCTCCCGAACCGCGGCGAGCCGCTCCGCCAGCGCGACCGCGGCACGAGTCTCGCCCTCAACCATCAATGGCCCCTCCGTCCAGCGACACGACCGCGGCGAACCGTCCTTCCGGTTGAACGCGGGAGCGGTGCGAGAAGTAGTCATCCGCGTGACAGCGGGTGCAGATCTCGGCAACCTCGACTCTGTCCGGCGGCACGCCGGCTCCGATCAGGCAGCGGCGATTCGCCTCCCACAGGTCGAATCGCAGCGCACCCGGACCACGGATCACGGCCACGCCATCCGGGTCGACCCCAGTCCGCTCCCAGGCGTCGATGACCTCCTGACCGACATCGTAGCAGCACGGTCCGATCGCGGGGCCGATCCCCGCGAGGACGTCGGCGGGGTCGGTCCCGAACGTTGCCTCG
>DASSZN010000375.1:0-17236 GCA_035702805.1 Thermomicrobiaceae bacterium | reverse complement strand
GCTCTGGCTCCAGACACGGCGCTGGCGGGCCGGACGCGTCCGCGTGTCGACGCTTCGCGACCTGCTCGCGCTCTCGCCGCCGGCCTTCGAGCGGGCGGTGGCCTCGCTGCTCACGGACCGCGGCTACCGGCGGGTGGAGCGGCTCGGGGGCGCGGGCGACCTGATGGCGGACATCCGGGCGATCGATTCGGCCGGTCGAACGGTCGTGGTCCAGTGCAAGCGGTACGCGCCGAACCGCAGGGTGTCCTCGCCCGAGGTCCAGGCGTTCATCGGGATGGTCCAGGTTCACCACCACGCCCAGGTCGGCATGTACGTGACCACCTCCGACTTCACCGCGCCGGCCCGGGCGCTGGCGCGCGAGCACGGTGTCGTGCTGGTGGACGGGGCGACGCTGTCCGATTGGGTCAGCCGGGCCCGCCGGCCACGCCGGGTGGAGCGGTCGGAGCCGGTCGTCAGCGGAGACGGCGCGGCCGTGCATCGCGCGTCCTCACACGGCATGGAGCGGCGGAGTGCCGACTGGACCCGGCCGTCGCTCGACGCCGACGTACCGGACGATCTGCCGGACGCGCCGGAGGCGCGCTAGCGCCGACCCAGCCGCGCGGTCGTCGACGCCGGCTATCTCATGACGTGCCAGTCTGACGCGGCCCTACCCCGTGACGGCGTCGCGCAGGGCGGTGCCCGGCAGCGCGGTGAAGGCCATCGTCCGAAACAGGCGATCGAAGAAGACCCCAACGACGTACGGCGGATCGTCCGGCGCCGCGAAGTAGTGCACCGACGACGACACCCTCTGGTCGACGGTAGTCGTGCTCCCGCAGCCGTACGTGGCGCTGATCTGCTCCTCGCGCGCGGTGTTGTCACCGAAGAGCGCTACCAGCCAGCCGGGCTTGGTGTCGGTGATGTGCACGGTCACGTTGGTCGTGGTGTTGATGTCCGTGGTCGTGACGTCGTGGGAGATGCTCAAGACGTCGCCGCCCGGGTCGGTGCCGGTGCCGCCGTAGCTGGGCGGATCGTTGGGGACGAAGCGCGGCCCGGCGAGTTCCGGGGTCTGACTGAAGACGTACGGGTCGAGCGCGAGCAGGGACTCGATCGTCGGCAGGTCCAGATTGGTAATCGGCCCGACCGTTGGGCGGTTGGGACCGAACCGCGCCGTCGTGGCGGCTGGGGTCGTCCCTCTCGCGGGTACCGCGGACCCAACCGTGGCCGTCGTCGCGGCGAGCGTCGTTGGTGCCATGACCTCGCGGTTGCCGTTGGGCCACGGGCCCATCGCGGCAGCATCCGCGAGGAGCTGATGCGCCGCGAACCCGCGAACGCCGTCATAGCCCAGCACGGTGAAGTCGAGCTGGCCGTGCGCGATCAGCCAGGCGACCCGGACATTCCGCAGGTAGACGAAGCGGTCGCCGGCGCCCGGACCGAGCCCGGCCGGAGTGCCGAACGTCGATGAGCCAGTATCGGTCGTCACGAGATCGTGCTCCGAGGAGGTGCTCAGAGTCGTGCTGTCGCTGGAGGTGTCCGCCGGGACGAGCCCCTGGATGATTCCACTCACAAGATCGGCCGCGGCCGTCCACTTCGAGATTGTCGCGGCCGCTTGGCTCTGCGAGCCGGCGAGGCTGGCGCCGAGCTTGGCTATACCGTCGACCAGGCCGCCGATCTTGGCGATGAAGTCGTTCGTGCTGTAGGCCGTCGCCGTCCTGGTCGTGTCGCCCCCGGAGAAGGACGTGCTGATCTTCGTGCTCGTCGAGGCGAGGCTCGTGTACTCGGCGTAGTTTTTCCCCTGGGACCCGGGGGGCGGCGCGTAGACCAGCGCGATGGGGAGCGCTGGGATGGTGAAGGCGCCGAACGTCGGCGGCCGCACGACGACGAAGTGCACGGTCGTCGGCCGGGGACCCGACTGTAGCGTGACTTCCAGAGTGTTTGGCGTGACGGCGCTCGGGTCGCTCGTCCAAGCCCCGACGTCGAGGGTCGCGCTGGTCTGCCCGGCAGGCACCGTCACCCGGTGACCAAGGGTGCTGACGACGAAGCTGGCGCCGGGATCGGGATTGGTCAGCTCGAACTGGAGCGAGAGGTCGACCACGTCGGTGGTCACGACCCCGGCAACGAGATGGACCGGCTGTCGGGGACCACGCGGGGCGTCCCGCGGCGGCTCTCCGCCGTTGGGCGGTGCGGCCAGGGTGATCTGCATCGTGGGGACAGCGTAGTGGAACCCGCCGCTGGCGGCGTCGAAGGTCCCGGCCACCACCGTGCCCGATGTCTCCGGGAGCGTCACCACCCCCTGCTGTTCGAGGTTCTTGATCGCGTCGTAGGTCTCCTGCGCGCTACCCATGGGTGGCCCTCCCCGTCCGCGAGACGTCCGTGGCCTGGTGGACGGTGCACCGCGGACGCCGCACTGCTCGGATCAGCGCGGCGAGCCGGCGAGCCACGGGGTACCCGGCGTGAGCGCACGCTACTCGTCGAGATTGCGGCGGTGGCGCCGGAGATCCACGATGATTGCCCCAAGCGTGGCTTCCGCGGGCGGAGTCCACCAGACGCGTCGATTCGCTCAGTCTATTCGCACGGTCGGGGGCATCAATAGACCATCCTGGCTAGCCGGAACGACCCGGGACCTTTGTCCCCCTCGTGCCGGGCGACTCGACGTGGTCACGGGACGACTACGGGTGGGGCGTCGCCATCGGTATTGGGCTGGCAGCCGGCGTCGCCGCGGGGGTGCCGGTTGGCGTCGCCGTGACAGGACCGCCGGTGTGGACCAGGCGGAGCGCCGAGGGTGTCGGCGAGGCGCTTCCGCCGCAGCCCGCCAGGAGGGTCAGCGCGAGGCAGAGCGCGATGAGCCGTCGCGCGCGAATCATCGGTCGCCCGCGCGTCTCTCCCATCTCATCGGCCGAGCCCGGCAACGCCTCGCTCCGGTTCCCCCGTGCCCTGAGATTACACGCTTCCGCGCCGTCCGTCTCGACGTGAGGACGCGAGGGCCTCGTTACGCCCACGGCGTGCGGTCGGGGAAGCGGCCCCGGTCGTGCGGCGCGGCCCAGTCGACGATCGGCCCCTTCGGCACGATGCCGGTCGGGTTGATGTGCGGGTGGCTCCGGTAGTAGTGCGTCTTGATGTGCTCGAGATCGACGGTCTCGCCGAAGCCGGGACGCTGGTAGAGGTCGCGCGCGTAGTTCCAGAGGTTGAGGTAGTCGACCAGACGGCGCAGGCTGCACTTGAAGTGGACGTAATAGACGGCGTCGAAGCGGACCAGGGTGGGGAAGAGGCGGATGTCGGCCTCGGTGAGGCGGTCGCCGACCAGGAAGCGCTGGCGCGACAGGCGCTCCTCCAGCCAGTCGAGGCGGGCGAAGACGACGTCGACGGCGTCCTCGTACGCCTGCTGCGACGTCGCGAAACCGGCGCGATAGACGCCGAAGTTGACCTCGGCGAAAACGATCGCGTTGACGGCGTCGATCTCGCCGCGGAGGTCGGCGGGGTAGAGGTCGACGCCGGGGCGGGCGAAGGCGGCGAACTGGGTCTCGAGGTCGATGGTGATGTCGGGGAAGTTGTTGGTGACGAGGCGGCCGGTCTGCCGGTCCCAGACGCAGGGGACGGTGAAGCGCCCGCTGTAGTTCGGGTCGGTGGCCAGGTACGCCTCGGACAGGAACTGGAAGCCATTGACCGGGTCGGGCCCGTGGCCCGGGCCCTCGCGGAAGGCCCAGCCGCGCTCGTCGCGGACGGGGTCGACGACCGAGAGGGAGACCGTCTCCTCCAGGCCCAGGAGTTTGCGGGCGACGATCGAGCGGTGCGCCCAGGGGCAGGCGAGCGAGACGTAGAGGTGGTAGCGGCCGGGCTCGGCGGTGAAGCCGGAGGAGCCGTCGGCCGTGATCCGGTCGCGAATCGAGTAGGCCTGGCGGACGAACGTGCCGGAGTCGCTGATCTCCCGGGACAGCGCCGCGTCGGCGGCGGTGGTGCTCTTCGCGGTCATCGGTTCCTCCCTCTCCGGGGATCCGGCGGTGCCGTGTTCCTACCTGCTGGCGCGTTGTGCCGGCTGTCACCACCTACAGCAGCCGCGGCGCGGGCTTTGTTCCCCGCTCGATGCGCCCGGAGACGACGCTCGTCGCCAACCCGTCGGCGGGATGAGGCGATCGTACTTCGACGCGAGGGACATTCCTCCCTACCGAATGGGACCATGTTCCTACATGATAGGGCCGGAGGTCAGGGACCGCGGGTCACAGGGTGGGAGACGAGGGATGAAGTTCGAGGAGTTCGTCGCCTGGTCGCGGCGCACCGGCATCCCGGTGACCATCGACACGCTGCTCGCGGCGGACACGATCGGCGACGGGGAGCGCGACGAGTTCGCCGAGGCGCTCGAGTGGACCAGCCGGGAGGTCACCCGGATGACGCGCCGCGAGCTGGACCTGTTCGTACGCCAGAACCAGGACGTGATGGACGGCATCCAGCGGGTGCTGGCCGTCTGGGATTACCGTCCCTGGCCGCCCGAGTCGACGACGGAGCCCACGGCGCCGCGTCGCGAGAGCCAGCGGGTCGGCAGCGACGGCTAGCCCGTGCCCGGAGACGGTCCCCGACTCAGGACCCCAGCAGCGTCGCCCCCAGCGCCAGCGCGGCCACGATCTGGACCAGCGCTACCGCGCGGTTGACGTGCGGCCCGCTGCCGAGCAGGGCGCGTCGCCCGAGCAGCCGGGCCACGCCGTCGAGCAGCGCGACGGCGATCACCCCGGCGCCGGCCGCCGTCCGTACCAGTGATCCCGCGACCACGCTCGCCCCGTGCAGCGCGACCCCGCCGAAGGCCGCGACCAGCGTGATGCCGACCGCCAGCAGCAGCCAGTTGCGGAACGAGCGGCTCCACCAGCCCCGCCCGCCGCTCCAGTGGGAGACCTCCTGATCCCGCGCCTCCCGGATGACTCCGGTGGCGATCAGCCCCACGATGAAGCCTCCCACGTGCGCCAGGAAGGCGACGTTGCTCGATGGCGCGACCGGCATCACCGAGGCCGCTCCCTCGACCAGCTGCAGCAGGAACCAGAACCCGATCAGGATCACCGCGGCGACCCGCCCGACGGTGACGAAGGGGACGAACGCCAGCAGCGTGCGCACCATCGCCCGTGGGAAGAGGAGCAGGTAGCCGCCGAGCACGCCGGCGATGGCGCCGCTCGCCCCGACCAGCGGCTCCGTCGCGTGCGGGAAGGCGACGGCGAAGGTGATGCTGGCGACGATTCCCGAGCCCAGGTAGACGAGGAGGTAGGTGCCGTGGCCGAGCTGGTCCTCGACGTTGTCGCCGAAGACCCAGAGGAAGATCAGGTTGCCGGCGATGTGGAGCAGCCCGGCGTGCAGGAAGAGCGCGGTGACCAGCGTGATCAGGTTGCGCCCGGCCCAGAAGTCGGCCGGGGTGAAGCCCCAGCGCGCGCTGAAGGCCTGGGCGCCCGCCTGGCCCAGCGTCACCTCGTGGGCGAAGACCACGACGCAGACCAGGATGATCCCGATGGTGACGAACGGGAAGCTGCGCGCCGGGGGCTGCGGCTCGTCGGCGTAGGGGAGCATCGTCCCTCCAGGCGACCCGGCCGGGTCGGCGCGGAGCCGGCTCACTCAACCGGAATGGCGCGACGGGCCGCGCGACGCATCCGAGGTGCGGCGGTTTCGGGGCCGCTGTCTACCGCACGCGCTCGAGACCCTGCCCGATCGCGTCGAGCGCGCGCTCGAGCTCTCCCTCGCTGATCGTCAGCGGTGGCTGGATGCGGAGCACATTGCCGGCCTGACCGCCGACGCCGATCAGGACGCCCTGCTCGCGGCAGTAGGCGCGCACCGCCGCCGCCTGGGCCGGCGCCGGCTCGCGGGTCTGCCGGTCCGTCACCAGCTCCGCCCCGATCATCAGCCCGAGGCCGCGCACCTCGCCGATCAGCGCGTGGTCGCTCGCCATCTCGCGCAGCTGCGCCAGCACCTGGACGCCCTTGGCGGCCGCCTGCCCCGGCAGGTCCTCGTCGAGCATGACGTCGATGTTGGCCAGCGCCGCCGCGCAGGAGACCGGGTTGCCGCCGAAGGTCGACAGGTGCTCGCCGGGCTGGAAGGAGTCCGCGATCTCCGCCCGCGCGATCGTCGCCGAGAGGGGGAAGCCGTCGGCGATCCCCTTGGCCATCACCAGGATGTCCGGCTCAACTCCGAAGTGCTCGACCGCGAACAGCTTGCCGGTGCGGCCGAAGCCGCTCTGGACCTCGTCGGCGATGAAGAGGATGCCGTAGCGGTCGAGCACCTCTTTGACCCGGCGGAAGTAGGACGCCGGCGGCACGATGATGCCGCCCTCGCCCATCACCGGCTCGGCGATGAACGCCGCCACGTCGCCCGAGGTCTGGAAGCGGACCGCCCAGTCGACCATCTCGGCGCAGCGCGCGGCGACCTCCTCCGGGTCGTCGCTGCCGAAGGGGTTGCGGTAGACGTAGGGGGCGGGCGCGAAGGCGATGCCGGGGAGGTAGGGGCCGCCGCGCTTCTTGCGCTGGAGGTTGCCGGTCACGGACAGGGTGCCGACGGTGCGGCCATGGAATGAGTGGGTCAGGCTGATGAACTCGGACTTGCCGGTATACGCCTTGGCCAGTCGCAGCGCCGTCTCAATCCCCTCGGCGCCGCTGTTGCCGAAAAAGGTCTTCTGCAGCCGCCCCGGCGTGATCTCGGCCAGCCGCTCGGCCAGGTCGGCCACGACCGGCACGTGGTAGATGTAGCTGGCGGCGTGGACGATCCGGTCGATCTGCTCCTTGGCCGCGGCGACGACCTTCGGGTTGCGGTGCCCGGCGTTGGTGACGGCGATGCCGGCGAAGCAGTCGACGTAGCCCTTGCCGTCGGCGTCGTAGACGGTGGCGCCCGTCGCGTGGTCGACCACGATCGGCTCGACCGACGCGACGAAGCTCGTGGTGACGTACTGCCGGTACTTCTCGACCGTGTCCATCTCCGCCATGCCCTGCCTGCTCCCTGCCGTCCACGCCGGCCGCCCCGACCGGCGCACGATACCGCGATCCCGCCGGCCCGGCAACGCGCGATGTCCCGCTGCGCCACCGATGGACCGCTCGTGTTTCGATGGGCGCGACCCGCCGCTCGCCGGCATCTGCCCGCGTCGTCGCCAGAAGCCGTTGGACAGTGGGACAACCAGGAGCCACCCTCGGGAGCATGAGCCGGAACCTGAGGGCGTTGGTCCGGGTGCGGCCCGTCTCGGGTCCCGTTCCACGACCGCCCGACGGGGTAGCACGCCGCGGAACCCTGTGGTGCTCGGTGACGGCGGGGGTGTGGAACCGGCGCGACCGTCCGGCCGGGGTGGTCCCGCGCCCGCTGTGTCGCCCGGCGCTCGGCTGGGGGCGCGCTCCCGGCGGGACATCCCGGCGCCACGGACGGACGGTGTGGCAGCCGGTGCGCGGTCAGCTGTCGTGTCGACGGGCCGGGAGCATCGGTTCGAGGATAGCTCCCGCGGGGACGTGCGCGTCCGTCCGCTCGTGGCGAGTAGCAGGGCAGAGCGGACCGAGACGTGCCGCGAACCCCTGGGTCTGCTCTGGCCCCCTTCTCAGACAGCTTCGCGACGAGTCGCGACGGAGTGAGGCGAACGGGGCGCCCGTGACCCAAAGCGCCCCGGTGGTGGATGAGGTTGGGGCGGTCAACCAGCCCGCGCTCACCGTGTTGATGGTTGCCACGACGACGTCCATCGTCATGATGCCGGTCCAGCCCCGCTGATTAGACCGCGCGCATTGCGCGCTCCCGGGGTTCGCGTGCGGCCATCTTCGCCGTCGTCCATCCCCGGTCGCGCAGCCGGCTGACGTCGCCGCGCAAACGCACAGTCCGGCACGGTACGCATTTGAGGGCATGGAGAGCAGGCGGTCGCGGGACCGCGCTCCCACCTGCTATACTGCCGGCTCGTCGCCACCTGAAGCGCTCGGGAGGTTCTCATGGTCGAACTGGCTCCTGCCGTCCAGCCCGCCGACTGGCCCGCCGTCGGGCCGATCGACCTCCTGGCACAGGACCCGCCCCACGCCTCCGCGACGTCCGAGTGGTGGTACGTCAACACCCACCTCGAGACGGCCGACGGGGCGGCGTACTCCCTCTTCGCCAGCTTCTTCCGCAGCGTCGTCGACCGCGATCCGGCGACCGGGGCGCCGCGCCACGCCCACTCGGTGACCTGGGCGCTGTGCGACCCGGTGACAGGGCGGTACCACGCGAACGCTTTGGTCGACCCGCACTCACCCGAGATCATCCGCCGGCAAGTCGCGGACGGCCGCTGGGTCGGCGACGACCTCCTGCGGCAGGCGATCCTCGACGTCGTCGAGAAGGGCGCGGTGCCCCTGCCCGACCGGCTGATGGCCAGGCCGGCCGATGTGGAGAGCGATACCCTGCGCCTCGACTTCGACGGCAACCGGCTCGTCAAGGACCGCGACGGGTGCTACCGCCTGGACCTCATCGACGACGAGCGCAGCGTCGGGGCCTGCCTGACCTTCGAGCCCGCAGTGCCGCCGATCCGGCACGGCGACCACGGCGTGGTCCGCGGCGCCGACGACGAGGACATGTTCTACTACTCCATCCCCTGGTGCCGGGTCGCGGGCACGCTGACGCTCGAGGGCCGGGAGTTACCGGTTCGCGCCGGCCAGGGCTGGTACGACCACGAGTTCGGCCGGCCGCGCGTCCTTGACACGGGAGAGGTGCTCCGGGAGGACATCGCCTGGAACTGGATGGCGCTGCAACTGGATGGCGGCCGGGCGGTCTCCGTCTACGAACTGTTCGACCGGCGCGGGTGCGACCGGGGGCGGTGGGCGATCGTCGTCGACCCCAACGGCACGCCGACGCGGTACGACACGTTCGTGCTGGAGCCGCTGGAGCAGTGGACGAGCGCGCGCACCTTCCGCGAGTACCCGACCCGCTGGCGCCTGGCGATTCCCGCGGCGGGCCTCAGCCTGACGGTCGCGGCGGCGTTCGAGGGACAGGAGTTCATCACCGTCATCAAGCCCCCGGCGTTCTGGGAGGGGCGCGTGCACGTCGCCGGGAGCCTGGCGGGAGCGCCGGCACGGGGCCTGGGCTTCGTCGAGCGGAGCGGCTTCGACCCGGTCGAGCGCGTCGACCGATTCTTCGGGGCGGTGGGCAGGCAGGTGCGGCGGTCGGTCGCGGAGCTGCTGCCGCGCGAGCCGACACCCGCGCAAGCGCTCCGCCTGGTCGCCAGCGAGCGGCACGCCCACTATCTGGATGGGCTCAGCATCGCCCAGTACGCCCGGGTCGTGATCGACCCGCTGCGCGACATCATCGACCGGGGAGGCAAGGCCTGGCGTTCCTACGGGCTGCTGGCCTGTTGTGACCTGGTTGGCGGAAACCCGCAGGAGTTCATGGCGTGGCTGGCGGTGCCGGAGTTGCTGCATACCGGCTCGCTCATCGTCGACGACGTGCAGGACCGCTCGGCGGTACGCCGTGGCGGGCCCTCCTGCCACGTCGTGTACGGCGAGCCGCTGGCGATCAACGCGGGTACGACGGCCTACTTCGTGGGGCAGGTGCTGCTGGCGAACTCCAATCTCCCGGCGGCCGACCAGCTGCGGATCTACGACCTCTACTTCGAGGCGCTGCGCGCCGCGCACGCGGGGCAGGCGATCGACATCGATGGCCACCGCGAGCTCGGCATGGACGCGGTCGAGCTGGGCCGCGGTGAGTTGCTCGAGCGGCGCGTGCTGGCCGCGCACCGGCTCAAATCGGCGGTGCCGGCGCGGTCGCTGGCGATGGTCGGGGCGATCCTCGGCGGCGGCACGGCGGAGGAGACAGGCGTGGCCGGCGACTACTTCGAGCGCCTGGGGCTGGCGTTTCAGATCGTCGACGACGCCCTGAATCTCCGTGGGTTCGAGCGCGATCTCAAGACGCGCGGCGAGGACCTCGCGGAGGGTAAGCTCACCCTGCCCGTCGCCAAGGCGCTCTCGCGACTGCCGCTCGCGGAGCGGCGCCAGCTCTGGAGGACGATCGCCGACAAGCCGCGCGACCCGGACGACGTGGCCGCGGCCATCGCGCTGGTGGCCGAGTCCGGCGCGCTCGACGCCTGTGAGGAGCAGGCGCGCGAGCTGGTGGAGGACGGTTGGCGACGCCTCGACGCGCAGTTCCCCGACTCGCAGGTAAAGCTCATGCTGCGGGCCTTCGGCCAGTACGTCCTCGAGCGGCAGTACTGACGCACCGCGGCACCGGGCCGGGGTGGTGGGGATGAAGCACGCGGCGATCGTCTACTTCGACGCCGGCTCGGGGCACCGATCGGCAGCGCGTGGCCTGGCCCAGGCCCTGAGGGCCGCGCGACCGGGCTGGCGCGTCAGCGCCGTCGACCTCCTCGACGTGCTCGCGCCGCACCCGTGGTTCCGGCGCATCGTCCAGACTGGCATCAACCAGTTCAACCGGCAACTGATCGCGGAGCGCGTCTTCGGCCTCGGCGGGCTGGTCAACCTCTCGCTGCTCTGCCACGACCTGCTGCGCCCGGCCGGTATCGCGCGGATCGCGGAGTACTGGCGGGCCGCCCCCCCGGACGCGGTCGTCTCGGTGACTCCGATGTACAACCCGGTGCTCTACCGGAGCGCGCGCCTCGCCAACCCGGACGTGCGCTGCATCACGATCCCGGTCGACTTCGAGGAGTTCAAGCGGCGGTACTGGTTCACCCCGCGAGTCGAGCAGCACTATCTCGTCGCCACGGATCGGCTGGAGTGGCAGGCGCGCGCGGCCAAGATCCCGCCGGGGCTGGTCGAGCGAATCCCGGGTATGATCATCGACCCCGCCTTCTACAGCCCGCCTCCTGCCGACATCCCGGCCGAGCTGGCCCGGCTGGGGCTGGATCCGGCCCGGCCGACGGGGCTCGTCTCGTTCGGCGGCCAGGGGTCGGTCGTCGTGCTCGAGATCGCCCGCCGACTGGCGGCGGTGAACGCGCCGTACAACATGATCTTCCTCTGCGGGCGCAACCGCGCCAGCTTCGAGGCGGTGCGCAACCTGCCGACGTCCTACCCAAAGCTGGCGCTTGGCTACGCGGATGAGCCGCCGCAGTTCTACCTGCACCTCGCGGACGTCGCGATCGGCAAGCCGGGAAGCATGACGATTACCGAGGCGCTGGTGACGCACACCCCGTTTGTGTTCATCAAGAGCCGCGGATTGGCCCCGGTGCAGCGTGGCAACGAGGCGTGGGTGCTGGCGCACGGCGTGGGGAACGTCGCGCCCGACGTGACGCACCTTCCCGACGTGATGGCCGAGCTCCTGGCCTCGCCGGCGTACCGCGCCAACGCGCGGACCCACAGTCACCGCGGCATCTTCGTGGCCGCCGAGCGGGTTGCGGCGCTCGTGGAGGCGGTGCCCGTATCCGCCGGGGCGGGGTGAGGCGGCGACCGATGCGTTCGACGACGCTGCCGCGCGAGCTGGAGGTCGCGTCGGTGAGCGACCGGGAGGTCCGCGCGGTTCGGGCGACGCCCGCCGCCCTGGTGCACGACATCGGCGCGCGGTGCACAGGACCGTGGCGCTATCGCAGGCGTGTCGCGGGCGGCCGGCTCAAGTGGCGGCACGCGGTGTCGCCGGTGGCGCCCGTGGTCGCGGCGCGCCGCGACCACTCCGGCGCGGCCGTCGACGTGGAGAGACGCGTACGGCCCGTGACGACATCAGCGAGGTGGACCGGATGAGTTGCTACTGGCGATCGACCAGGGTCATGGTCACCGGCGGGGGTGGATTTCTCGGCTCGTTCGTGGTCGATAAGCTCCGGGCAGCCGAAGCGGCGTGCGTGATCGTCCCGCGCAGACGCGACTACGACTTGCGCGACGGCGCCGCCGTGCGGCGGTTGCTGCGCCAGGCGCGTCCCGACCTCATCATCCACCTCGCCGCGGCCGGCGGTGGGATCGGCGCGAACCGCGAGCATCCGGCCGAGTTCTTCTACGACAACCTGATGATGGGCGTGCAGATGCTTCATGAAAGCTGGCGCGCCGGAGTGAGCAAGTTCGTGGCCGTCGGTACCGTCTGCGCGTACCCCAAGTTTGCCCCGGTCCCCTTCCGCGAGGAGACGCTGTGGGACGGCTATCCGGAGGAGACCAACGCCCCCTACGGGTTGGCCAAGAAGATGCTGCTGGTCCAGAGCCAGGCGTACCGGCAGCAGTACGGCTACAACAGCATCTTCCTCCTGCCGGTGAACCTCTATGGACCGCGCGACGACTTCGATCTCGCCACCAGCCACGTCATCCCGGCGCTGATTCGCAAGTTCGTGGAGGCACGCGAGCGCGGCGCCGACCAGGTCGTCGCCTGGGGGGATGGCTCGCCGACCCGCGAGTTCCTCTACGTGGAGGACTGCGCGGAGGGCATCCTCCTGGCGGCCGAGCGGTACAACGAGAGCGACCCGGTCAATCTCGGCGCCGGGGTCGAGATCACCATCAAGGACCTGACCGATACCATCGGCCGGCTGACGGGGTTTGCGGGCGACGTCCGCTGGGACACGACCAAGCCGAACGGCCAGCCGCGGCGACGGCTGGATGTGCGCCGGGCGGAGGAGCGCTTCGGGTTCCGGGCCGCGACGCCATTCGAGGAGGGGCTCGTGCGCACGATCGATTGGTACCTTGCCTCGCGTGCGGATGGCACGCCAGGGCAGGGTCAGCCCAGTGCGGGTCGTCCAGGAGGAGCGCTGCCGGACGGCTAGCGCTCCGGGTCGCGAGAGAGTCCCGCATCGCATCGAAGAGCGCCGCTGAGCAAGAAGCCGTCGGACAAGGGACACCTGTCCGGGGGTGAGCTCGACCGGTCGAGGCGTGATCGAGCGAGCGGTGCACCGTGCGCGGGAGCGTGTGGGCCACGCCAGCCAGCCCCGGGCCGAGCGTGCCGACCAGCGAGGACGACCCGCGACCGCTGTGTCGCCCGGCGCTCGGCTTCCGAGGGTGGTTCCCCGGCGAGCATGGATCGCGCCGCAGGTCAGTCGCGACGCCGCGCCGCGTCGCGGCGCACCGGCCGCCTAGCCGCTGGAGACGGCGCCGCCGCAGCTCGAGCAGAAGCGGGCACCGGAGGCCAGGTGGGCGCCGCAGCTCGCGCAGAAGCGCGCCTCGCCGGACTCGGCCGGCGCCGGCCCGGCGGTCGTCGCGGCGGCGGTGATCGTGCCGGCGCCCGCGGCGGAGACGGTCGGCTGCGGCGCCGTCGCGTAGGCCACGGCCTGGACCACCGGCCGCTCGATGCGCCGCAGCACCCGGATCAGGTAGGCCGGGAGCGCGACCGGCAGCGGCGCCGGCGGCGGGGCGTCCGGGCCCAGCCGCGCCCGCTCGAGCGACTCCTGGAGGAAGAAGCGGAGGACGAGCAGGCCGACCGCGCCGATCAGGATGTACGCGACGTAGCCGGTGCCGGTCACGTCCCAGTCCCACAGCGTGTGCAGGCCCACCGAGATGGCGAACGCCAGCACCACACCCGAGGTAATGCGGAGCTGGCCGTTTTGTCGCTCCCGCCAGATCGCCGCGCAGACGATCGCCGTCCAGACGCCGTGGCCGAAGACGGCCAGCGCCATGCGCGTGTTGAGCACCGCGATCATCTGGGCGATGCCGTAGGTGTAGGCGTCGGCGAACCTGTAGCCGGCCGCGGCCGCCGCGGTGAAGCTGTCCAGGAAGTTGGCGAACCCGTAGCCCGCCGTCTCGAGCGCGGCGAAGCCCATCCCCGCCGCGGCGCCCAGCACCAGCCCGTCGAGCTCGCGGTTGCGCCGGTCCCGCGTCAGGAACCACATGACCGCGGCCGCCTTGGCTGCTTCCTCGACGATGCCGACCGTGAGCGCCTCCGGGAAGCCTCCGCCGGTGATCAGCGCCGGCTCCAGGATGGCGGCCATCAAGAGCCCGAGCGTCGAGCCGCTGACGAAGGCCAGGCCGACGGTCAGCGGCGGGATGTCGGCGAAGGCGCCCTGCTCCCAGCAGAAGACGACGAAGGACACCGGGACGAGCGCACTCGCCAGCAGCGTCACCAGCGGCACCAGGTGCGGGTTGCCGTTCGAGAGCAGCACCTGCGCCGCCGCGACGTAGGCGAGCAGGCCCACGGCGAAGACTTTCCAATAGCGCAGTGGGCGCTGACGGGCGATCCAGCGCCCCAGTCGGGACGCCTGTGCCTGGCGGATGGCCGCGTTGATCGCCTCGGGCGAGATCGTCGCCTCCGCCGCGAGCGTACCGTCCGGCGAGACGGTCACCGCCCCCAGCGCCGGGCCGGTCCCGATGACGCCGCCGGTCACGGCGGCGGCCTCCTGGATCCGCACCGACTGGAAGACTAGGTCGCTGCTGCCGATGCGGATGTGCTGGCCGGGCAGGATCGGGGTCGGCTCGTCGATCGGCGCGCCGTCGACGAGGGTGCCGGTGATCGAGCCCAGATCCTGGATCACATAGCCGCTGTCGGACCAGCGGATGACCGCGTGGATGCGTGACACCGCCGGGTCGTTCAACACGATATCGTTCGACTCGAGCAGTCCGATGTAGGTCTCGGGGTGGATCAGCGGCACCGGCGTGCCGCCCGCCGCGCGGCCCCGCGCCGCTGGCCCGGAGATCGAGACGGCGGCCGGGAACGGCGGTGCGAGCGTGTCACGCGCGGAGCTGCCGTTCAAAGTCCTGGCGTCCACGGTGCCCGTCCTTCCCGCGCCGCACATGCCGGGCGCGCGAGTGCCCCCGCTCGGCGACCGGGACTCCCTCGATGCCCGATCGCGGATCTGGCCCGTGGACCTCGATTGCGCGTCTGACCGCATCCGGTCGCCGGGCCGTGTATGTCACGGTTTTAGTGGCAGGAGTATAGCAGCGATTCGCAGGGGCGCGTAGATGACGGGTGCCCGCCAGGCGGCGGGCACCCGTTGCGCTCGGGTGTGGGCGGGGCGGCTAGGCCGCCGGGCTGTTCTCCTTGATGAACCCGAGGATGCGCTGCCAGGCGTCGGCGCACTCGGCCTGGTACTGCTCGAAGCGCCGGTCGAAGAAGCTGTGGGGCGCGCCGGGGTAAACCTTGAACTGGTGCGGCTTGCCCGCCTTCGTCAGCGCCTGGTCGAACTCCTCGACCGCACTCTCCGGGATGCCCTGGTC
This sequence comes from Thermomicrobiaceae bacterium, assembly GCA_035702805.1. Classification (GTDB taxonomy): domain Bacteria; phylum Chloroflexota; class Chloroflexia; order Thermomicrobiales; family Thermomicrobiaceae; genus DASSZN01. The sequence continues at coordinate 2,240 of DASSZN010000375.1, read as the reverse complement.
GGCGCCGCCGAACAGGCCGAGCAGCGGCGCGGTGTACTCGTTCACGCGCTCGATCGGCGCCTTCGAGCCGTCGCGCGTCGGCGGCAGCGGCCGGCCGTAGAAGCCGATCGACCCGGCCAGCCCGTGCCCCTCGGCCGCCTGCTGCCAGGAGTTGCTGCCGCCGAAGCAGAAGCCGACGGTGAAGATGGTGCGGTCGGCGCCCCCTTCCTCGGAGCGCAGGTAGGCCACGGCCGCCGCCGTGTCCTGGCTGATCTTGTCGAGCTTCGTCTGCGCCACGTGGGTCTGCCAGTCGAAGTCGTCTCCGCGCGCCTCACCGCGCCCGACCCCGGCGGTCCGGCCGAAGTAGTCGATCGCGACCGTGTCGTAGCCGTTCTCAGCGAAGCGCTCCGCCAGTTCCTCATAGTAGTGGTGCAGGCCCCGGATATCGGGCAGGATCACCACGCCGACGCCCGTCGGCTGCGCCGCGCGCGCCGCGTAGGCCGCGAAGACGGTGCCGTCGGCGGCCTTGAGCGTGAGCCCGCGGGCGTCGAGCGCCCCACCCGCGATCGGGGCGATCGGCGGGCGGGCGCCGGAATCGAAGCACATGGCAACCTCCCTCGTGCGTTCTGCGACCGTTCGGTATCAGATGTCGCGCAGCACAGCCTATGCCCTCGCCGCGCCGCCGGCAAGCCCCGGTCGCGCTCAGGCGACCGCGGCGAAGCGGATCGGCGCGTGCTTGACCCCGCCGATGAAGGTCGAGCGCAGCCGCTCCACCTCCCCCGCCAGCGCGATGTCGGTCAGGCGGCGCAGGACCTCCTCGAACATCACCCGGAGTTCCAGCCGGGCGAGGTTGAGCCCCAGGCAGACGTGCTCGCCGATGCCGAAGGCCAGGTGGTAGTTCGGGGCGCGGCCCACGTCGAAGCGGTCGGGCTCGGCGAACACCTCCTCATCGCGGTTGGCCGAGGGGTACCAGAGGACGACCCGCTCTCCGGCGGCCACCGTGACGTCCCGCAGTCGCACGTCGGTCTTCGCCGTGCGCGCCATGTGGAGCACCGGCGACGTCCAGCGCAGGATCTCCTCGACCGCGCTCGGCATCAGCGACGGGTCGGCGCGCAGCCGGGCCTGCTCCGCGGGATGCTCGATGAGGGCGAGCAGCCCGCCCGAGGTGGCGTTGCGCGTCGTCTCGTTGCCGGCCAGGATCAGCAGGTAGCAGAAGTAGAGGATCTCCTCGTCGGTCAGGTGCTCGCCGTCGATCTGGGCGGCGGCCAGGGCGCTGACCAGGTCGTCCCGCGGCGCCGCGCGCCGCGCCGCCAGCAGCCGGGCGAAGTAGCCGAACATCGCCTCGAAGCCGTGGGTGATGGTGGCCCCCGGGTCGCCCGGAGTCGTCTGGTACTCCGGGTCGCCGCCACCGAGGACCTGGTTCGTCAGCGCGAACATCCGGTCCCAGTCCTCGGGTGGCACGCCCATCATCTGGCAGATGACGGCCACCGGGAGCTTCGCCGCCACGTCGACCACGAAGTCGCAGGCGCCCCGCGGTGCCACGGCGTCCAGGAGGCCGACCGTGATGCCGCGGATGCCGGGCTCGAGCAGGGCGATGCGCCGTGGGGTGAAGGCCACGGTGACCAGGCGACGCAGCCGGCGGTGGCGCGGCGGGTCGATCCCCAGCAGGATCGTGCCGACGCCGGACGACGGGGTGAGGTCCTCGGGGTTGTGGGTCAGGATGAAGCCGCGCTCCGAGCTGAAGCGCGCGGTGTCGCGCGAGATGGCGAAGACGTCGGCGTACTTCGTGATCGACCAGAAGCCGGGGAACCAGTCCGCGCCCTCGTTCCAGGAGATCGGGGCCTCGGCGCGCAGCCGCCGCCAGGCCTCGTGCGGGTACCCCGCCACGAACAGGTCGGCGTTGCCCAGGTCGATTCCGGGTAGGGTCGGCCGCTCGGTCTGAAACATTGCTGCCTCTCCTCTCGTCATGGGCAGCCCGCATGGCGCGATGGTCCGCGGCCGGTCGTGCGCGACGACGCGGCCCCGGCACGGTGCACCGGGCGCGGTCGGGCACTGGGTTGACGTCATGACTGCCGTCGTGCCTGCATGGTGCGCCCCGGTGCGGGCGCTGTCAATCAGTGGCAGGGCGGTTTCAAAGTCGTGCCGGGACGGCGCCGATAAGTTCAAGGGTCTCATCGAGGTGCGCGGCGTAGTGGCGCAAGCCGTCGGGGACGCGGTTCCAGCCGGCCCGGTGCAGGCAGGTCCTGACGCCGTTGCGCAGC
>DASSZN010000284.1:0-5137 GCA_035702805.1 Thermomicrobiaceae bacterium | reverse complement strand
GGATCCGACACATCCAGACTGAAGGACCGGGCCACTGCCGATGCTCCTCGAACTGGCCATCCGCAACTTCGCCATCATCCGCGACCTCCGGCTCGGCTTCGCCCCCGGCTTCAACGCCCTGACCGGCGAGACCGGCGCCGGAAAGTCGATCATCATCGACGCCCTCGGCGCGGTGCTCGGCGCGCGTGTCTCCGCCGACCTCGTGCGCACCGGCGCCCCCAGCGCCTGGGTCGAGGCGGTCTTCGACGTCGCGGGGCTGGCCGAGCGGGAGGACTGGAGCGCGCTCCTGGCCGAAAGCGGCGTCGAGCCCGAGGACGGCACCCTCATCCTGACGCGCGACATCGGCGCCAACGGCCGCAGTAGCGCGCGGATCAACGGACGCACCGTCACCGCCGGCACGCTCGGCCAGTTCGGCGCGCTCCTGGTCGACATCCACGGCCAGAGCGAGCACCTCTCGCTGCTGCGACCCGCGCAGCACGTCGAACTGCTCGACCGCTACGCCGACACCCTCGAGGAACGCCGCGAACTGGCGGCCACGGTGCGCGCCCACCAGGAGACGCGTCGCCAGATCGAGCACATCGTCTCGGACGAGCGGGAGCGGGCGCACCGTGTCGACCTCCTGCGCTTCCAGGTGGACGAGATCGACGCCGCCGCGCCACACGCCGACGAGGAGGATGCGCTCGACCACGAGCGTGCCGTGCTGGGCAACGCCGACCGGCTGGCGCGCCTGGCCGCCGAGGCCTACCAGGTGCTGGAGAGTGCCGAGGACACCGGCGCGCAGCCGGCGGCGGGCGTGCTGGACGGGCTGCGGCTCGCCGTGGCACGGGCCGAGGAGCTATCCCGGATCGACACCGGGGCCGAGCCGCTGGCGACGCAGCTCCGCGAGGCCCAGTACCTGCTGGAGGACGCCGCCCTCTCGGTCCGGAGCTACGCCGACGGCATCGAGGCCAACCCGGAGCGGCTGGCCGCCGTCGAGGACCGGATGGCGCTCCTGAAGGGGCTGAAGCGCAAGTACGGTGCGACACTCTCCGAGGTGCTGGCCTACCGCGACGAGGCCGCGCGTGAGCTCGAGGAGCTCGACACCAGCGAGCAGCGACTGGAGGAACTGCGGGAGCGCGAGGAGCGGCTGCTCACCAAGATCGCGGCGCTCGGTCGGGCGCTCTCGGCGCGGCGCCGCGCGGCGGCGGGGCGCATGGAGGATGAGGTCGAGCGCGCGATCCACGACCTGAACATGGGCCGCGCCCGCTTCGTCGTCGGCATCGAGGACCTGTCGGGGAGCGTCCGGCTGCGCCTGGACGACGGAGACGGCACGAGCGCCCCGCGGGATGTCGGCTTCGACCAGACCGGGATCGACCGGGTCGAGTTCCTGATCGCGCCCAATGCTGGGGAGTCACCGCGCCCGCTGGCGCGCATCGCGTCCGGTGGTGAGACGGCGCGGCTGATGCTCGCGCTCAAGTCGATCCTCTCGGCGGCCGACGCCACGCCGACCCTGATCTTCGACGAGATCGACGTCGGCGTCGGTGGGCGGAGCGGCCAGCCGGTAGGGGAGAAGCTCTGGTCGCTCGGCGGGCGGCACCAGGTCATCGTGATCAGCCACCTGCCACAGATCGCCGCCTTCGCCGAGGCTCACTACCGCATCACCAAGGTCGAGGAGGACGGCCGCACCGAGACGCGCGTCGACCGCCTGGACGAGACGGAGCGCCTTGACGAGCTGGCCGCCATGCTCGATGGCCTGCCGCCAACGGCGGAGTCCCGGGCGAACGCGGCCGAGATGCTGCGACGCATCGCCCGCTGGAAGGCCGGGGCGACGGCCGGTGTGGCCGGCGCCGCGAACTGAGCCGCCGGGAGCCCATGCTATACTCGGCGGGATGACCCGCCGACACCCGAGGAGCAATCGATGCAGCCGAACATGAAAATGCTTCAGCAGATGCAGAACCGCCTGCTCAAGATGCAGGAGGAACTCGCGAACACGACCGTCGAGGGCACGGCCGGCGGCGGCGCGGTGCGCGTCGCGGTCAACGGCATGCGCGCGGTGCAGGGGGTCAAGATCGCTCCCGAGGCGGTCGATCCCAACGACGTCGAGATGCTCGAGGACATGATCCTGGCCGCGATCTCCGAGGCGATGACGAAGGCCGAGGAGCTGGCCAACTCGAAGATGGGTGCCATCACCGGCGGGCTGAACATCCCCGGCCTGATGTAGCCCAGTCCCCGGCACGCGAACGAGAAACCCGCCGCGACGCGCGGCGGGTTCGTCGTGCCCGGCGGCCTGGATCAGTCCTCCATGCCGACCTCGGGCGCGGCATCGTCGAGCGGCACCGGAGCACCCGGCCGGCGCGCCGGTGGCAGCGGGGAGGCTCGTCGGGCCGACGCCGCGCTCCCGGCCGGCACGGCGCGGGCCGGGGCACGCCGCATCGAGGCCGCCGCGTCGCTATCCCGGATCAGCAGCGCCACGCCGATCCCCAGGAAGGCGAAGAGCGCCGTGGCGAAGAAGGCGTCGTGGTACCCCTGCAGGCCGGCCTGCGCCATCGCCGCCTGTATCGCCGCCGATCCGCCGGTCACCCCATGCAGCGCCGCCGCCATGTGCGCCTTGGTCCGGTCGACCAGCACCGTCGCCATGACCGCCACGCCGACCGAGCCGGCCACCTGGCGGTTGGTGCTGAAGAGGGCGCTGGCCCGCCCGGTGTCCTCGCGGCTGATCGTGGCGTAGGTCGCCGCCTGCATCGGCACCATGGTCATCCCCATGGCCGCCCCGCGCAGCATCATCAGTCCCCGGATCCACCACTGGCTCGTGTGCAGGCCTACCAGCAGGAAGAGGGACGAGACGACGGTGATGCCGATCAGGCCGGTGATGATCATCTTGCGCGGGCCGACGCGGGAGTAGGCACGGCTGGAGAACTGCGCCACCGCCGCCATGCCCAGCGCCTGCGGGAAGGTCGTCAGGCCCGACTGAAAGGCCGACAGCCCGAGCAACTCCTGGAGGAAGAGGGGCAGCAGGAAGAGGATGCCGAGCATGGCCCCGAACACCACGAAGACCACCAGGTTGCCGTTGCGGAACATACGGTCCTTGAAGAGGCGCAGCGCCAGCATCGGCTCCGGCACGTGCGTCTCGACGTAGATCAGCGCCGCGAAGAGGGCGATCCCGCCGAACCCGCTCACCAGCACCCGGCCCGCCGTCCAGCCGACCTCGGGCCCCTGTGCCAGCGCGTAGAGCACGAGCGGCAGGCCGGCGCCGCCGAGGACGAAGCCGAGCCAGTCGAAGCGGCCGACGTTCTCCTCCTTGTGCTCCTGGAGGACGAGCAACGCGAAGATGAACCCGGCGATGCCGACCGGCGGGTTGATGTAGAAGATCCAGCGCCAACTCGCGTGGTCCACCAGCCAGCCGCCCAGGATCGGGCCGATCGTCGGCGCGATCGCGGTCGGCACGGTCAGCACGGCCGAGGCCGTGGCCCGCTCGTCCGCCGGGAAGGCGCGGTACAGCATGGCCGTGCCGACCGGCGTCATCATGCCGCCGCCGATGCCCTGGAGCAGCCGGAACACGATGAGGGAGTCGATGCTCCAGGCGCGACCGCACAGCGCCGAGCCCACCGAGAACATCGCCATCGCGAAGAGGAAGACCTTCTTGGTGCCAAAGCGGTCACCGACCCAGCCGGAGGCCGGGATCCAGACCGCCAGGCTGAGCAGGTAGCCGGTGACCACCCACTCGAGCGTGGTCGTGCCGGCGTTGAACTCCTTGCCGAGCGTCGGCAGGGCGACGTTGACGATGGTCGAGTCCATGATGTCCATGAACAGACCGGACACGAACGCGACCGCCACCAGCCACTTGTAAGGGACCGATCTCAACCGCAACCCGTCTACTCCCTCTCGGCGCGTCGGTGACCGATCCCCGCGCGACGGCCGGCCGCGGCGGGTAACTGCGCCGATAATTTGGTCAGGGAAAAGCTTAACGACCCAAGCGATAGGCCTCTACGAATCCTACCGGGACGCGCGCGGCACCGTCAAGCCGGGCGACTGGCCCGGGGTACGGCCGGGACGCGACCGATCGGACAGGTCGTGAACCACCTGTGTCCGCGACTTCGTCGCGGGCGTCCCTACCGCGAACGCCGGGGCGCGCCGCGTCGCCGCCGTCGTGGACGTTGACAGTTCAGTACGCCTGTTCTACTGTACGTTCAGTGTCCGGCGGGGTGGTGTGGGCCGAGCACACCTGCCGGGGCGCATCCGCCGCCCGCGCTCTGATCGGCACTTCCCACCGACAAAGAGGAGGACGTCTCCGTGCCGCACCCACTGGTCCTGCAGCTGCGCTTCGCGCGCCGCGAGTTCCGCCGCGGGCTCCGCCGCGTCACCGACGAGGAGGCACGACGCCGCTTCCTGCCGATGAACTGCCTCAGCTGGAACGTCGGCCATCTCGCCTGGCAGGAGCAGCGCTACTGGCTCCAGTTCGGCCAGGGCCGCCTGCTCCTGCCGGAGGTCAACCGCGCGTTCGCCTTCGGCGCGCCCGCCTGCGAGCCACCGCTTGCACACGCCTGGCGTGACTGGCTGGCGATCACGGCCGCCGCCGATCCCTGGCTGGACACGCTCACCAGCGCAGACCTGGCCGCGGTGCGGAAGGCAGCGGGCGGCGGGGCGCGGTTCGAGGCCACGCTCGGCTCGCTGATGCAGCGGGTGATCTACCACTACTGGTACCACACCGGCGAGAACCAGGCGATTCGCCAACTGCTCGGCCACCAGCGCCTGCCGGTCTTCGTCGGCAACATCGACGACGAGGCGCCCTACATGCCCGAGGGCGCGCCCTGATCCGGCGGTTGTGTAGCGGTGGGCCGGCCGACCAGCCGCACGTCGAGCTGGGCCAAACGCTCGGGGTCGGCCAGGAAGTCGATCGCGGTGATCTTCCCCACATCGATGGTGAAGACGAAGACGACGCGCGGCTGTCCGCCCGGCGCATAGGCCGCGCCCGGCGCGCCGTCGATGGTCGCGGGTCGCCCCCAGATGGCTCGGCCCGCGAAGGTTTCGGCCACGGCCCGCGCCCCGAGAATCTCTCCGGGTGCGCCGATGCGCGCGGCCGTGCCGTCCGCGCGTACCACCACGTCCGGGTCGAGAACGGCCAGCAGGCCGGCGAAGTCGCCGCCCCGGGCGGCGGCGA
>DASSZN010000280.1:0-4703 GCA_035702805.1 Thermomicrobiaceae bacterium | reverse complement strand
GCGGACCTGGACGCGGTCTACGCCTATTTCGGCTGGGTCGATGCGACCTTCAGCACCTACGACCCGGCGAGCGAGGTCTCCCGCCTCAACCGCGGCGAGCTCACGCCCGGTCGGGCCTGCCCCGAGGTGCGCACGATCCTGGCGCTCGCCGAGGAGACGAAGGCGCTGACGCAGGGGTACTTCGACATCCTCCGCGATGGCGTGATCGACCCGTCCGGCATCGTCAAGGGGTGGGCGATCCAGCGGGCGGCGGAGCGGCTGGCCGCCGCGGGCTGGCACGACTTCTACGTCGACGCGGGCGGCGATGTCCAGGTCTCCGGCACGAAGGCTGGACGGCCCTGGCGGGTCGGCATCCGGAACCCGTTCCAGCACGAGGAGATCGTCAAGGTGCTGGCGCTGAGCGATTGCGGGGTGGCGACGTCCGGCACCGCCGTGCGTGGGCAGCACATCTACGACCCCTTCCGTCCCGGCGAGCCGCTGACCGAGGTGCTCAGCCTGACCGTGGTCGGCCCCAACGTGTACGAGGCCGACCGCTTCGCCACGGCGGCCTTCGCCATGGGCCGGCGCGGCATCCGCTTCATCCAGGGTCTGCCGGGCTTCGAGGGCTACATGATCGACGCGGCGGCCCGCGCCACGTTCACGAGTGGATTCGAAAGGTACGTGGCGCAGGCATGATGCGGCTGATTGACGGGCTGATCGACCGGATCACGATGTACCGGCTGGTGCTCTACGTGCTGATCGCCTTCGTGGCGCTCGGCGCCGTCGCCGCCGCCGCCGGCAAGCTGGCCTTCTCGCCGGTGATGCTCTTGCTCTCCACCGGCTTCCTCGTCCTCATGTGCTGGGCGGCCAACACGCTGCTCGGCCGTGTCTTCGACGTGCCGACCAACATCGAGTCCGCGCTCGTGACGGCGCTGATCCTGGCCCTGATCATGGACCCGCCCCGCTCCGCCAACGACCTGATCGCGCTGGGCTGGGCCGCCATCCTCGCCATGGGCTCCAAGTACATCCTGGCGCTCCACAACAAGCACCTGTTCAACCCGGCCGCCATCGCCGCGGTCGTGGTCGGCTTCGCGCTCAAGGACCCGGCCAGCTGGTGGATCGGCACCGTCTACATGTTCCCGCCGGTCCTGATCGGCGGGCTGCTGATCGTGCGCAAGGTGCGCCAGGAGGCGATGGCCGGCAGCTTCGTGCTGGCGGCGCTGGTGGCCGAGACGGCGGCCAGCGTGCTGCAGCACCTGTCGATCACCACCGAGCTGCAGCAGCTGGTGATCGCCTCGCCGCTCGTCTTCTTCGCCGCGATCATGCTGACCGAGCCGCTGACCGCGCCGCCGACGAGGGGCCTGCGCCAGCTCTACGGCGCCCTGACCGGCGTCCTCTTCACCCCGCAGCTACACCTCGGCTCCATCTACTCGACGCCGGAGATCGCCCTCGTCCTCGGCAACGTCTTCTCCTACCTGGTCAGCCCCAAGGAGAAGTACCTGCTGCGGCTCAAACGCCGGACCCGGCTGTCGCCCGATACCTTCGACTTCGCCTTCCAGCGCCCGCCGGCCCTGGCCTTCGCCCCCGGCCAGTACATGGAGTGGACGCTGGGCTTCCCCGGCGCCGACAGCCGGGGCAACCGCCGCTTCTTCACCCTTGCCTCCTCCCCGACCGAGCGCACGCTGCACCTGGGGGTCAAGTTCTACGAGAAGGGCAGCACTTACAAGCAGGCGATGCTGGGGCTCAACAGCCGCACCACCATCCTCGCCGGGCAGGTCGCCGGGGACTTCACCCTGCCGGCCGACCCCGACCAGAAGCTGGCCTTCGTCGCCGGCGGCATCGGCATCACGCCCTTCCGGAGCATGCTCAAGTACCTGGTCGATACCGGTGAGAAGCGCGACGTCCTCCTGATCTACGCCTGCCGCACCGTGGACGACATCGTCTACACCGACGTGCTGGACGACGCCTACCGGCAGCTCGGCATCCCCACCTACTACACCCTGACCGACGCCGCGACCGTGCCGAAGAAGTGGACGGGCTACGTCGGCCGGGTCGACCACGCCATGATCGCCCAGCTCGTCCCCGACTTCAGCGAGCGCACCTTCTACCTCTCCGGCCCGCCGGAGATGGTCCGCGCCACCGAGCGCACGCTCCGCGCGCTGCGGGTCGGCGGGGCGCAGATCAAGAAGGACTACTTCGTGGGGCTGGCCTGACGGCCGGCGCGCTCAGGCGCCGGTGTCGCGCACGCGGCTGATGCGGGCGAAGCTCGCGGGCTCGGTCGTGAGGTTGACCCCCGCCTCGGTGACGGTCGCGGTGGCCGAGAAGTCCTGACCCTGGACGTTGGTCGCGACGTCCGCGCTGCCGCCCGGCACGCGCACGTGTCCCCGCGCGATCTGCAGCCCGTGGGGGTTGGTCCAGTCGACGTGGAGCTGCAGCGTGATGACGGCCCCGGTGTCCTCGTTGGTGACCGGGACGGTCGCGTCCAGCGTGGCCGAGCCGAGGTTGGCCGCCACCCGCAGCACGTCCGCGCCCGCCAGCGGAACCTGCCCCTCGGCCTCCACGACCGTGGAGCCGGTGCAGGTGTTGAACTGGGTCAGCGCGACGTGAACCTGCGCGAGCGTCTGCGCCCGGGCGCTCCCGTGCTGGGAGGAGCCGCTCAGCGCGGTCACGTCCACCTCGGTCCGCACGCAGCCGGCCTGGCTGACGAAGGAGGCGGAGGCCTGGTCCCGCTGGAAGTGGTCGATGGGCGCGGCCCGCGTGGCCAGCACCAGCGGGATGGCGAGCAGCAGCCCGGCCAGGATTACGGCGGCGACGAGTGCACGCTTCATCTTGCTCGACCCCCCACGTCCGATCCCCGCCGATCCATCACCGGTGACAGGTCCCCGTCCCGGAGTCGGTGAACGTGCTGCCCGCGATCGGCAGGAACTTCCAGTCGTAGCCGTTGGCGTGCAGCGTCAGGGCCAGGATGCCGAAGGTGTTGTTGTTCCGCACCTGGCTGTTGGGCTGGATGGTCTTGAAGCTGACGAAGCCGACGCCGCCGGTGCCGACGACGAACTCGCGGATGCCGTTCGCCGGGTCGGCCTGGGCGGACGGGTTCTGCGGCGCGAAGCGCTCGTAGTCGTGGTCGTGGCCGTCGAGCACGATGTCGGCGTGGGCCGCGTAGAGGTCCTGCCAGAAGGCGTCGTAGGCCACGTTGTTGCCGACGACACCCGAGCTGAAGCGCGGCTGGTGCCAGACTGCCATCGTGCAGGCGCTGGTGTTGGCCGCCAGGTCCTGCGCCAGCCACTGCTCCTGCGGGCTGCCCGGTCCGCAGCCGCCGACCTCCGAGCAGTTCGAGTTGAGGATCACGATGTGCCAGGTGCCGATGTTGAGCGAGTAGTAGCCCTGGCTCGGGTTGCCGGCCGCGGCGCCGAAGTAGTCGAAGTAGCCGGTTGCCGAGCCCGACGCGTACTCGTGGTTGCCGGCCGCGGGGTGCGTCGTGCCGAGGACCCGTCCCCAGCTCGGTCCGTAGACCTGCTGGAACTTGGCGAGCGTGGCGTCGTCGTACTGGTTGTCACCCAGGTCGAAGATCGCCGCGTAGTTCCCGTTCACCAGCAGGTTCGAGGTGGCCATCTGCTGGCAGGCCGACTTCGTGCCGTTCCCGTTCTTGTACGAGGAGCTCGTCGGGTCGCAGGCGATGTCCCCGGCCGCGGCAACCACCGGGTCGCTCGCGCTGGGCGTGGGCGTGGGGGTCGGCGTCGCGGTGGGGGACGGCGTGGGCGTTGGGGTGGCGGTGGCGGTGGCGACGGTGACGACGAGCTGGGGCGCCATCGAGGCACCGGCCTCGCGGGAGGCGTAGAAGGCGCCGTCGGAGTCGCCGGAGGTGACGGCCAGGGTGAGGGTGCCGTTGGCGGAGACGGCGGCGGTGACGTCCCAGGCGTACCAGCTGCCGGGGTTGACGGCGCCGACGGAGCTGAGGACGGGGCCGTCGATGGTGGGGCGGGTGTCGTAGGTCATGGCGGTCTCGGACCAGGAGGAGTCGCTGACGGCGGCGACGGAGCCGCCGGTGGAGGAGCTGGCCCAGGAGATGTTGGTGGCGTCGGTGGCGCAGAAGAGGCGCAGGGTAGCGCTGGTGACGGTGCCGGACAGGCCGGAGAGGTCGAACTTGAGGTAGGTGTCGCGGATGGTGCCGCCGCCGATGCCGACGTTGGAGGAGTTGCCGCCGACGACGAGGTCGGCGGAGGTGCCGAAGTTGGTGGTGGGGCTGCCGCTGTCGACGTAGGTGTCGGCCGTCGGCGTGAACGTCAGCGTCTGAGGGCCGGTCGGCGTCCCGGTCGGAGTCGGCGTCGGGGTCGGCGTGGCGGTAGCCGTGGGCGTTGGTGTTGGCGTCGGGGTAGCCGTAGCCGTAGCCGTCGCCGTGGGCGTGGCCGTTGGGGTCGGGGTCGGCGTAGTGGTGGCTGTAGCCGTAGCCGTGGGCGTGGGCGTGGGCGTGGGGGTCGCGGTGGCGGTGGGTGTCGGGGTGGCGGTAGCCGTCGCGGTCGCGGTGGGGGTCGGCGTGGGCGTGGGGGTCGCGGTGGCAGTGTCGACGGTGACGACGAGCTGGGGCGCCATCGAGGCGCCGGCCTCGCGGGAGGCGTAGAAGGCGCCGTCGGAGTCGCCGGAGGTGACGGCCAGGGTGAGGGTGCCGTTGGCGGAGACGGCGGCGGTGACGTCCCAGGCGTACCAGCTGCCGGGGTTGACGGCGC
>DASSZN010000250.1:0-8655 GCA_035702805.1 Thermomicrobiaceae bacterium | reverse complement strand
CTTCCAGGAGATCGACATCACCGGCATCACCCTGCCGATCACCAAGCACAACTTCATCGTGCGCCGCGTCGAGGACATCGGCCCGACCATCCAGAAGGCGTTCCACCTGGCCAAGACGGGCCGGCCCGGTCCGGTGCTGGTCGACCTGCCGAAGGACGTGCTGCTCGGCGAGGGGGAGCTGGCCCCGGCCGACCCGGTCAACCTGCCCGGCTACCGCCCGACGATCGTGCCGCACCGCCGGCAGGTGCGCCGCGCCGCCGAGCTGCTGCGGAGCGCCGAGCGCCCGCTGATCCTGGCCGGGCACGGCATCCTGGTCTCCGGCGCGACCGACGAGCTGGTGGCGTTCGCCGAGCGGGCGCAGATCCCGGTCGGGCTGACCCTGCTCGGCATCGGCGGCTTTCCCGGCTCCCACCCCCTCTGCCTGGGGATGGTCGGGATGCACGGCTTCGCCCACGCCAACCACGCCATCAACGAGGCGGACGTGCTGGTCGCGATCGGCATGCGCTTCGACGACCGGGTCACCGGCCGGCTGAGCGAGTTCGCGCCTCACGCGAAGGTGATCCACATCGACATCGACCCGGCCGAGATCGGCAAGAACGTGCCGGCGGACGTGCCGGTGGTGGGGGACGCGCGCGAGACGGTGAAGATCCTGCTCGACCAGGTGGGAGAGCTGAACCACGACCCGTGGCTCGACCTGCTGGCGACCTGGCGCAAGCGGCCGCCGGCCGGCCCGGTCAACCCGCGCGGGCCGCTGGCGCCGCAGTACGTGGTCGAGCGCCTGCACGCCCTCACCGGCGGGAACGCGGTGGTGACGACCGACGTCGGCCAGCACCAGATGTGGACCGCGCAGTTCTACCCCTGCGACACCCCGCACCAGTGGATCACCTCCGGCGGGCTGGGGACGATGGGCTACGGCCTGCCCTCGGCGCTGGGGGCGGCGCTGGCCCGGCCCGAGGCGGAGGTCTGGGCGGTGGTCGGCGACGGCGGCGTCCAGATGACGATGTTCGAGCTGGCCACCGTCGTCCAGGAGGGCGCGCGGGTCAAGCTGGCGATCGTCAACAACGGCTACCTGGGCATGGTGCGGCAGTGGCAGCAGCTGTTCCACAACCGCAACTACTCGGAGACCCCGATCAGCGGGCCGGACTTCATGCTGCTGGCGCAGGCGTACGGCATCCCGGCGCGACGGGTCTGCCACCCGGACGAGGTGGACGACGCCATCGCCTGGGCGCGGGCCGTCGACGGGCCGACGGTGCTCGAGTTCCGGGTCAACCAGGAAGAGAACGTCTTCCCGATGATCCCGTCGGGGGCCTCGATCCGCGACATGATCGAAGAGGACCTGGAGTGGGAATGATGCGACGACACACGCTCGCGGTGCTGGTCGAGGACCACCCGGGGGTGATGAACCGGGTGATGAGCCTGTTCCGTCAGCGCGGCTTCAACGTGGACAGCATCTCGGTCGGGCACAGCGAGACGCCGGGGCTGTCGCGGATGACGCTGGTGATCCAGGGGGATGACCGCACGGTCGAGCAGCTGACGAAGCAGCTCTACAAGCTGCTCGAGGTCATCAAGGTGACCGACGTGACCGGCGAGAACCTGATCCAGCGCGAGCTGGCGCTGGTCAAGGTCGCGGCGAGCGAGCGGACGCGCGGTGATATCATGCGGCTGGTCTCCGAGGTCTACCGGGCGCGCATCGTCGACGCGGCGCCCGACACGCTGGTGATCGAGGTCACCGGGCCGAGCGAGAAGATCGACTCGCTGATCACGCTGGTGCGCCCCTACGGGATCAAGGAGATCGCGCGGACCGGCTGCGCCGCCATAGAGCGGGGCAGCGGCGCGGTGGTGGTGCGCGAGGAGGCGGTCGCCTGAGGGGCGGCCGCCGCGTCGGTGCAGGGCGGGATGGTCCGGTCCCGGGAGCGGGTGCCGGTCGAGAGGAGCCAGGGCAGGTGGCGACGGTCTACTACGAGAAGGACGGCGATCTCGCGCGCCTCGCGGGCAAGAAGATCGCGATCCTGGGCTACGGCAGCCAGGGGCACGCGCACGCGCTGAACCTGCACGACAGCGGCTGCGACGTGGTGGTGGGGCTCTACGAGGGCAGCAAGAGCTGGGACAAGGTCAAGGCGGACGGGCTGGAGGTCACCACCGTCCGCGACGCGGCGCGGCAGGCGGACATCATCATGATGCTGATGCCCGACCACACGCAGAAGATCGTCTACGCCGAGAGCGTGGCGCCGGAGCTGACGCCGGGCAAGACGTTGATGTTCGCCCACGGCTTCAACATCCACTTCGAGCGCATCGTGCCGCCGGCCGGCGTCGACGTGTCGATGATCGCGCCGAAGAGCCCGGGCCACATCCTGCGCGACCTCTACAAGGAGGGCATCGGCGTTCCGGCGCTGATCGCGGTGGCCCAGGACGCGAGCGGCCACGCGACCGAGGACGCGCTGGCCTACGCCCGAGGGCTCGGCTGCCTGAGGGCGGGCGTGCTGCTGACGACCTTCAAGGAGGAGACCGAGACCGACCTCTTCGGCGAGCAGGCGGTTCTCTGCGGCGGGGTGAGCGCGCTGGTGCTGGCCGGCTTCGAGACGCTGGTCGAGGCGGGCTACCAGCCGGAGCTGGCCTACTTCGAGGTGCTCAACGAGCTGAAGCTGATCGTCGACCTGATGTACCAGGGCGGGCTGAAGTACATGCGCTACTCGGTGAGCGACACGGCCGAGTACGGCGACTACGTGAGCGGGCCGCGCCTGATCGACGAGCGGGTGCGCGAGTCGATGCACCAGATCCTGCAGGACATCCAGAGCGGGAAGTTCGCCGACCAGTGGATGGGCGAGAACGAGGCGGGCCGGGAGAACTTCTACCGCATGCGCGAGGCGGCGCTGTCGCACCAGATCGAGCAGGTGGGCGACGAGCTGCGCGCGATGATGCCCTGGCTGAAGGAGAAGAAGGTCCCGACCGCCAGCGGGTCGTAGCGGCGACCCCCGAGGTCGCGCCGCGAGCGGGAGCCCGAATGGGGGCGCGGGGTGCCGCGCTCCCACGGATTGCCGGAGCCCGGGGGCGCCGGTCATCGCATCCCCACCACGGATCGAGGCGGCCCGGGGCGGTGCCTGCCGGTCATGGCGCGGCGTGCCGTGGCGCCCTGGCGTGGTTGGGGCTTGCGGCGGGTGATATACTGAGCCGGTATAGTACGTGGGCGTTCGTGGGCAGAGGGTAGAGGGAGGCGCCGCTCGCATGGCGTTGTACAAGGAGCAGAAGGACGAGATCGTCCACAATTTCCAGGCGCATGAGAGTGACACCGGCTCGCCCGAGGTCCAGATCGCGCTCCTCACCGAGCGGATCAACGGCCTGGTCGAGCACCTGCGGGCGCACCCGCACGACAACCACTCGCGCCGCGGCCTGCTCAAGCTCGTCGGTCGGCGCCGCCGGCTCCTTGCCTACCTCAGTGAGAAGAACGTTGAGCGCTACCGCGCGACCATCGAGCGGCTCGGCCTGCGCCGCTGAGCCGGTGCGGGTGGCTCTGACTCGTGGTGCCGGTTTCCCCACGTGCTGGCTGCGCGCAGCCGTCCCCGTGTGACCGCTTCGGAAGCCCAGGGGCATCCCTGGGCTTCCGCGTATTCCGCGACCGAGAGGGGGTGATCGCGGCGAACTCGCGGTAGAGTTCACCCCGGGCGTGGCCGAGGGGTTAGGTATTGGAGCCCGGTGAGGAGCAGCGGCTTCGCTCTTCGCCGAACGCCAGTCCCTAACACCTCCCCGCCCAGACCGTCATCGACACGAGCGCGGACGCCCACTCGGGCCCGCGCGCATTCCGGGGAGAGGTAGATGCCTCCAGTCATTCACAGCAAGTCCCTCGAGATCAACGGCAGGACCCTGACACTCGAGACCGGCCGGATCGCCGGCCTGGCCCAGGGCGCCGTCACCGTGCGCTACGGCGACACCCTGGTGCTCTCCACCGTCGGCGGCGAGCGCGAGCCCCACGAAGGGCTCGACTTCTTTCCGCTGACCGTCGACTACGAAGAGAAGATGTACGCCGCCGGCAAGATCCCGGGCGGCTTCATCAAGCGCGAGGGGCGCCCGACCGAGGCCGCCATCCTGGCCGCCCGCCTGACCGACCGCCCGCTCCGGCCGCTCTTCCCGAAGGGCTACCGGGCCGAGGTCCAGGTCATCACGACGGTCCTGTCGGCCGACCAGGAGAACGACCCCGACATCCTCTCGATCATCGGCGCCTCGGCGGCGCTGATGCTGTCGCCGATCCCCTGGGCCGGCCCGGTCGGCGCCGCCCGCGTCGGCGAGATCGACGGCGAACTGGTGATCAACCCGACCAGCCACCAGCTGATCGACAGCAACCTCGACATGGTGGTGGCCGGCACGGCCGACGCCGTCATGATGGTCGAGGGGGAGGCCAAGGGCATCAGCGAGGAGCGCATGCTCCAGGCGGTGCTGCTGGCGCACGACGAGATCAAGCGCATCGTCGCCATCCAGCACGAGCTGCGCGAGCTGGCGGGCCACGAGAAGTGGGAGTTCACCCCACCGGCCGAGAACACCGAGCTGAAGCACCGCGTCGAGGAGTTCCTCGGCGACCGGCTGGCCGGCGCGGTCTTCAACGCCGACAAGGAGGCGCGCGTCGAGGCGACGTCGGCCCTCAAGCGCGAGACCGTCGCGCACTTCACCGCCACGCCCGACGGCGTGCCGCCGACGTCCGGCGCGGTGGCCGACATCTACGACAGCCTGGTGAAGTCGCTGGTGCGGCGCACCATCCTCGAGCGGGGCGAGCGCCCGGACGGCCGCGGCCTGACCGAGATCCGGCCGATCTGGTCGGAGGTCGGCTACCTGCCGCGCACCCACGGCTCGGCCATCTTCACCCGCGGCCAGACGCAGGTCGTGACGGTGGTCACGCTGGGCGCGACCTCCGAGGAGCAGCACCTCGACGGGCTGGGCATCGAGGAGTCCAAGCGCTACCTGCACCACTACAACTTCCCGCCCTTCAGCGTGGGCGAGGTGCGGCGGCTGCGCGGGCCGAGCCGGCGCGACATCGGGCACGGCGCGCTGGCCGAGCGGGCGATCAAGGCGGTCCTGCCGGACGAGGACGTCTTCCCGTACACGATGCGGGTCGTCTCGGAGGTCGTCAGCTCGAACGGCTCGACCTCGATGGCCAGCGTCTGCGGCAGCACGATGGCGCTGATGGACGCGGGCGTCCCGATCACGCACCCGGTGGCCGGGGTGGCCATGGGCCTGATCACCGACGGCGACACCGGCAACTACAAGGTGCTGACCGACATCCAGGGGGTCGAGGACGCGCTCGGCGACATGGACTTCAAGGTCGCCGGGTCCCGCGAGGGCGTGACGGCCATCCAGATGGACATCAAGGTCCAGGGGATCACCGCCGAGATCATGCGGCAGGCACTGCAGCAGGCGCACGAGGGCCGGCTGTTCATCCTCGGCAAGATGGCCGAGACGATCAGCGAGCCGCGCGGGGAGATGTCGTCGTTCGCGCCGCGCATCTACCGCATCCAGATCAACCCGAAGCAGATCGGCGAGGTCATCGGTCCGGGCGGCAAGGTCATCCGGGGCATCCAGGAGGCGACCGGCGCCAAGATCGACATCGAGGACGACGGCTCGGTCTTCATCAGCGCGGTCAACGAGGAGAGCGCGCGGCGCGCGCTCGAGACGGTGGAGCGCATCACCCGGGTGCCTGAGGTCGGCGACATCTTCTTCGGCCGGGTCAAGACGATCATCCCCTCGGGGGCCTTCGTCGAGATCCTGCCCGGCAAGGACGGCTTCGTGCACATCTCGGAGCTGGAGCCGCACCGGGTGGAGTCGGTCGAGGACGTGGTGCAGATCGGACAGGAGGTCAACGTCGTCGTGACCGGGATCCGGCCGGACGGCAAGATCAACCTGTCGCGCCGGGCGCTGCTGACCGGCGAGCTGCCGGAGCCGGGGGTCAACCCGCCGGGCGGCGGCGGGCGCGGCCCGCGACCCGGCGGCGAGCACCGTGGCGGCCCGCCGCGCGGGCGCGGCGACGGCCGGGGACCGCGCGAGGGTGGCGAGCACCGGGGCGGACCTCCCCGTGAGGGCGGCGAGCAGCGAGGCCCGCGTGAGGGCGGCGAGCACCGGCCGGCGGCCGAGCACCGTGGCCCCCACGAGCCCCGCGAGTCGCGGCCGGTCGAGAGCGCCGAGCCGCGCGGCGAGCGTGACGGTGGCGAGCAGCGTCCACCGCGCGAGGACGGTGAGCAGGCGGGTGGACCGCGCGAGGGCGGCGAGCAGCTGCTGCGCCGGCCGCGCGACAGCCGGACCCTGCCGGGCCGCGGCGAGTCCTGAGCCGCTGATACCAGCGAGACCGCGGAGCGACGGGCGGGCGAGCAATCGTCCGCCCGTCGTCGTGTGCGCGGGGACCGGGGTGGGACGCGCTCAGTCGGCGGGCTGGGAGGCCTCGACGCTCCGGCCGGGCGTCGTCTCCAGGCGCGCGAGGTGGCGCTCGACCAGGAGGAGCGCGCCGAGGCCGAGCAAGACGCCGAACCAGAGAGTCGCGAAGCGCACCAGCAGGGTCGCCGCGGCGGCGAGGTCGGGCGTCATGTGGCCGTCGTGGACGAGCAGCAGGAGCAGGCCGGCGACGCTCGCCTCGGCGGCGCCGAGCCCGCCCGGCATCATCGAGACCGAGCCGAGCAGCGTCGCCGTGGCCAGGATGAAGGTCGCCGTGATCAGGAGGGTGGCGCTGGGCGGGAAGCCCAGGCCGACCAGGACGAGGAAGAAGGCGACGCACTCGCCCGACCAGGAGACGAAGCCGATGGCCACGGCCGGCAGCAGGTGCCGCGGGCGGAAGAGGAGGTAGGCGCTCTCGTAGAGGACGTGGAGCGCCTGGATGCGCCGCGCGACCAGGGGCAGGCGCTCGAGCCGCGCGAACAGGCGGAACATCAGCGGCCGCTGCTGGAGGAGGACGATGCCGGCGGCGGCGACCACGGCCAGCGCCGCCAGGATCTGCCAGCCGTAGTGGACGACGCCGAGCCCGAGCGCCGCCAGCAGGAGCATCGCGATGGCGTCGGAGATGCGCTCGGCCACGATGATCGGCGCGCTGACGGCCACCGGGGTGCGCGTGGCGCGCCGGAGCAGGTACGCCTTGAGGAACTCGCCGACCTTGCCCGGGGTGATCGACATCGACAGCCCGGCCAGGAAGATGCCGAAGCTGGTGAGCGGGCGGATGTGGCCGACGCCCAGCCAGCGCAGGTAGAGCTGCCATTTGCCGAAGCGCAGCACGTAGTTGAAGAGCGTGAGCAGCAGGATCACCGGCACCAGCCGCCAGTCGAAGCGGCCGAGCACCCCGAGCAGCGCCGGCCCGTCGCCGAGGATCGCCAGCGCGGCGACGACGACGATGCCGAGGATCAGGCCGTAGACGAAGCGTCGCTTGACGCGGCGGATGAGCGAGCCGTCGTCCACGGCTTCGGGGTCGGGCTGGGTTGGTGTCACCGTGCATCCCTGCTGCTGCGTCGAGTGGAACGGTGCCGGGCGGCGACGCGCCGTCGCGCGTCTCGGGAGGCACGAGCCGTGCCCCGCCTGCCCCGGCGCCGAATGCTACTCCAGGCGCGCGGCGGCGGCGAGGCACCCGGAGTCCTGATTCGTCGGCCGGCGGCAACCCGGGAACGACGCGTGCGGCGGCTGGATCGCCGGCGCGACGTTTGCCGGCTCCCTCCGCCGCTGCTACGATCGGCTCGGCGGTCCGGGGTTTTTCGCGGACCGGGACAGGGATGAGGGTGCGTCGATGGACGGCACGGTGCGCGCCAAGTACGACGAGCTGCGGGGGCTGATGGCCTCGCTCGGGTCGGTGGTCGTCGCCTACAGCGCCGGGGTCGACTCGACGCTGGTGCTCCGGGTCGCGCGCGACGTGCTGGGCGACCGGGTGGTCGCGGCGACCGGCCTCTCCGACACCTACCCCGAGGAGGAGATGGCCGAAGCGCGGGCGCTGGCGGCCGAGCTCGGGGTGCGGCACGTGATGGTGCGCACCGAGGAGCTGACCGACCCGCGCTACGCGATGAACTCGCACCAGCGCTGCTTCTTCTGCAAGCAGGAACTGTACGGCAAGCTGCGCGAGGTCGCCGACGAGCACGGCCTGGAGCACATCGTCGACGGCACCAACGCCGACGACCTGGGGGACCACCGGCCGGGGCTTCGGGCGGCGCGAGAGCGGGGCGTGCGCAGCCCGCTGCAGGAGGTGGGCTTCACCAAGGAGGAGATCCGGGCGCTCTCGAGCGAGCTGGGGCTGCGCACCTGGGACAAGCCGGCCTTTGCCTGCCTCTCGTCCCGCTTCCCCTACGGCACGCCGATCACGCTCACGGCGCTGCGGCAGGTGGCCGACGGCGAGCGCGCGATGCGACGGCTCGGGTTCCGCGGCTTCCGGGTGCGGCACCACGACACGGTGGCGCGGCTCGAGGTCGACGTGGCCGACTTCAACCGGGTGCTCGAGCACCACGACGAGATCGTGGCGGCGCTGCAGGCGGTCGGCTACCGGTACGTCGCGCTCGACCTGCAGGGCTACCGGCGTGGCAGCCTGAACGAGGTGCTGGGCGACAAGGTCCGCCGCGCCGGCACGCCGGCAGCGGGTGACTGACGGCGTGCTGGGTGGGTAGGGCGGGTTTCAAACCCGCCCCTGGACTTTGGCACTTGCCGAGGCGGTGC
>DASSZN010000065.1:0-18034 GCA_035702805.1 Thermomicrobiaceae bacterium | reverse complement strand
CCCACCGGGCTGGTCGTGACCTGCCAGGACGAGAAGTCGCAGCTGAAGAACAAGGCCAAGGCGCTCCAGGTGCTGCGCGCCCGTCTCTACGACATCGAGCAGCAACGGCTCCACGAGGAGCGCTCCGGCATGCGTCGCTCGCAGGTCGGCAGCGGCGAGCGCTCGGAGAAGATCCGCACCTACAACTTCCCGCAGGACCGCGTGACCGACCACCGCCTGAAGCTAAACGTCGGCAATCTGCCGGGGGTGCTGGCCGGTGGCATCGACCCCTTCGTCACCGAACTGCGCGCCGCCGACCAGGCCGAGCGGCTGAAGGCGGCCGGGCTCGGCGAGGAGGGCGCGGCCGCCTGATGGGCGCCTCCGGCCCGAGCCGGACGGTGCGTGACCTCCTCGGCGACGCACGCGCCGCCCTGGAGCGCGCCGGAATGGACACCCCACGGCTCGACGCCGAGGTGCTCCTGATGCACGTGCTGGATGTCGACCGGGCCGGTCTCTACCTGGCGTACCAGCGCTCGGCCGGGGAGGACGAGACCCGGCGCTACCTTGGCCTCATCGCGCGTCGGGGCGCCGGCGAGCCGGTGGCCTACCTCACCGGCCACCGCGAGTTCATGGGACTCGACTTCCGAGTCGACCGGCGCGTGCTGGTGCCGCGCCCCGAGACCGAGTTCCTGGTGGAATGGGCTCTCGCGCGCGCGCAGCGCTGGGAGGGCGGCGGACGGGTGGTCGACGTCGGCACCGGCAGCGGGGCGGTCGCCGTCAGCCTGGCGCGCCTCCTGCCGGCATCCACGGCTCCCCTGATCGTCGGGTGCGACACCTCCCTCGACGCGCTGCGCGTCGCCCGGGAGAACGCGTCGCGCCTCGCACCGGGACGCGTCGCGCTGGTGGCTGGGGACCTGCTCGGCTGGTGCCGGCCCGGACTGGACCTCGTGCTGGCCAACCTGCCCTACCTGCGCGCGGACCAGGCGCATGCTGGCCTTGCCCACGAACCGCCCGGCGCGCTCTTTGCCACCGGCGAGGGATTCGACCTCTACCGCCGCCTGCTGCCGCAGGCACGCGCCCTCCTCGGACCGGACGGCGCGCTGCTCTGCGAGCTCGACCCCGACCAGCGCCCGACGGCGCTCGCGCTCGCCCGGGAGACCTTCCCCACGGCCCACGTCGAGGTTCGGCCCGACCTGGCGGGTCTGGACCGCTACCTGATCGTCGACCTCGCGCGGACGAGTTCAGGATGAGCCCCGACGTGTACCCGGCAGACCTGGAACGCAGCCTCCACGCCTGGCACCCGCGGGCGCGGCTCGACGCGCGGCTGAGCGGCGGCTACCGCAACGAGATCTGGCGCGTACAGCTCCACGGCCATCGGCTGGCGGCGCGGTTCAGCCGCCGCGATCCCGCCGCCCTCCGCTGGGAGGTTGCGCTCCTGGACTATCTGGATGGAGCCGGCTTTCACGTGCCGCGAGCGGTTCCATCGGCGGCGGGGGAGACGTCGATCGACGGCCTCGTCGTCGTCACCTGGCTGGAGGGTGAGCCCCCGCGCGACGACGAGGACTGGCGGCGAGTCGTCGAGACGCTCCGCCGGCTCCACGCCGCCACGACCGGCTGGCCGCAACGCCCGGGGTTCCACTCGACGCGCGAGTTGCTGACTGAGCGCACGGGCGGGGACGTGCAGCTCGACAGGATGCCAGAGGCTGCCCGGGAGGCGGTTCGTGATGCCTGGCGCGCGATCGCCGACGAGCCCGTCAGCGTCGTGCACGGAGACCCGGGCGCGGGGAACATCCGCATCGACCGCGGCCGCGTCGGCCTGATCGACTGGGACGAGTCCCGGGTAGACGCGTCGATCCTGGACCTGACGGCAGTGCCGCTCCCGCTGGACATGGACACGGATTTCGGCGGCGAACGCCTGCGCCTGGCACGCCGCGCCAGCGACGCGTGGGAGGCCGCAAACGGCTGGACGATCGAGCCCGAGTACGCCCGTCGTCGCCTCCGCCAGCTCATCGACGCTGCTTCAACGACGGACGACTAGCGTGACCTACCGGGTGCCCGTGATTTCACCCCGAAGCGACACAGCGGCACCCTCGTGGGAGGGTGCCGTCGTGATGCTCGTCTCGAAGCGGAAAAGGAATCAGCCGACGCGGGCGGGCTTGGAGAGCGTGCGGAGGCAGCGCGTGCAGATGTTCACCTTGCGCGGCTGGCCGTCCTGGTACAGGGTCGCGCGCTGGATGTTCAGGCGGAACATCCGGTTCGTTCGCCGCTTGGAGTGGCTGACGTTGTGGCCAAAGGCCGGGCCCCTGCCGCAGATCTCGCACTTTCCGGCCAACCTGGCCCCCTTTACCTCTCGAACCGTCCGCCTTAGGATTGGCGCCGTGCCCGCGCGCGCCGATGACGGCCAGTTTCGCGCCAACAAGCGTCAAGATTATCACGGACCGCGCACGACCGACAACCGGCGGGGCGACGACGCGCGACACCCGACGGCGACGGAACAGACCGTGCGCGGCGGCCGACGAGGGCATGGGCGTCACATGGAGTAGGTGGGGATCCGGTGGAGCACGGCAGCCCGCGGCCGAGCGGCGACAGCGCCACGAGTTCCAGGGGCCGGCCCGACCGCTGGACGGGCGCGGACGTTGCCGCCGCACTGAACGCCGCTACCGAGCTCTTCGAGCCGCACGTGGCCGCCGTCAACGCGCTCAACGTCTTCCCCGTTCCCGACGGCGACACCGGGACCAACATGTTCCTGACGCTCCGCTCGGCGAGCCATGCCGCGGGCTGGGCCACCCGCGATCACCCGGGCGCCGGCGCTGGCGCGATCCTCGCCGCCGCCGCGCACGGCGCGCTGATGGGAGCTCGTGGCAACTCTGGCGTCATCCTGTACCAGATCCTGGCCGGGCTGGCCGAGGCCACGAGGGACGCCATCGAGCTTGACGGGTCCGGCCTCGCCGCCGGGCTCGACCGGGCCGCCGTGCTCGCCTACCGCGCCGTCATGGCGCCGGTCGAGGGCACGATGCTGACAGTCATCCGTGTCGCGGCCGTCGCCGCCTCCGCCGCTGCGAGTCGGCCGATCGCCACCGTCCTCGCGGCCGGCGTGGAGGGCGCGAGCGATGCCCTGCGCCGGACCCCGGAGATGCTCGACATCCTCCGACAGGCGGGGGTCGTCGACGCGGGGGGGCAGGGCCTGGTGCACTGGCTCGACGGGCTGCGACGCTATGCCGCCGGGATGGCCGGCGAGGTCCAGGCGCCCGCCGGCGAGACTGCCGTGTCGCCGGCCATGCGCTTCCTGGACCTGCCGCAGGTGGTTCACGACATCGACGAGTTTGGCTACTGCACCAACTTCATCGTGACCGGTACCGCGCCGGAGCTCGAAGAGTTCCGCGGCCAACTGGGTGAGCTCGGAACGTCCGCCGTGGTGGTGGGCGACACGGACACGCTCAAGGTCCACGTGCATAGCGAGCACCCGGGCCACATTCTCGAGCTCGCCCTGCGCTACGGCGAGCTGCACGAGGTGCGCATCGACAACATGGCGGCCCAGACGCGCAAGCTGATGGAGGAGCGCGCCGCGGCGAAACGACATGGCGGCGCAGCGGCCGTACCGCCGGTGGCGCGGATCGCGGTCGTGGCCGTGGCGGGGGGCGAGGGACTGACGAGCGTGTTCCGTGGCATGGGAGCGGATGCCGTCGTGCCTGCCGGATCCACCTTCAACCCGAGCACTGCCGAGATCGCCGCGGTGGTCGAACAGGTCCCACAGGAGGAAGTCATCATCCTGCCGAACGACGCTAACGTCGTCCCGACCGCGCGGCAGGTCGAGAAGCTGACCGGCCGGCGCGTTCGGATAGTGCCGTCGCGTTCCATCCCGCAGGGGATCAGCGCGCTCGCCGCCTTCAACTTTGAGGCGCCGCTCGATGTGAACGTGGCGGCTATGAGCGAAGCCCTGGGGCTCGTGCGCTCGATCGCGCTATCCCGGGCGTCGCGAACGGTCGAGATCGGAGGTGTTCGGGCAGTGGCCGGCGAGTTCATCGGCTTCCTCGACGGGCTGATGCGGGCGGCGGGGTCCGAGCCGGTCCCGGTGGTCACGAGGGTGCTGGACGATGCCGGAGTCGCGGACGCCGAACTGGTCACCCTCTTCGTCGGCGAGCCGGCAGCGCCCGACCTCGCCGAGGACGTGGCCCGTGACCTTCGAGTGCGCTATCCGGAGCTGACCGTCGAGGTCGTGCGCGGCGGACAGCCGCACTACGATCTCATCATCTCGGTCGAGTAGGGGCGGAGGCCGATGGCACGCGTCGCGGTGGTCACCGACAGCACCGCCGACATTCCGCCGGAACTGGCGGCGGAGCTTGGCGTCCACGTCGTCCCGCTGACGGTCCGACTCGGCAGCGACGTGTTCGAGGACCGGGTTACGATCACCCCGTCCGAGTTCATGCGCCGGTTGGCCGAGACCGGCGACTTCCCCAGCACGTCTCAACCGCCTGTCGGCCGCTTCCAGGCGCTCTACGACCGCCTGGCCGAGGACCACGACGGGGTCGTCTCGATCCACCTCTCGAGCCGGCTGAGCGGCACCTACCAGAGCGCGTGCCTGGCCCGAGACGGCATCGACGGTCGGCTGCCGATCGCGGTGATCGACTCGCGCTCGGCGTCGATGGGGCTCGGCTTCCCGGTCCTGCGGGCGGCGCGGGCCGCTCGTGAGGGACGGTCGCTCGACGACCTCGTGCAGCTCACGCACCGCGCCATCGACGCGACCTCGGCGCTCTTCCTGGTCGACACGCTGGAGTATCTGCGGCGCGGCGGCCGTATTGGCCGCGCGGCCGAGATCGTCGGATCGATCCTCCAGCTCAAGCCGATCCTGCGCCTCGAGGAGGGGCTCGTCGTCCCGTTCGCCCGCACGCGGACGCTCCCCCGCGCCACCGCCGGCCTCATCGACGCGGTGCGCGACTTCCCGGTGATCGACCGCCTGGCGATCCTGCATACGACCGATCCCCGCCCGGGGCAGGCCATCGCCGACGCGCTGGCCGACCGCTGCCCGCGGGACCGCGTTGTCTTCTCGCAGTTCTCGCCGGTGCTGGCAGCGCACATTGGGCCTGGCGCGGTCGGCGTCGTCGTCTACGAGGGGGACGACGTCGTGTCCCGGGAACGCCGACCGTGACCGCGGCCGGCGAGCACCGGCCGGTGCGGATCGTGACCGATAGCGCGGCCGACATTCCACCAGCGATGCTCGAGGGGCTCCCAATCACCGTCGTGCCCCTGACGGTCGAGGTCGAGGGTACCGTCTACCGCGACGGCGTCGACCTGAGCCGCGACGAGTTCCTGGCAATCCTCCGGGCCGGCAAGCAGCCGCGCACGTCCCAGCCGTCGGTCGGCGCGTTCCGCGAGGTCTACACGGAGCTGGTCGGCGGCGGGGTCGACGTGGTCGGCGTCCACATCGCCACCGGGCTCTCGGGAACCTTCAACGCCTCGCGCACGGCGGCGGAGGAGGTCGAACCGGGTCGGGTTCGGCCGATCGATACCCGCACCGTCTCGATGGGCACCGGCTGGATCGCGCTGGAGGCCGCCGAGATGGCGCTGACCGGTGGGAACCTGGACGCGATCGCGACGATGGTCGAGCGACGCCGGACGGACCAGCGGGTCTACGCCGCCCTCGACACGCTCGAGTACCTGCAGCGGGGCGGCCGGATTGGCCGCACGTCGGCGTTCCTGGGATCGGCGCTACAGATCAAGCCGATCGTCGAGGTCCGCGACGGCGGCGTCGAGCCGCTCGAGCGGGTACGCACCGCGCGCCGCGCGCTGGAGCGGCTCGTGGCGCTGGCCCAGGCGCAGGTGCCGTGGGAGCACCTGATGGTGCTGCACGTCGGCGTCGAGGACACGGCGCGCGAGCTGGCGGCGCGCGCCGAGGCGATTCAGGACGGGCTGGCGGTGGGGGTCGCGCCGCTCGGCACGGTCGTCGCCACCTACGGTGGCCCGGGGCTGGTCGGGTTCGCCGGGCTGGTGCGCCCGCACTCGGCTCCCGCTTGACACCCGGCGACGGCCCGGCGTTCACTTCGAGCATGGACGCGCGCGCGGGCGATCTCCCCCAACTGCTACGCAAAGTGCTGGCGCTGGAAGTTCGCAAGGGCTTTCAGGACACGGCTGTGTCCGGCGGGCTGAGCGCGTTCGTGGCGCGCCAGATCCAGACGAACGCGCAGGCGGACCGGCTCGCCGCGCTCGTCCCGTTGATGGCGGACTACGCGCGGCTCGACCCATCGGAGCGCCGACGCCGTGTCGAGCGCGTCCAGGCCGCCCTCGCGCTTCCCGCCGCGCCGCCACCAGCGGCGCACCCACCCGATTCCGCATCTAGCGCGGGTTCGGCCACAGCTAGCCCTGGTCGGGGCGTCACGGCTCCGGCCGCGCCCAAGAGCCCCTCGCGCGCCCCGGCGAAGCCCGCGACCCGGCCGCGGCGCCAGGCCCGTGCCGTCCAGCTCCGCTCGCTGCGCGACCCGGTGACCGCGCTCCCCGGCGTCGGCGCGGCGCGTGCCGAGCAGCTCGCCGCGCTCGGCGTCACGGCGGTCGAGGACCTGATCTACCTGGTGCCGCGCCGCTACAAGGACTACGCGGCGATCCAGCCGATCGGCAGCGTCCTCTTCCAGCGGGAGTGCACCGTCAAGGGCGAGGTCGTCGCCGTCGAGCAGGAGCGCACCCGCACCGGCAAGGTCATGGTCACCGCCGAGGTCGGAGACGCCACCGGCCGCATTCGCGCGGTCTGGTTCAACCCCTACCTGGCGCGCCAGCTCCACGTCGGCATGCCGATCGCACTGAGCGGCCGGGTCGAGCAGCAGCGTGGCATCCTCTGCTTCCGTGGCCCCGAGTGGGAGCCGCTGGACGACGACCTGCTCCACACCGGACGGATCGTGCCCATCTACCCGCTGACCCGCAACCTCTACCAGAAGCAGGTGCGCGCCCTCACCCGGTTGGCGCTCGATGCCGGGCTCCCCCTGGTCGAAGACCCGTTACCGGACGCGATCCGGGAGCGGCACGACCTGGTGGCGCTCGACCGGGCCCTCGACTGGGCGCACTACCCCGACTCCACCGAGGCCCAGGCGACCGCGAGGCGGCGACTCGCGTTCGACGAGTTCCTCGTGCTGCAGATCGGGCTGGTGCGACGCAAGGTGGAGTGGCAGGCACAGCCGGGGCACGCCTTTGCCATCGATGAGCGCATGCTGGCCGCGTTCGAGGACGCCCTGCCGTTCCGGCTCACCGGCGCGCAGTCCCGCGCCCTCGGCGAGATCCTGGCCGACATGGCGAGCCCACGACCGATGAGCCGTCTCCTCCAGGGAGACGTCGGGTCCGGCAAAACCGTGGTCGCCGCGGCCGCCGCGCTGGCCGCCCGGTCTGACGGGTACCAGACGGCCGTTCTCGCGCCGACCGAGATCCTGGCCGAGCAGCACCTGCGCAACCTGACCCGGCTGTACGACGCGCTGCCGCCAGCCGATCGTCCCCGCGTCGCCCTGCTGACCGGCAGCACGCCCGCCGCCGAGCGCGCCGCGCTGGCCGAGGCGCTCGCTGACGGCGACGTGGACGTCCTCGTCGGCACCCACGCCCTGCTCGAGGAGCGCGTCGGGTTCCGGCGGCTCGGGCTGGCCGTCATCGACGAGCAGCACCGCTTCGGCGTCGAGCAGCGCGCGCGGCTGCGCGAGAAGGGGGACAACCCCGACGTCCTGGTCATGACCGCCACGCCGATCCCGCGCAGCCTGGCGCTGGTCCTTCACGGCGACCTCGACGTCTCGATTGTGGACGAGATGCCGCCCGGGCGGCAGCCGATCCGCACCGTCGCCATCGGCGGCGAGCAGCGCGCCGAGGCCTACCGCTTCGTGCGCCGACAGGTCGAGCAGGGACGCCAGGCGTTCATCATCTACCCGCTGGTCGAGGAGTCGGAGGCCATCGACGCCCGGGCCGCCACCCAGGAGTACGAGCGGTTGGCCGGCGACGTCTTCCCGGACCGGCGCCTGGGCCTGCTCCACGGCCGCATGCGGCCGAGCGAGAAGGAGGCGATCATGGCCGCCTTCCGCGACCACGAGATCGACATCCTGGTCTCGACCTCGGTCGTGGAGGTCGGCATCGACGTTCCGAACGCCACGGTCATGCTGATCGAGGGGGCCGAGCGCTTTGGCCTGTCGCAGCTGCACCAGTTCCGGGGGCGGGTCGGCCGCGGCGAGCACCGCTCGCACTGCATCCTGCTCGCCGACGAGGTCGCCGAGACCGGCCAGCGCCGGCTCGACGCGCTGGTCGAGACCCAGGACGGCTTCCGCCTTGCCGAGATCGACCTCGAACTGCGCGGCCCGGGGGAGTTCTTCGGCACGCGCCAGAGCGGGTTGCCCGACCTCCGCTTCGCCTCCTTCGGCGACGTGCCGACGCTCCAGGAGGCGCGCGACGAGGCGCACCGCATCCTCGAGATCGACCGAGAACTCGCCCTGCCCGAACATTTGGCGCTGCGTGCCCGGGTCGATCGCTTCTGGCAATCGGCCACGGCCGACGTCAGCTGAGGCGGCCGGCGGCGCCGGCCCGGTTTCCCGTGGGCCCCGATCGCGAAGGAGAACCCGGTGACGCGCTGCCTGATCGACGACTCCCTGAGCACCGCGCTGCTCACCTACCCGCTGACGCACGGCTGGATTACAGTCGACGGCCTCACCCCGGTATCGGACCTTCGCGCCGATGCGGTGGAGCAGGCCGGCGTGCCGGCGGTGCTCGGCAGCGTCGACGCCGCGCCGCTCCTCGACCGCTACGCCGTCGTCACTGACCTGAGTTTCGTCTCCCACCACAGCGGCGCCATCGCGCTCTGGACGGAGGCACGGCCGGACGAGATCGAGCAGACGGCGATCGCGCTGGATGGCGTGAGCCGGACCGCCGAAGCGCTGGCCCGCGCGACGATCAGCCACTTCTACGGGGTGCAGGTGACCACCTGGGAGCGCGACGGCGCCGAGGGCGACGCCGTCGTGCGCGAGGGCGTCCCGGCGCTGCAGCCCGCGACCTCGGGCCACCTCGGGGACCTCGTCCGCGCCTGGTTCATCCTGACCGGGTTCCCGCTGCCCACGCACCTGCTGGTCGTGCCCCAGCGCATGGTCGACACGGAGGCCGATGTCCTCGCCTCCCTGGTCGGCGACCTCCGGATGGTGCTCGCCGCGGGCAACGAGCGGCGTCGCGAGCTTCGCCGTAACCTCGCCGACGAGTTCGACCTCGACCGGGCGCGGCTGTCCGAGCTTCACGCCGAGCAGACGACCGAGCTGAGCAAGACGGCACGCAAGGCCTGGCTCGATCTGCTGCGCCGCACCGGCCACGCCATGAAGCATCCGGCCGTGGGCGAGCCGGTGGTAGTCACCGTCGAGGGCGAGGAGTAGACGCGAACCGGCGCGTCTCGACGTCGGAGGTGGGGGATGGCACGCGACGCCGGCCGCCGTTCGTGGCTCAACGTCGAGGCGCCGCACTCGCTTCGGCGCCTCCAGTGGCTTGCGATCTTCGTCCCGCTCGTGTTCCTGACCGCGCTCGAACTGCTCCGCGACCTGGTCTACCCGCGACTCTTCCAGTCCTGGCCGGGCTACCTGCTGCTCGCCGCCGTGGTCGTGACCGGCACGCTCGTCTTCACCCAGTCGATCTTCACGGTAATCGCGCGCATGCAGTCCCGGATCGCCCGGCAGAACCAGGAACTCCTGTCGCTCGCCCAGGCAAGCGTCGCGATTACCGGCCAGCTCGATCTGGAGACGGTCCTGCAAACCGTCGTCGAGCAGGCGCGCGACCTGGTGGGTGCCCGCTACGGGGCGCTCTCGCTCCTGAGCGAGGAGGGATGGTTCGAAGCCTTCCTCACCTCGGGGCTGACCGATGAGGAGCGCGCGCGGATCGGGCCGATTCCCGTCGGGCGTGGGCTGCTGGGCGCGGTCATCCAGGAAGCCCGGCCGATCCGCACCGTCGACCTCTCGAAGGAGCCCGGCTCCGTCGGGTTCCCACCCAACCACCCGCCGATGCGCTCGCTCCTCGCCGTCCCGATCCTGTCACACGGCCGGGTCCTCGGTGGTCTCTACCTCACGGAGAAGCTCGGCGGGCAGGAGTTCGACCTCGGTGACGAGCACCGAGTGGAGCGATTCGCGACCCAGGCGGCCATCGCCATCGAGAACGCGCGCCTGCACCGGCGTGTCCAGGCACTGGCCATCAGCGAGGAGCGCGACCGCATCGCGCGGGAGATGCACGACAGCCTGGCCCAGGTGCTCGGTTACGTCAACACGAAGGCGCAGGCCGCCGAGGAACTGCTGCGACGGGGCGAGCCGGACCGAGCGGCCGCGCAGATCGGCCAGCTCGCCCAGGCCGCGCGCGAGGCCTACGTCGACGTGCGCGAGAATATCCTGGGGCTCCGTGCCTCGTCGGACCCGAGCCGGCCGTTCCTCGATACGCTGCGGGAGTACCTCGAGCGCTGGCAGGATCAGAGCGGCGTGGTCGCCACGCTCGAGGCGCCGTCGATCGGAGACGCCGACCTGTCCCTGACGCCGCTCGCCGAGATCCAACTGCTGCGGATCATCCAGGAGGCACTGGCAAACGTCCGCAAGCACGCGGGTGCCGGTCGCGCGGCGGTGTCCATCGGACTCGTGCCCGGCGCGGTCGAGGTGACGGTGTCTGACGACGGCGCCGGCTTCGACCCCGAGACCCTCGGCCGCACCGCGTTCCCACGCTTCGGCCTGTCGACAATGCGCGAGCGGGCCGAGGCGGTCGGTGGTACGCTGCGCATCACGGCGCGTCCAGGCGAGGGGACGAGCGTCCTCGTGCGCGTCCCAACAACCGCGGCCGTTATCACCGGCAATGGAGGAGCCGATGCGCGTCGTGATCGCCGATGACCACGCGCTCTTCCGCGACGGTCTGCGCAGCCTGCTCGAGGCACGCGGCGTGGACGTCGTGGCCGAGGCCCGCAACGGTCGTGAGGCGGTGGACCGGGCGCGTGAGCTCCGGCCCGAGGTGGTCCTGATGGACCTGACTATGCCGGTCATGGGCGGGCTGGAGGCCACCCGGCTGATCAGCGCCGAGATGCCGGAGGTGAACGTCGTCGTCCTGACGGCCTCCGAGGAAGACGCCGACCTCTTCGAGGCGGTCAAGTCCGGGGCGCAGGGGTTCCTGCCCAAGAACCTCGAGGCGCGGGAGTTCTTCGCGCTGCTGGAGGGGGTCGGCCAGGGCCAGCCGGCACTGACCCCGGGGCTCGCCCGGAAGGTGCTCAACGAGTTCGCCCACCCGTCGCTCCACCGCGTCGAGCGACCCGTCGAGGATTTGACGGACCGCGAGCGGGAGGTCCTCGAGCTCCTGGTCCAGGGGGTCACCTCGAACCGCGAGCTCGCCGACCGCCTGATCGTCAGCGAGAACACGGTCAAGTACCACCTGCGCAACATCCTCAACAAGCTGCACCTGCAGAACCGCGCGCAGGTCATCGCCTACGCGCTGCGCCACGGCCTGGTGAATCCGCCCGATCAGTAGCCAGGCACTCGCAGCCCACCCGCTCGGGTAGGAGTACCGCCCGCGCCACCCCACGGGGCGGCGCGGAGACTATCCCCGCATGCCCGGCCGAACCACCCACCCGGTCGTGTGCCGCCGAGGCCGCCGGCTCTACGCTTGTCCTGTCGAGCCGGAAGGGCGGGACAGTTCCCCGCCTGGACGGCCGGCAGGAACGGGACGTCAGGCGGGTCCCGGCGCAACGGTGAGTCGGCGCGCGACGAAGCCCATGCGGACGTCCACGGTGAGAAGGGGGTCTCGATGCATCGCACGCGCGTTCTCCAGCGCCGCACCGCACGCCTGACTATCGTCACGCTCGCGGTCGCCGTGCTGCTCGTCGCGGCCGGCTTCGCGGGCTACGGGCTGCACGACACCGACGCCACCGGGGGCACGATGGCCGGCGCCGGTACCGCGGCCGCGACGATCCCTCCCGCACCGGCCAATCTCACCCAGCTACCGCTCCCCGCGGTGGCACCGCCCGTCGGAGACCGCGGCCCGGAGCTGGTCAAGTACAACATCACGGTCAAAGAGGTCGTCGCCCAGCTCGACGACGGCGTTGCCTACACCTACTGGACCTACAACGGCACGGTTCCCGGACCGATGATGCGGGTGCGCGTCGGCGACACGGTCCAGGTGACGCTGAACAACCCGGCCGGCAACTCGGTCACGCACAGCATCGACATGCACGCGGCGGCCGGCCCGGGCGGCGGCTCCGCGGTGATGCAGGTCGCTCCCGGTGAGTCGAAGACCATCCAGTTCATCGCCGAGACGCCGGGCGTCTTCGTCTACCACTGCGCCACGCCCCCGGCCGCGATGCACATCGCCATGGGTATGTTCGGACTGATCGTCGTCGAGCCGGCCGGTGGCCTGCCGACGGTCGACCACGAGTACTACGTCATGGAGAGTGAGTTCTACATCGAGGGCAGCCGCGGCCAGCCGGGCCTGCACCAGATGTCAATGGACAAGCTGCTCGCCGAGACCCCGGACTACGACGTCTTCAACGGCTCGGTGGACTCGCTGAACGGCACCCGCGCGCTGCAGGCGACGACGGGGCAGACGGTCCGCATCTTCTTCGGCGACGCCGGCCCCAACGAGATCTCGAGCTTCCACGTGATCGGCCAGGTCATGACCCGCGTGGCACCGTACGGCGCGATCGCCTCTCCGGGGCAGCCGTCGGAGTACATGACCAACGTCCAGACGATTCTGGTCCCGGCCGGCGGCGCGATCATGGCCGAGCTGACGCCGACGGTCCCCGGTGACTACACGCTGGTCGACCACAGCCTGAGCCGCGTCCTGAAGGGCGGCTCCGCCACGCTCCACGTCACCGGCAGCCAGCTCGACCCCAACAGCTTCAAGGTGGTCCAGCCGGGGAGCTAGATCAGGGGGCATCGCACGAAACAACAGGGACTCCGGGCGGCAGTCGCGTGCCGCCCGGAGTCCTTTCCGCGTTGCAGGTGTGTCCGCGCGAAGTCGGTCGCGTCGTGAGGTGGGACCCCGGCCTCAGCCGGCATCCTGTCGTCGCCGAGCTTCGCACGGTAGGTCGTGCTCAGCCCCGCGTAGTGGTCTGCGGCCACGTGGTGCAGGAGCTCGACGCCGTCGCCGACGAGCCAGCGGTCGCCGAATGCCGCCTCGTCTGCCGAGGCCGCCAGCACCTCGCCGACGAAGAGGTCGTGGTCGGCCAGCGACACCCGCTCGACCAGCCCGCACTCGATATGCGCCACGCACTCCGTGACCAGCGGGGGCTCGATCGCCAGGGCGTCGGACGGCGTCAGCCCCGCGGTCACGAACTTGTCCCGCTCACGCCCCGACTCGAGGCCGCACCGATGGACGGCGTTGAGCAGGTCCAGGGTCGGTACGTTGAGGGCGAACGTGTCACCGCGCGAGATGAACTCGTGGGTGAGCCGCGACGGATGGATGGCGACGGCCACGCGGGCAGGCTGAAACCCGAGCGGCAGCACCCAGCCGGCCGTCATGACGTTGTGCTGCGCTCGGAAGAGCGAGGTCACCAGCACCAGCGGCCCCGGCTCGAGGAGCCGCGGCGCCAGCTCTACCGCCAGTTCGCGCTTGCGCGACACGTGCGTCCCTCCTCCGCGTCGGCCGGGCGACCGATGCTACCGCGCGTCGCCGGCCAGGAGCGAGCGATACAGATCGTAGTACTGGCGGGCCACCGCGGCCTGGGTGTACTGCTCCAGCACCCGGCGCCGGGCCCGGCGCCCGAGCGCGAGGCGCTTCTCGTCATTCGCCAGCAGATCGTCGAGCGCCGCCGTCAGTGCGGCGGGATCCCCCTCCGGCACGATCACCCCCGCGTCGCCGATCGTGCCGGGGATCTCTCCCGAGTCGGAGCCAATCACCGGCACCTCGCAGGCCATGGCCTCGACGATCACCCGTCCGAACTGTTCTTTCCAGTTGGGCCGGGTCAACGAGGGGACCACGAGCACGTCCAGCGTCGCGAGCGCCGCCGGCACGTCGCTCGGGGGCACATTGCCACGGAACATCACGCGATCCCGGATGCCCAGGGCGTTCGCCTGGAGCTCCAGCCTCGAGCGCTCGGCCCCGCCGCCGATGATCTCCAGCCGGGCGCGCCGCTGCAGCCGGCTGAACGCCGCCAGCAGCACGTCGACTCCCTTCTCCGGCACCAGGCGTCCCGCGTAGCCGATCACGGCGACCGGCTCACGCGAGCGATGGCTCGCGGGTCGGAACAGGTCGGGGTCCACGCCGAACTGGGGGATGACCTCGAGCCGGCCCCGGTAGCCCTTTCGGCGCAGCACGTCGCCCGCCGCCGGGATCCCGGCCACGGCGGCCGAGGCGAGCCGGTAGTTGAGCGCCTCGAACACGCGGAACGGGAGCGGATAGCGCCGCAGCAGGTTCTGCCAGGTGAAGAACACGACGCGCGCGCCGCCGAGCCGTCCGAGTAGCGATGCCTGGAGCGTCGCCGCGTTGTAGGGTTCCTCATCGACGTGCAGCACGTCGGGGCGAAAGGCGCGCACGTGGCGCCCCAGGCTCGGGTAGACGTGGACGTGATGGTGGCCGTTGAACAGCATCGGGATCTCGACCAGGTGGTAGCCCGCGGTGTGGTGCCGCTCCAGCCGCTGAACACCCACCCGCAGCTCGTGCCAGTAGGGCGGCACCAGCGCGAGCAACTCGACGTCAGGCAGGCGCGCGAGCTCCTCCAGCTTCGTCTGGTACACCCCGGTCACGAGCGCCTTGGACAGCATGAGGACTCTCACGGCGTTGGCTGCCGTCCCGGTCCGGCTAGCGCGGGCTCACCGAGCACGCGGCGGTAGACGTTGCGCGTGAGGTCGGCCGTGCGGCGCCAGGAGAAGCTCGCCGCTCGTGCCAGCCCGCGCCGGCTCAGGTCTCGACGCATCCGCTCGTCGCTCATCACCGACACGATCGCGGCGGCCAGCCGCGGTGGCGTCGGGTCGACCAGCAACCCGCCGCTGCCGACGACCTCCGGCAGGCTCGAGCGGTTAGAGGAGATGACCGGCGTGCCGCAGGCCATCGCCTCCAGCGGCGACAGGCCAAAGCCCTCGTAGAGGGACGCCGACACGTAGAGATCGGCCAGGTTGTAGAGCCCGAGTTTCTCGGCATCGCTGAGCCGTCCGGTGAGTACCACGTGCTCCTGGAGACCGCGCGCGCGGATGGCGGGCTCGAGTGGCGGGTACAGGCGGGCATTCCCGGTGTGCGGTCGTCCAGCGATCACGAGCCGTGTCTCCTCGGGGAGGTCCGGCAGCGCGCGGGCGAATGCCTCGACCAGCGCCGGCAGGTTCTTGCGCACGTCGAGCCCGTCCACGTTGAAGATGACCGGACCGGGGAGACTGTAGCGCTCGCGGAGCGCCGCGGCCGTCTCCGGGTCATCGATGGGCCGAAAGGTGGGGGCGGCGGCGAGCGGGATCACGTGCAGCCGAGCAGGTGGGATGGCAAGCCAGCCCTGGATGTCGCGGGCGGAGCAGTCGGAGTCGGTGATCACGGCACTGGCCCGCCGCGCGACGGCGCTGACCAGCCGCAGGTAGAGCCGCATCGCGGCCGAGCCGCCGTAGTCCGGCATTACCATCGGGATGACGTCGTGGATGGTCATGACCAGCGGCAGCCGGCCGACGCGCGGCCCGGCGAAGTAGGGAACGTGGAGCAGATCGGCCGACGCTGTCCGCGCCGCCCGCACGACCCCCCGCTGCTCCCACCACAGCTTGTGCGGCTTGCCGCTGCGCGCCCAGGGCGGTGGGAAAACGCTTGTGGCACCGCTGGCCGGGACCCCGCCGGCGGCTCCGGCGGGCTGGACCAGGACCACCTGTGGCGACGTGTCGTCGCTGACAAGCGCGGGCCAAAGATGCAGGGCGTACTGCCCGCTCCCTGTGGTAGGCTGCTGCAGGAAGAGGCCGTCGAAGGCTATCCGGTGCGGCGCGGTGTTCATGTCGTGCCGGATTATACCAGAGGCCCCGCCCCCTCCCTGGCTCGGGGAATGCGGTCGCGGTGCCGGCGGTTGACACCGGTAACCACGTCGGTGCGCGGGTGCCGCGCGTGGGCGCACGGAGGAGTAAGAGTCATGGCGAAAGCCATCGCGGTCAGCGATGCGACGTTCGATCAAGAGGTGATCAAGTCAGACGTGCCGGTGCTCGTCGACTTCTGGGCAGTGTGGTGCGGGCCGTGCCGCATGGTCTCGCCGATCCTCGACGAGATCGCGCAGGAGAAGGGCGCCGCGCTCAAGCTTGCCAAGGTCAATGTCGACGAGAACATGCGCATTGCCTCGAAGCTTGGGATCAGCAGCATCCCCACCATTATGCTCTACAAGCAGGGAAAGCCAGTCGAGCGTATCGTCGGGGCGCAGCCGAAGCAGCGCCTGCTCCAGCAGATCGACAAGCACCTGTCCTGAGTGAAAAGAGCGGGTGACAGGACCGCCCGCGGCTAGCGCGGGCGGCGGGCGGTCCTGTCCGTCGCGGACTCGGCCGGCTTCTGCGAGCCGGCTGACCCGCTGAGGACCTCCATCTCGCGTCGCAGGTCGTCGAGGTCGGCGAAGCTGCGATAGACGGAGGCGAAGCGGATGTAGGCGACGTCGTCGAGCCGCTTCAGCTCACGGAGAGCGATCTCCCCGATCGACGTGCTCGGGACCTCAACGGTGCCCATTGCCAGCAATTCGGCCTCGACCGACGCCACGATGCGATCGATCTCCGTCTCCGAGACCGGCCGCTTCGTCAGGGCAATGCGGAGCTTGTCACGGAGCTTGCGCGGATCGAACTCCTCGCGGCGCCCGTCGCGCTTGACGACGATGAGGCCGCCGGTCTCGACCCGCTCGTAGGTCGTGAACCGGCGGCCGCAGGCGTTGCACTCCCGCCGCCGCCGGATACTGTCGCCGGAGCCGAGCTCCCGCGAATCGACCACCCGCGAGTCACGGGCCTGGCAGAAGGGACAACGCACCCAGATCTCCTCACCGCTCCCGAAGGAAGCGGAGGATCGCCGGCTCCGACCACTCGTCGTCTGCCACCAGCGGCGTGCGCGGCGGCGCTGCCTGGCTACTGGGCGCGGCCGGCTGCTGGTCCGAGGAGCGGAAACGTCGCTCGTTGCGCGCCCGGCGCGGTTGACCGCCCTGGAAGCCGGTCGCGATCAGCGTGATCTGGACGTCCCGGCCCATGGCCTCGTCCGTGGTCGCGCCGAAGATGATCTCGGCGTCCTCGTCGGCCGCGGACCGGATGACCTCCGCCGCCTCGTTGATCTCGACCAGCGACAGGTCCGGCCCGCCGATGATGTTGTAGAGGACGCCAACCGCCCCGTCGATGCTCATCTCGAGCATCGGGCTCTCGATCGCCATGCGGGCGGCGTCGACGCAGCGCGACTCGCCGGTGCCCCGGCCGATCGCCATGAGGGCCGACCCGGCATCGCGCATGATCGTCTTGACGTCGGCGAAGTCCAGGTTGATCAGTCCGGGCTTGACGATCAGGTCGGAGATGCCCTGGATGCCCTGGCGGAGCACGTCATCCGCCAGCCGGAACGCCTCGGAGAAGGGCGTCTTCGGGTCGACCAGGCTGATCAGGCGCTGATTCGGGATCGTGATCAGGGCGTCGACGTGCTCCTTGAGCGCGGCGACCCCCTCGTCGGCGACCCGGCGCCGCTTGGCTCCCTCGAAGTCGAACGGCCGGGTCACCACGCCGACGGTGAGCGCGCCCGTCTCGCGCGCCAGGCGCGCCACGATCGGCGAGCCACCCGTCCCGGTCCCGCCGCCCATGCCGGCGGTGATGAACACCATGTCCGAACCGCGGACGACCTCACCGATCGCGTCGATGCTCTCCTCGGCGGCCCGCTCGCCGATCTCCGGCCGACCGCCAGCGCCGAGCCCCTTGGTCAACTTGTCGCCGATGCGGACGGTCACGGGGCTCATCGAGTTCACCAGCGCCTGCGCGTCGGTGTTGACCGCGATGAACTCGACGCCGTCGACGCCGGCGCCGATCATTCGGTTGACGGCGTTGCCGCCCCCTCCGCCGACCCCGATGACCTTGATCCGAGCGTAGGAATGCGCGTAGTCGTCATCGTGGACGTTGAACATCACGGTTCCTTCCCGCAGCGCACCAGC
>DASSZN010000043.1:0-11860 GCA_035702805.1 Thermomicrobiaceae bacterium | reverse complement strand
CGGCTACGTCCTGCCCAGCATCGTCCTCGGTCTGGGGCCGGCCGCCTTCATGGCCCGCCTGGCCCGCGCCACGATGCTGGAGGAGATGCATCACGAGTACGTGCGGACCGCCCGGGCCAAGGGGCTGCGGGGGACCGTCGTCATCGTGCGCCACGTCGTACGCAACGCGATGATCCCGGTCGTAACGGTCATGGGACCGACCATCGCCGCACTGGTGACCGGGACGATCATCATCGAAGAGGTCTTCAACGTCCCCGGCATGGGCCATCTCTACATTACCAGTATCGATGCACGCGACTACCCCGTCATCATGGCCGTGACGCTGCTCTACGCTCTTTTCATCATCGTTGGCAATATGCTGGTGGACATCACCTACGGGTTGATCGACCCACGCATCAAGGCGCACTGACGGCGGGGTAGCGACAGCGGAGGAGCGGTGATGGCCGTCGTCGAGAATGTGGGCATGCGGGACAGCGGCGGAGCCACGCTCGCCGGCGAGGTCCGGGGCAAGCCGCGCGGCCTGTGGTCGGATGCCTGGCGGCGGCTGCGCCGCAACCGGGCGGCCACGGCCGGCGTCATCTACATCGCCCTCATCTGCCTGCTTGCGATCGCCGCGCCGCTGATCGCGCCGTACAACCCGAACTACGCCTCGGCAACCGCGCAGCCGAACACGCCGCCCATCTGGAGCGCCGGGCACGATCCCCGCTACCTCCTGGGCACCGACGAACTGGCGCGCGATGAGCTCAGCCGGCTCATCTTCGGCGCGCGGGTCAGCATGGCGGTCGGCATCGTGCCGATCGTCATCATCACCGCGGTCGGCCTGCTGGTCGGCGTGACGGCCGGGTGGTCCGGCGGCTGGGTCGACACGGTCCTGATGCGCCTGGTCGATGCCGTCTACGCGTTCCCGGCCTTCCTGTTCTTCATCGTGCTGGCGACCGTGCTGCGGGACACCGGGTTTGGCCGACTCCTCGGCGGCCTGGTGATGCTTTTCACCGCATTCGCGATCGTCGGCTGGACCGACATGTCGCGGCTCGTGCGCAGCCAGGTGCTGACGGTCAAGACCCGCGACTACATCGAGGCCGCTCAGGCGATGGGCGCGCCGACGTCGCGGATCATCCTCAAGCACGTCCTGCCGAACAGCCTGGCACCGGTCATCGTCGCGATCGCCTTCGGCGTCCCGAGCTACATCCTGGCCGAGGCGTCGCTCAGCTTCCTGGGGCTTGGCGTCCAGGCGACGGTGCCGAGCTGGGGCTCGATGGTGTTCGACGGCTTCCCGGCGATCCTCGGCCAGCCCGAGTTCGTGATCATGCCGTCGCTCCTGATCGCGTTCATCATGCTGGCCTTCACCTTCCTCGGTGACGGCGTGCGCGACGCGCTCGACCCCCAGGCGATCGAGTGAGTGCCGCGAGCCGGCCGGTTGCCCGCGCCACGGGCAGGGCCGGAACGTGAGGCTGCCGCCGCTCCCCGATCCGTCCACCGCGCAGTCGCGCGCGAGCTGAGCATACCCACCGGCAACCCGCCGGCTCGCCGCCCGCGCGGGACCTCCGTACTGTCAGGCACCTGTTACGCGGCACCCCCCGGCGTCACGCTTTTCTGACGCGCCCGAGGCTAGGCTTGGGACGAGACCCGCACGCCGGCGACCGCGCGACCGCTGTCCGCCCGGCAGCGGCCAGGTGTCTCGGGAGGAGCCCGCGATGGTCACCGTCTCACCCAGTCGCCCGCGCACCGCTCCCGTCATGTGGTCGGCAGTCGGGCTGGCCGCGCTGGCGGCGTTGAGCTACCTGCTGATGGGTTTCCACGTGCTCGGCGTCGGCGACCTGGCGACGTCCGAGGCTCCGGCCGGGATCGTCTTCGTCGCGGCCGGCGGCTACCTGCTGGGCGGGCTCTTGATCCTGCTGCGGCGGCGCTGGCTCTGGATCGTCGGCGCGGTCATCAACGCCCTGGTGATGCTGGTCTTCTTCCAGGCGTACCTGGACCGAACCTCGGTGCTCCTTTCGACGGGAGGACTGGTCTCCAAGGCGGCGGAGTTGCTGCTGGAACCGGCCCTCCTCGTCCTCATCGTCACCTACCCGGCGACGACGCGCCGGTCGGCGTGAGGTCGGCCCGTCGCCGTCGGAACGAGAGGACTCCCTGACATGGTCAGCAGTGTCAAGCGGCCCAGCGGGACGGCGGCGCTGGCGGCTGCCCGGCCGCGCCTCGACCCGCTCGCGGCGCTGGCCTGGCTCGTCGCGGCGCTCGCGACGGCCGCGACCGCGGTCGGCCTCTTCTGGCAGGGCGGCTCGGCGCCGGCGACGGTGACCTCGGCGCGCGGCGAGGTGGTGCCGCTCTATGGCCACGGGATCTATCGCTACGACTCCCTCTTCCAGGGTGCGATCTTTCGCGGCGCCGACGCGGCGGCGCTCGTCGTCGGCGTGCCGCTGCTGGTCGCGGCGATCCTCTGGTACCGGCGCGGCTCGCCGCGCGGCCGGCTCGTCCTGACCGGCGCGCTCGCCTACTTCCTCTATGACTACGCCAGCCTGGCCCTGGGCGCGGCGTACAACGGCCTCTTCCTCCTCTACGTCGCGCTGTTCGCGGCGAGCCTCTACGGCTTCGTGCTCGCCGTCCGCTCGGTCGAGCGGCGAGCCCTGGCGGTGCGCCTCGCGCCCAAGGCGCCGCGGCGCGCGCTCGCGGTCTTCATGCTGGCGGCCGGCGCGGTGACGTTGCTGGTCTGGCTGAGCGACCTCGTCCCGCCGCTCCTCCAGGGGAGCGCCCCGGCCCACCTGGACGGCTACACCACCGCCGTGACCTACGCGCTCGACCTCGCGGTCATCACCCCCGCCTGCTTCGTCGCGGGCGGGTTCCTGCTGCGCCGGGCGCCGCTGGGTTACCTCATGGCGATCCCGCTGCTCGGCCTGATCGTGCTGCTCGCGCCGACCATCGCCGCGCAGACGATCAGCCAGCTCTGGAGCGGGGTGACCCTCTCGACGGGCGCGATCGTCGGCCCGGTCGCCGGGTTCGTCGTGCTGGGGCTGATCGCCGCCTGGTTGCTGGTGGCCGTGCTGCGCGGCGTCCCGGACCGGATCGCGGCGCCGACCGGCTGGTCGGAGGAGCGGAGCGCGACATGAGCACCCGTTCGACCCCGATGCCGTCCGGCCGCGGGCGGCCAACGCACCCGGCCACCGTGCCCGCTGCGAGCGTCACGACGCGGCCGGCGCTGACGGCCGCCTACCGCTGGTCGTCGGCCCTGGCGCTGGTGGCGGGGATCGCCGCGGCCGTCGCCGCCTTCTTCCCGGCCGTGCTCGCGCGCAACGCGCCGATGACGGCCGGGAACGCGCGCGGGACCGCGGTGGCCATCCTGGTGGTGGCCGTACCCACGCTGGTCGTCTCGATGGTCCTGACGGCGCGCGGCTCGCGGCGGGCCGAGATCGTCTGGCTGGGGGCGCTGGCCTACATCCTCTATAACTCCGTGTTCTTCGCCTACGGCACGCACTTCAACGGGCTGTTCCTGTCCTACGCGGCGGCGCTGTCGCTGGGCGTCTGGTCGGTGGTGTCGCTGCTGCACGCGGTCGACGCCGACGAGCTTCGGGCGCGCTTCGCGCCGGGCACGCCGGTGCGCGCGGTCGCGGGCTACCTGCTGGTCACGACCGCCATCTTCGCCGCGCTCTGGCTGCGCGACATCGTGCCGGCCATCGCCGCCAACATCGACCCGGGCAGCCTGGCCGGCACCGGGATGGTGACCAATCCGGTCGAGATGACGGACCTGGCGTTCGGCTTCCCGCTCACGGTGCTGGCGGCCGTCTGGCTCTGGCAGCGGCGGCCGCTCGGCTACCTGCTGGCGGGCGCGTTCCTGGTCTACGGGGTGATCGAGGCGGTCGGCGTCGCCACCGACCAGTGGTTCGGCCACCTGAGCGACCCGTCGCAGTCGGTGGCGATGGTGCCGGTCTTCGTGGCACTGGCACTGGTCGGGATGGTGCCGCTGCTGGCGTTCCTGCGCGGGCTCCGCGCGGGGCCGGCGGCGTGAGCCGGCGGCGCCACCAGGCGCCGCCGGATGGAGGTGACGGCATGAAGGTCCTGATCGCGGTGGCGAGCAAGCACGGCAGCACGCGGGAGATCGCGGAGGCGATCGCGCGGGAGCTCGAGGGCGCGGGACACCGCGTGGAGGTGCGGACGCCCAACCGCATCGACGACGTGACGGCCTACGGCGCGGCGATCGTCGGCAGCGCCGTCTACCTGGGCAACTGGCTGCCGGAGGCGCGCGGGTTCGTGGAGTCCCACCGGGAAGGCCTGCTGGCGATCCCGGTCTGGCTCTTCAGCAGCGGGCCGATCGTGCTCCGGAACGGCGAGATCGGGAGCGACGCGCCGACGGCCGAGGACAACCCGGCGCACCTCGACGCGCTGCTGGACGCCACCGGCGCGCGCGACCATCGCGTCTTCGTCGGCAAGCTCGACCGGCACGAGCTCAACGTGCTGGAGCGACTGGCGGTGCGGGCAGCCAAGGCGCCCGATGGTGACTTCCGGGACTGGGACGCGATCCGCGGCTGGGCACGCGAGATCGCGGCCGCGCTGCCGGCGCCGGTCGAGCCGGTGGCGGCGGGGTAGGCGGCGTCGCGCGCCCTACCGGCCGTGCTCGACGCGGCTCAGGAAGTCGTCGAGCACGGCCATGTAGCGCTCGGCCTCCTCGGCGTGGGCCATGTGCGAGCTCTCCTCGAAGAGGACCCACTCCGAGCCGGGGATGCCCCGGTGGACCGTCTCGGCGATGGCCGGCGTGGCCTCGTCGTGGCGGCCCGAGGTCACCAGCGTCGGCACCCGGATCTCGCCCAGCCGGCCGGTGATGTCCCACGTCTTGAGCGTGCCGGTGACGTGGAACTCACTGGGGCCGTTCATCGTGTGGTAGACCTCCGGGTTGCGCTCGAGCTGGTCGAAGGTACGCCGCACGTAGTCCGGGTAGGGAACGATCCGGCAGACGTGCCGGTGGTAGAAGACCTCCATCGTCGCGGCGTAGGCGGGATCGTCGGTGGTGCTGGCCGCCTCGTGGGCGAGGAGGGTCTGCTGCACGTCGGGCGGCAGGTCGGCCCGCAGCCGGTTGGCCTCCGCGACCCACTGGATCATGCTGGCGGGCGAGCTGGCGACGGTCAGGCTGGCCAGGCCGTCCGGCTGGGTCAGCGCGTACTCCATCCCCAGCATGCCGCCCCAGGACTGGCCGAGCAGGTGGACCGCGTCCAGCCCGAACGCGTCGCGGACGGCGTCGACCTCCGCGACGAAGAGCTCGACCGTCCAGAGGGAGGGGTCGTGCGGCTGGTCGGAGCGGCCGCAGCCGAGCTGGTCGTAGAAGATGACGCGCCGGCCGGTACGGGCCATCGCCTGCAGCGGCTCCAGGTAGTCGTGGGCGGCGCCGGGGCCGCCGTGGAGCGTCAGGAGCGGCAGCTTGCCGGGCGCCTCGCGCTCGCCGACGACGCGGTACCAGACGCTGTGCCCCCGGAACGGGATGTAGCCCTCGGTGACCTCGACGACCTCGTTGCTCACGGTCGACCTCCCGGGTCTCGGCGCCTCGCGCCCGACCTGTCTTCACGGAGCGCACGTCGCCCGCGGTCGGATCAGCGCCCCATCAGCTCGCGCACGGCCGCGGCGATGGCGGCCTGGTCCGGTTGGTAAGTCTGCTCGAGCACGCCGGCGAAGGGGGCCGGAGCGAAGGGCGCGCCCAGCCGCACGACCGGCGCCGCGAGCGCCCCGAAGCAGCGCTCGGTGAGCTGGGCGGCGATCTCGGCGCCGATGCCGCCGAAGCGCACGGCGTGGTGGGCGACGACCACCCGGCCCGTCCTCCGCGCCGAGGCGGCCAGCGCGTCGACGTCCAGCGGCTGGAGGGTGCGCGGGTCAACCACCTCGACCGAGATGCCCTCGGCCGCGAGCTCCTCGGCCGCCGCCAGCGCGGCCGGCACCGTCGGCCCGACGCCGATCACGGTGACGTCGCTGCCGTGGCGCGCGACCGCCGCCCGGCCGATCGGCAGC
Source organism: Thermomicrobiaceae bacterium (assembly GCA_035702805.1). Lineage (GTDB taxonomy): Bacteria > Chloroflexota > Chloroflexia > Thermomicrobiales > Thermomicrobiaceae > DASSZN01. The sequence goes on along the minus strand of DASSZN010000043.1, from coordinate 5,875 downwards.
CGGTACATCGCCTCGGGCACCGGGCCGGTCAGGCGCATCAGCTGGCGCGACTCGACGAACAGCGTCGGGTTCTCGTCGGCGAGAGCCGCCAGGAGCAGCCCCTTGGCGTCGTAGGGGTTGCTCGGGTAGACGACGGTCAGGCCGGGGACGTGGGCGAACCAGGCCTCCAGCGACTGCGAGTGCTGCGCGGCCGACTGCGCGCCGCCGCCGACGTGCGCCCGGATGACGACCGGCACCCGGACCTCGCCGCCGAGCATGTAGCGGATCTTGGCGGCCTGGTTGACGATCTGGTCCATGGCGATGGCGGTGAAGTCCATGAACATGATGTCGGCCACGGTGCGCTCGCCGCAGAGCGCGGCGCCGATGGCCAGGCCGGTGAAGCCCTCCTCGGCGATCGGGGTGTCGCGCACCCGGCCCTCGGGGATGCCCCAGGCCCCGGCGTGCCGCTCCAGGTCCTCGCCGATGTAGGTCACGCGCGGGTCGGCCAGGATCGCCTGGGTCATCGCCTCGTTGAGCGCGGCCTGGTAGCCCAGCTCGCGCGTGCCGGGTGGGGGCGCCTCCGGGGTGGACGGGCGCGGGCCGTAGACGCCGCGGGTGAGCTCGGCCGGGTCGGGCCGGGGGGCTGCCTCGGCCGCCGCGAGGGCGCGCTCGAGCCCGCCGTCGATCTCCTCCTCGATCGCCCGCCGTCGCTCCGGCCCGGCCGGGTCGGCCGCGTCGAGGTCGCGGGCGAGCCGGACGAGCGGGTCGCGCGCCAGCCAGGCGGCCTTCTCCTCGGCCGGCCGGTCGTCCCGGTAGCCGGAGAGGTGCGGCTCGTGGCGGTAGGTGCTGGCGACGATCAGGGTGGGCCCGCCGCCGGAGCGGGCGCGCGCGACCGCCTCGACCGCCGCGGCGTGGACGGCCAGGGCGTCGTTGCCGTCGACGGTGACGTCGGGGATGCCGTAGCCGGCGGCGCGCCGCGCGATGTCCTGCTGTCGCTGGTGGTGGGACTGGGCCACGCTGGAGGCGTACAGGTTGTTCTCGCAGACGAAGACGACCGGCAGCTGCCAGAGCGCCGCCATGTTGAGGCCCTCGTGGAAGGCGCCGATGTTGACGGCGCCGTCGCCGAAGAAGGCGACCGAGACGCGGTCGGTCCCCTGCCGGGCGTGGGCGTAGCCGGCGCCGACGGCGAGCGGGATGCCGGCGCCGACGATGCCGTTGGCGCCCAGGATGCCGAGCGCGAGGTCGGCGATGTGCATCGAGCCGCCGCGCCCGTGGCAGTAGCCGGTCTCGCGGCCGAGCAGCTCGGCGAACATGCGCTCGAGGTCGCCGCCCTTGGCGATGAGGTGGCCGTGGCCGCGGTGGGTGCTGGTGATGGTGTCGTCGGGGCGCAGGGCGGCGCAGACGGCCGAGGCGACGGCCTCCTGGCCGATCGAGAGGTGGGCGACCCCCTCCATGCGGCGCGTCGTCACCAGGTCGGCGACGGTCTCCTCGAAGCGCCGGATGGTGGTGGCGGTGCGGAACAGGGATTCGCGCAGGTCGCGGTCGGCGGCGTCGCGGCTGGCCATGGGTGCCTCCTCCGGGCCGGACGGTCGTGGTGGTCCGGGTGCAGTATCGGCGCACGGCGGAGCCGCGGCAACGGGGGCGGGCATGCGGGAGCGCGGCGTTACCCGGCAGGCGCCAGGTGGCGACGGCGCTCGAACTCGATGGCCGCGGCGACGTCATCCGGCGTCAGCCGCGGGTACTGGCTCAGGATGGCGTCGACGTCGTAGCCGGCCTGGTGGAAGTTCCAGATCGCCTCGGTGCGGATGCGCGTGCCGGCCAGGACCGGTGCGTTGTGGGACACGTAGCGGCGCTGCTCGACGCGGCCGATCTCGTCGGGCGTGCGTTTTCGGAGCCGCTCGGCGTCAGCTGCCGTCGATCGGGCGGCCTCGGCGAGTTCGATGGGGATGACGGTCTGGTCGGGCCGCCGCGCCGCGCGGTGCACCTCCAACTCGGAGTCGTAGAAGTAGACCTCATGGCCGGCCACGAAGAAGCGCAGCTCCGACCACGGCGCGTCGTCGTGGTGTGCCTTCAGCCAATCGCCGACCTTGCGGAGTTCCTGCAGTGGAATGCGATGGCGCTTCCGCAGCGTCGAGAGCGTGCGCAGCCCCACGACGTCCTGGAACGAGTAGACCCGTCCGAACGGGCGCTCGCGCTCGTCGCGGAAGCTCGGCCGGACGAAGCCCGTGTCGTCCCAGTAGCGCACCTGGCGGACGGATAGCCCACTCAGTCGCGCCGCCTGCTCCAACGTGAACCCCAGGAACTCCGTCACGCTGCCTCCCATCATGCCGGGCGCTGGTGGCACGCTCGGCGGCCTCGTATTCCTGTGCCCACCCGCATTCTCGCACCGGTGTTCCCGTTCCCGATCGGCGCCGTGACCACCGCCGCAACGGTGTCATGCTGCGCTCCGCGCGGTTGACACGCTCCGGGGAAGCCTCTACCGTGGCCGGCGCGAGCCAGCGCCACACCGCAGTCACCCCGGGCCGCCGGGCGCCGGAGCAGCCAGCCGAGGGAGGGACACCGTGAGCACGTCCGCGGAGTCGATCGAGACGGTCAAGGAGCGCATCGCCGCCGAGGCGCGCCGGCTGCAGCCGCGCCTGGTCGAGATCTCCCACACCTTGCACGCCAACCCGGAGATCCTCTTCCAGGAGCACCGGGCCGCCGCGCTCCTGACCGCCGAGCTCGACGAGCAGGGCTTCGAGGTCGAGCGCGGCGTCGCCGGGCTGGACACAGCCTTCGTCGCCACCTACGGCGCGGGCGAGCCGGTGGTCGGCATCCTCTGCGAGTACGACGCCCTGCCCAAGCTCGGCCACGCCTGCGGCCACAACCTGATCGCCACCTGGGGCGTCGGCGCCGCCATCGCCCTGCGCCGGGCCGTGCCCGACCTGCCGGGCACGATCAAGGTGATCGGCACGCCCGCCGAGGAGGGGGGCGGCGGCAAGGTCACCATGGCGAAGGCCGGCGTCTTCAACGGCCTGGCGGCCGCGATGATGATGCACCCGCGCGACACGACCTACCTCGACCGCGGCTCGCTGGCGGTGACGCCCTACACGCTCGAGTTTTTCGGCAGATCGGCGCACGCCTCGTCGGCGCCGGAGCAGGGGATCAACGCCCTCGACGCCGTGCTCCAGGTCTTCTTCAGCGTCAACGCGCTGCGCCAGGCGCTGCGGCAGGGCACGCGCATCCACGGCGTGATCACCCACGGCGGCGACGCCGCCAACGTCATCCCGGACTACGCCTCCGCCAAGTTCCTGGTGCGGGCCAAGGACCCGGTCTACCTCGAGGAGGTCAAGGCGCGCTTCCGCGGCATCGTCGAGGGGGCCGCGCTGGCGACCGGCGCCCGCCTCGAGATCAGCGAGGGGATCAGCTACCAGCCGCGCGTCTGCAACGCCGCGCTGGTCGAGACCTTCGGCGAGAACCTGACCGCCCTGGGCTTCGAGCACGTCGTCCCGCCGGCCGACGCAGGCGTCGGCTCGAGCGACATCGGTGACGTCAGCCAGCTCGTGCCGACCATCCACCCCTACCTGCAGATCTGCGAGCACGGCGTCGGTGGCCACACGCCGGAGTTCGCCCAGGCCGCGCGGAGCGAGCGCGCCGACGCGCTGACCGCGCCCGGGGCGACCATGCTCGCCTGGACGGCGGCCGACGTGCTGCTGCGGCCCGAGGTGCGCGAGCGGCTGCGCGAGACGTTCCGCGAGCAGCTCGGCCGCGAGCCGCAGGCGTAGCCGCGATCGGATCGGGGCTTCTCATCGAGCGGGGAGGTGTACGCCATGCTCGCGACCGCGCCGGACGGCGCCCGCATCGCCTACCACGTCTACGACTTCACCGACCCCTGGAGTGAGCCGGACACGATCTTCCTCCACCACGGCCTGCGCATGAACCATCGGCTCTGGTACGACTGGGTGCCGCTGCTCGCCCGCCGCTACCGCACCGTGCTGATCGACGCCCGCGGCCGCGGCGAGTCGACCATCCCCGAGCCGGGCTTCCCCTACTCGCTGGAGCAGTTCGCCACCGACGCGCTGGCGGTGATGGACGCGGCCGGCGCCGGAGCCGGCGGGCGCGTCCACTGGCTCGGCACCTCCTTCGGCAGCGCCGTCGGCGAGTACGTCGCCGCGCGGTATGGCGACCGGCTGACGACGCTCATCCTGACCTCGCCCCCCTACCGCTTCACTCAGGTGCGCGACGTGGTCGAGGGCTGGATCGCCGACTACGACCGGCTCGGCTCGACCGAGTTCCTGCGGCGCGACGTGCGCAACATGTTCCCGCCCGACGCCGACCCGCGGATGATGGACTGGCACGCCCGTCAGATGGACCTGGTGCCGCCCCACGTCGCCAAGGACATGCTGCGCTTCATGGCGACCGTCAACCTGGCCGACCTGCTGCCCGACATCCACGTCCCAACCCTCATCCTGGCGGCGAAGCAGAGCGACCGGGCGCCGTCGACCGAGGCGGAGTTCATGGCCGCGCGCATCCCCGACTGCGAGCTGGTGGTGTTCGACAGCCACCACAACATCACCTCGATCATGCCGGAGCAGTGCGTCGCGGCCGTGCTCGACTTCCTCGACCGGCGCGCCGGACGCTGACGGACGGAGGAGGCGCCATGCCCGAGGTCGTCGGCGACAGCATCGACCGGCTCTGCGCGATCGAGATCCGCTACGCCCCGGCCGAGAACGCGGTGCCGCGCGGCGTGACGACGCCGATCTTCGAGGCGGCGCGCGCCGCCGCCGGCCGGCCGATGAGCACGCTCGCGGCGACGCGGCTCCTCGAGCGGGTCCACGCCGGGGACCGGGTGCTCGTCGTCTGCGGCTCGGGCTCGCCACCCTTCCTGCCCTACGGCGAGACGGACGGCCCGCTGGGCGGGGCCGCGCTGGCGCGAGCGCTCGAGTACGGCGTCGGCGCCAAGCCGGTGTTCGTCTCCGAGGCGAACATGATGCCGGCCAACGTCGCGGCAGCCGGCGCGGCGGGGCTGGCCGTGCACGACGAGGCGATCTTCCAGGTCCGGCCGCACAGCGCCCTCGCCGTCGCGTTCCCCGGTGGCATGGACACCCGGCCGGCGGTCGAGGCCCTCTTCGACGCGCACCGGCCGGCGGCGGTCGTCTTCGTCGAGCGGACCGGGCCGAACGCGGCCGGCGTCTACCACTCGATCCGGGGCACGGCCAAGCGCCCGGACGAGATCATGGCCGGGCACCTGGTGGCCGCGGTGGCGCGCGAGCGGGGCGTGCTGACGGTCGGCATCGGCGACGGCGGCAACGAGATCGGCTTCGGCAACATCGTCGAGGTGATCCGGGAGGTGCAGCCGGCCGGGCGGCGCTGCCTCTGCCCCTGCGGCCAGGGAGTGGCGACGGTCGTCGGCACCGACGTGCTGGTGGCGGCGGCGGTCTCGAACTGGGGCGCCTACGGCGTGGTCGCTATGCTCGCCTACCTGCTCGGGAAGCCCGACCTCGTGCAGGACGACGACACCGAGTACCGCATGCTCCAGGCGGCGGTGGCGGCCGGCGCCTCGGACGGCGTGTACGCCGCGCCGATCATGGCGGTCGACGGCACCTCCTGGCGGGTGCAGCGGGCGCTGGTGACGATGCTGCGCGAGATCGTCACGAACGGCCTGACCCCGCTCGGTCGGGGCTTCTAAGCCGGCCGGAAACGCCGCGCGCGGGCGCGCCTCGTCGGCGCGTTCGCCCTCCCCGCCGCCGCGCGCTAGATCGTCACCATGATCTGGTCGAGCGGCTTGCGCCAGAAGGCGTGCCGCGGCACGGTGGCACCCTCGGCGGGGTAGCCGACCGCGATGCCGACCGACTCCTGGGCGTAGTAGTGCTTGACGCGCCGCTCCTCGCCGTGCGGCCCGACCTCGAGGTCGAAC
>DASSZN010000343.1:0-3902 GCA_035702805.1 Thermomicrobiaceae bacterium | reverse complement strand
GAGCCGGCGGTGCCTCGGGCGTGGAGACGCGACTTGCGGACTTGCACGCCAGGCGCGGCCGAGCTCGAGATCGTGCCGAAGCAACTCCCCCTCAGAACCGCGCGACGTTGCGCGCGTCGGCCAGCGCGGTCACGTAGTCCGCGACGACGTTCGCCATCCGCGACGGGCTGTACAGCGCGTGGCCCTCCGCGGTGAAGCGCAGCGAGAAGTCGCTCGCGAGCACGCCGGAGAGCCCGCTGGACTGCTCGTAGAGCGCATAGGTGCCGGCCAGCCGCGGCACCGCCGCCAGCAACCGCGCGTCCGTCGGCAGACGGTCCCGCTTGACGTGCTCGTTGAAGTGACGATCGGCCGGCACCAGGTTCCAGAGCTCGTTCAGCGGATAGAGCGACACCGGCACGATGTGGTCCAGGTCGTACGACGAAATCGTCACGCGGCTGCCCGTCCACGGGCAGGTGAAGATCCGCCCTTCCATCATGAGCAGCTCGACCTGGTTCCGCTCCCACGTCAGCGGCCGGCGGTTGTCCGGCCGGTCGGTGAGCAGCGTGTAGGCTTCCCCGCGGGTAGTGCGGGACACCGTCTCGGTGTAGAGGCACCACTCGTGGATGCACAGCGCCTCGATCCAGAGTGACAGGTCACGAAACGCTCGCCAGAGCTCGGGGTCGACGACGAGGCAGAGGTCGTCGGCCGCCGATGCCGGCAGCGGCACGACGTCGTCGAGCCGGTGGAGACGCTGCGGACGGGGGAAGACCGACCACTCCCCGGGACCGGCGTAGTGGATCGGCTGCTGGATGGCCCGCACGATCTCGTCGACGGCCCGGGCATAGGCCGCGAGGAGCGCCGGCGGATAGAGCGCGCGACGGCGAGGCACGCGCAGCTCGGAGATGAGGAAGAAGCCGTCGGCGGGACGAGCCGAGCCGAGGAAGTCCGCCCACTCCAGGCGCAGCGCGGACAGCGCCGGCCGGAACGCGATGTCCTGCTTCTCACCGGCCGGTCGCCCCTGGAGGATGGGGGCGGCGGCGTCCGCGAACGGCCAGTAGTAGGCGACCCAGCAGTCGGCGAGCATCCGAAGCGGGACGGCGACGCGCCTGGCCCCGTCACCGAGCGTGGGGTAGCCGGCCACGAGATCGCCGATGCCGCGGATCAGGGCGATCTTGTAGCTGGTGGTCTTGCGGTCGTGCCGCAAGATGGTGCCGATGACTTCCGCAGCCGTGACTCCGGCCATCTCGCCCGTCAGCCGTAGCTCACCCATGCCGGTCCGCGGCGGCATTGTAGTCGACCAGCGCGACAAATGTGCTCGTGTGGTTGGGGTATCGATCCAGGTAATGTCGCGCGGCACACGTGTTGATCGTTGCTCCGGCCGGCTCGATGCGTGACCGCGCCGACGTCGCCTCTCTTGAGGACGAACACCGGCGACGATCACCGCCCGCCACAGACCAAGGTCTCGCGACAGCCTCCCCGCTCGCCCGCGCCGCGGCGCCTCGACCACGCCCCGTGAGCGCGCTGGCGGAGTGTCCTATACTTACCCGTATGAGCTACCAACCCACGAATCCACTCATCGTCCAGAGCGACAAGAGCATCCTCCTCGAGGTCAATAACCCGCGCTACGAGGAGGCGCGCGACGCCCTGGCGCGCTTCGCCGAGCTGGAGAAGAGCCCCGAGCACATCCACACCTACCGCATCACGCCGCTCTCCCTCTGGAACGCGGCCGCCGCCGGCTACGGCGTGGACCAGATCCTCGGCGCGCTCGACCGCTTCGGCAAGTTCGAGCTGCCCGGCAACGTGCGTACCGACATCGTCGACTACGTGTCGCGCTACGGGCGGGTCAAGCTGGTCAGCGACGAGGGGACGCTGCGGCTGGTCTCCGACGACCGGACACTGTTGGTCGAGATCGCCCACCACAAGCACCTCGCCCCCTACGTGCGACGCCAGGACGAGCGCGGGCTGGTGGTCGACGCCGCGCGGCGCGGGCACCTGAAGCAGGCGCTGGTGCAGTTTGGCTACCCGGCCGAGGACCTGGCCGGCTACGTCGAGGGGGCGCCGTTCGCGATCGGCTGGCGCGCGGAGACGCTGACCGAGGCCCGTCCCTTCGCGCTACGCGACTACCAGCGCGAGGCGGCGGCGGTCTTCCACGCGGGCGGCTCGGCGCAGGGCGGCAGCGGCGTGATCGTGCTGCCGAGCGGCGCCGGCAAGACGCTGGTCGGGCTGGCGGCGATGGCGACGCTCCAGTGCCAGACGCTGATCCTGAGCCCCTCGATCGTGGCGGCGCGGCAGTGGATCCGCGAGATCGTCGAGCGCACGACCGTCCCGCCCGAGGCAGTCGGGGAGTACAGCGGCGAGCGCAAGGAGATCCGGCCGATCACGGTCACGACCTACCAGGTGCTGACCTACCGGCGAGCCGGCTCGGAGGACTTCCCGCACTTCGCGCTCTTCGACCAGGGGGACTGGGGCCTGATTATCTACGACGAGGTCCACCTGCTGCCCGCGCCGGTCTTCCGGATCACGGCCGAGATCCAGGCCCGGCGGCGGCTGGGGCTGACGGCCACGCTGGTGCGCGAGGACCGGCGGGAGACGGACGTCTTCGCGCTGATCGGCCCGAAGAAGTGCGACGTGCCCTGGAAGGACCTGGAGCACCAGGGCTGGATCGCGACGGCGGAGTGTCACGAGGTGCGGATCAGGTTGCCGGAGGCGCGGCGACTGCCGTACGCGCTGGCCGAGGAGCGCGAGAAGTACCGGGTGGCGGCCGAGAGCCCGGCCAAGCTGGCGGTGCTCGACCAGCTGGTGGCGAAGCACGCCGACGACCAGGTGCTGATCATCGGCCAGTACCTCGACCAGCTGGGGGAGGTGGCCGAGCGCTACGACGCGCCGCTGATCACCGGCAAGACGCCGACGCGCGAGCGGGAGAAGCTCTACGACGCCTTCCGCCGGGGCGAGGTGCGGCTGCTGGTCGTCTCGAAGGTGGCCAACTTCGCCATCGACCTGCCGGACGCGAGCGTGGCGATCCAGATCTCGGGGACCTTCGGCTCGCGCCAGGAGGAGGCGCAGCGGCTGGGGCGGATCCTGCGCCCGAAGGAGGACGGCATCCTGGCGCACTTCTACACGCTGGTCACGCGCGACACGCGCGACCAGGAGTTCGCCGCCAACCGCCAGAAGTTCCTGACCGAGCAGGGGTACGGCTACGAGATCCTCTACGAGGACGAGATCCCCGGCTACCGGCCGCGCGGGCGGACCGGCCTGCGCCTGCTGCCGCCGCCCACCGGCGAGGAGCGCTGGGAGCCGGGCGACCTGAACGAGCGAGGCCGCTAGGTGGCGCAGGCGCCGGCCACGTTCCCGCTGCGCTTCGCCGAGGGGGACGTCCGCCGTCTCTGCGGCCCCGGCACCTTCCAGCGGGCGGACCGGCTGGAGCGGGCGGGGCACGTGCTGGGCGCGTCGACCGACGGCTCGGCGCTGGGCGGACGGGTGCGCGGCACCTGGCGGCGGGTCGACCAGGTGGCGATCGGGACGCGAGGCGGCCAGCTCGTGCCGGCGTGCGGCTGCGGGCTGCCCGGCTTCTGCCAGCACGCCGGCGCCCTGGCGCTCCACTGGCTGCGCGCGGCGGCGGACTTCCGCCCGGCGCCGGCCGGCGCGCCGCCCCTGCTGCTCGGCGGGGGACGCCCGGGCACCTCGACCGCGCCGGCCCCGGCCGCCGTCGAGCGCGGCTTCGAGCGCGACCTCGACGTCGACGACGTCGACGAGGCAGCGGACGAGTTGGTCGCGCGGACGCCGGAGGAGGAGCTGCGGCTGGCGCTGGAGCAGGATCGCGCCAACCACCTGCGGCGGGTCGCGCGGGAGCGGGGCGTCCGGCTGAGCGGCAACGCCAAGGCGGACATGGTGCAGCAGCTGGTGCCGGTGCTGCTCGACCCCGC
>DASSZN010000304.1:0-15616 GCA_035702805.1 Thermomicrobiaceae bacterium | reverse complement strand
CCTGCAGCGTCCCCCCACCGTTCAGCGTCCCCGCGATGTAGCGCGCTCCCGCCAGGATGTTCGTCGCCGGGTCCAGCCACTGCGCCTGGGGCACCCCGAACGCGCTCAACTCCGCCGGCATGACCTGCATCAGCCCCTGGGCCCCGACCGGCGAGATCGAGCCCGGGTTGCCGTCCGACTCCACCGTCATGATGGCCGCGATGAAGCCGGCCGGCACGTGGTACTGCCGCGCCGCCGCCTGGATCAGCGACGCCCACTGCAGCACGCTGCCGGAGACGCTGCCACCCACGCCACCGCTGATGGGCACCGTCGCGCCCTGGAGCCAGGTGAGCGGGTTGACCGTACCGCCGGTCGGGTCCTTGACGGTGAAGTGCAGGTGCGGCCCGGTCGAGTACCCGACTGAGCCCACCGCGGCGATTTGCTGGCCGGCGACGACGTGCTCGCCGACCTTGACGAAGGACTGCTCCCAGTGGAGGTACTCCGTGGTGTAGCCGGTGTTGGCGCCGTCGTGCTGGATCAGGATCATCGAGTTCGCGCCCGGGTTGGGCGAGTCGAAGCCGACGAAGGTGACGGTGCCGGAGGCGGCGGCGACGATTGGCGTGCCGGCCGCGGCGCCCAGGTCAACGCCGTCGTGGAAGCTCGGATCGGCGGGCGGGCAGGAGGCCGGCTGCGGGTAGCCCGGGTTGTAGGGCACGCAGCCGTAGCCCTGGGTCAGTGCGTAGTTCCCGGCCACCGGGAAGACCCGCGTGCCCGCGTCGACGGCGCTGGTGGTCAGGAGCGACGGCATGCCGGCGGTCATGCTCGCGCCGGTGTCAGGGATCCAGGTCCAGGAGAAGAAGGTCTTGGTGCTGGGGCTGAAGTTGAGGTACCAGGCACCGGCGGCCCAGGCGCCGTCGGCGCCGCGCTGGCGCGGTCCGTTGTCGAGGTTCTTGTAGGCCGTCGCCAGGTACTTGTCGGTCGTCCCGCCGAAGATCACCGGTGGTCCCTGCTGACTGCTCCCCATCGAGAGGCAGTCGCTGCAGGGGTCGTTCGGCCCCAGGGAGAGGACCATGGTCGCCACGAAGGAGGCGCGCGGCAGCCAGATGGCGGTCGTGGCGTTGGACCCGGAGTAGGAGAAGGTAACCCAGTGCCAGGCACCTTCCTGGCTCCACCAACCCATGTTGGTGTTGAGCGGCGACGGCACGGCGGCCGCCGGATCACCGATGGGAGCGACTGCGTTTGACGGAGGAGTCGAAGCCGGGGCGGCGGCCGCGGCCGCGGACAGCGGTAGGCTGGAGAGCGCGAGTAGCAGCACGGTGACCGTGACCAGGAGGCGGCCGGCGAGACGACGCGGCCGGCCAGGCGTGAAGTGCAGGAGTTCCACGTTGTATGTCCCCACGTAGAGCCCAATGGACCGGCGTTGCGCGCCGGCAGGCCGATCCCTTCCCTCGCTCGGCAGCCCGGGAACCAGTCCCCCGGGCCGTATCTCCTACCAGTTGAACGCGCACGCGGCAGCGTCGGGTGCGTCGCCCCGCGCGAACCACATCCTCGCTGACAGGACCCCGTCCATCGGCCTCATCGCGGTACCTCAGGACTCGCGCGCCCGTCGCCCAACCGTCCAGAGCATTGAGCTAAGTGTGCCCACGAGGCAACTCACGATGCAAGGGATGAGGCGGAGCGCTCCTCGGGGACGAGGCCGGCGGCGTAGGGGGCGAGCTCCGGCGGGACCTGCCGCAGCCCGCGGCGCAGCGCTTTGGCCAGGGCGTAGCGCATCGACGCCGCGTGGCGCTCGCGCACCCGCGCCTCGATCGGCACCCCCAGGCGCCGCATCTGCTCGAAGGCGAACTCCCAGGCCAGGTACTCTTCACGCCAGCGCGGCCGCGTTGCCCCGAGTGCGTGGTGTCCGACCTCATGGGCCAGGATGGCGAAGCTGAGCGGGGAGCGCGGGTGCGGCGCCTCGATCGGCCGGCGGGGATGGCCGACCCAGGCGATGCCGGTCATGCCGGTGCGCCAGTGGCAGACGCACACGTCGTGGACGCGCAGCAGTGCCAGCGCCGGAGCGGCGTAGCGGCCCTGAATCTGCGGCGTGACGTCGCGCTCGCGTCGGCGGCGCCGGTCCTCCGTCATCGCGTCCCCCTCCGCGCCCGGCCGGTCGGCGTCCGGGCTGTGTACGTACATCGTGCCGCGCGCCCGCCACCGCCGTCAACGGCCGGCGCGGCGCGACCGGGCGCAGCAGCCAAGGGAGGCAGCTCATCGACGCCAGCGACGACGCAACCGCCTGGGCCGAGCGGGCGTACGCCCTCTACCGCGCGATGCAGCGGGGCTTCTTCCTGCCGCGCCGCAAGCTCTACCGCGCGACGCTCCCCGACGACGGGCACACCTCCTTCCTCTGGCCGTTCTCCCAGGCGTTCGCGGCCACGCTCGACCTGGCCGAGCTCCCCGCCATCGCGGAGCGGCTGCGACCGGACGTGGCGGACCGCCTGGACGGCCTGGCCCACTACTGGAACGGGCACGGCCACCCGCCGGCCTACGACTCGGCTGCCCGATCCTGGTTCTCCGCGCCGAGCGACCAGTTCACCGACGACAACGCCTGGGTCGGCCTGCAGCTGGTGCGCGCCCACGAGCTGACCGGCGAGGCCGCGGCGCTCGACCGGGCGCGCGACATCCTGCGCTTCCTGATCGACAACTGGGACGATGACCCGTCGCACCCGGACCCCGGCGGCGTCTTCTGGGTGCGCGCCGGCTGGTGCCGCGACCGCAACACGGTCTCGACCGCGCCGGCCGCCATCCTGGCGCTGCGGCTCCACGCGCTGGCGGGGGACGCGGACGCGCTCAGCTGGGCCACGCGCATGTACGACTGGGTGCGGCAAGCGCTGCTCGCACCGAACGGCCTCTACTGGGACCACGTCGACCTGGCCGGGACGGTCGAGCGCACGCAGTGGAGCTACAACCAGGGGACGATGGTCGGCGCGGGCGTCCTCCTCGCCGGGGCGACGGGCGACGACGCCTACCGCGAGCAGGCGGCGCGGACGGCGCGGGCGGCCCTCGCCTTCTACGCCGAGGGAGACCGCCTGGCCGGTCAGGAACCGGCGTTCAACGCCATCTTCCTCGAGCACCTGCTGCTGCTCCGCGCGAGCGGAGTGGATCTCGATCTCACGCTCCTGCGCGGCTACGGCGAGTGGCTGTGGGAGTCGGCGCGCGACCCCGGGTCCGGCCTGGTCGTACTCGCCCCGGATCGGCCGATCGACCTGCTCCAGCAGGCGGCGGCGTCCCGGATCTGCGCCCTGCTGGCGCGGTCGAGCGGGAGCCGGTAACCTGCGGCGTTGGGGACGCGGTTCAATCGAGCAGGGGTGGTGGGGTGGGTGACGTCGAGCGCGCCGCGCTCTACAGCCTGCTGCCGGCGGCGCTGATCGTGGCCGGCAGCGCCGTGCCGCTCGTCTACCGGCCGCGCCCGCCGGTGCGCAGCGCGGCCCAGCACTTCGCCGCGGGGGTGATCTTCGCCGTCGCCACGGTCGAACTGCTGCCGGACGTCCTGCACGACAACGAGCCGTACGCGAGTGCGCTGGCCTTTACCCTCGGCGTCGCGCTGATGCTGGGACTGCGCTGGCTGTCGGGGCGCCTCGACCCCGGAAGGGAGGATGGCCGGGAGCGGACGCCCGCGTCCGCCCTGCTGGTCCCGATCGGCATCGACCTCCTCATCGACGGGCTGCTGCTCGGCATCGGCTTCGCCGCCGGGGTGGCCATCGGACGGCTGCTGGCGCTGGCGCTGTCACTCGAGGGCCTCTCGCTGGGCGTGGTGACGGCGCTCACGCTGCGCCAGTCCTGGCCGGCCCGGCGGGCATCTCTCGCCAGCGCGGCGGTCGGGCTGGTCATCCCGCCGGGCGCCATCGTCGGCGCGGCGGTCCTGTCGGGCTTCTCGACGCGCGCCCTGTCGCTGGCGCTGGCCTTCGGCCTGGCGGCACTCCTCTACCTGGTCACCGAGGAACTGCTGGTCGAGGCGCACGAGGTGCCGGAGCAGCCCTGGATCACGGCCATGTTCTTCACCGGCTTCGTCCTCTTCCTGATGCTCGGCATGCTCGGCGCCTGAGCGCGAGCCACGCCGGCCACGACCTTGACCACACCCACTGCCGGTGCTATCGTTGGGTCGATATATGAATAGTTATTCATAGTTGAGATCGGGTCTCAACACGGACCCCGGGGATGGAGGGCGCGGCAGATGGCACGACCACGGAGGGTGGATCAGCTCCGTGCGCCGGAAGCGGCGGAGTCGGCCTGCGAGGAGCAGATCGTGCACGTCGACGCGGTGCGAACCGTGCGGGCGTCGATGCCGACGTCCGTCGAGATCGGCCGCGCCAGTGCCCTCTTCAGCGCCCTCGGTGACCCGACGCGGCTGCGCCTGATGACGGCGCTCGCCTCGCACCCGCTGTGCGTCTGCGACCTGGCGGCAGCCCTGGGCACCAGCCAGTCGGCGGTGTCCCACCAGCTACGGGTGCTGCGCCAGCAGGGATTGGTCCGGTCCGCGCGCGACGGGCGGCGGGTCTACTACGCCCTGGACGACGAGCACGTCACCGCGCTGGTCGGTCAGGCGCTGGCGCACGCGCGCCACGCGGGGGAGGCGGATGCCGATGCTTGACGTGCGCGAGATCCCGCTGCCGCAAGCCCTTCCCGACGAGTCCGCGGCCTGCGGCCAGTGCGCGACGCGCCTGTGTGACCGCCTCGGTGAGACGCGGGGCGTCGCCGACGCGCGGGTCGATGCGGCGCGCGGGGTCGTCACGCTCCACTACGACCCGGAGGCCATCGCCCTCCCGGCACTGGAGAGCCTGGTGCGGCAGGAGGGCGCCCGCCTCGGTGCGGCCTACGCGCACCGGGTCGTGCCGGTCGAGGGGATGGACTGCGCCGACTGCGCCCTGACGCTCGAACGGGGCGTTGGCCGGCTCCCGGGCGTGACCTGGGTGTCGATCAACTTCACCGGCGCGCGCATGGCGATCGAGTACGAGGCGCACGAGACGACGATGGAGGCAGTCGACCGGCGGGTCCGGTCGCTCGGCTACCGGCTGGGCGAGGCGTCGGATGGGGCCGCGGCAGCAGGCCCGGGCACCGCGCGCGGGGTACTCGGCGAGCGCGCCAACCAGCTCACGCTGGTCGCGGCGGCGCTGACCGCGCTCGGCGGCCTGCTCGAGATCCTCGGGGCGCCGGCCGTCGCCCGGGTCCCGGTGCTGGCGCTGGCGATCCTGGTCGCCGGAGCGCCGATCGCGCGCAAGGCGCTCGCCGGGCTGCGCGCGACGCACCAGATCGACATCAACGCGCTGATGGTGGTCGCGGCCATCGGCGCGGCGGCTATCGGCGCCTGGATCGAGGCGGCCATGGTGGTGGTCCTCTTCTCGCTCGGCGAGGCGCTCGAGGGCTACACGATGGACCGCGCCCGGCGCTCGATCAGGTCGCTCATGTCGCAGGCCCCGACCGAGGCGGTCGTGCGCCACGGTGACCACGAGCGCCGGGTGCCGGTCGTGGAGATCGAGGTCGGCGACGTGGTCGTGGTACGCCCCGGCGAGCGCTTCCCGGTCGACGGCGTCGTCCAGAGTGGCGCATCGACGGTGAACCAGGCCCCGATCACCGGGGAGAGCCTGGCGGTCGAGAAGGCGCCCGGCGACGAGGTCTTCGCCGGCACGATCAACGGGGCCGGCGCGCTCGACGTGCGCGCCACCCGGCGCGTGGGCGACTCCACCATCGCGCGGATCATCCACATGGTCGAGGACGCCCAGGCGCGGAAGGCGCCGACGCAGCGCTTCGTCGACGTCTTCGCCCGCTACTACACCCCGGCCGTGATCGCCCTGGCGGTGCTGGTGGCGCTCGTGCCGCCGCTGGCGTTCGGCGCCGCCTGGGTTACCTGGTTCTACCGCGCGCTGGTCCTGCTGGTGGTCGCCTGCCCCTGCGCGCTGGTCATCTCGACGCCGGTGTCGATCGTGTCGGCGATCTCGACGGCGGCGCGCGGCGGCGTGCTGATCAAGGGCGGCGCCTACCTGGAAGCGGCCGGCTCGCTGCGGGCGCTGGCCTTCGACAAGACGGGCACGTTGACGGTGGGCCGGCCGGTGGTCACCGCGGTCGTGCCGCTCGGCGGCCGGTCGGAGGCGGACTTGCTCGCTCTCGCCGCAGCGGCCGAGCGCTACTCCGAACACCCGCTGGGCGAGGCGATCGTGCGGGCGGCGGACGAGCACGGGCTCGGCGAGCCGGTCGTCGCGGTCATCGGGACGACCGCCCGGACGGGCCGGGGCGTCGAGGCGACGGTGGGCGGCCACGTGGTCCGGGTCGGCACGCCCGGCTACGCGCTGGACGGGCGCGAGCCGGCCGGGGACGCCGGCGTCGACACGGAGATCGCCGCGCTCGAGCGGGCCGGGCAGACGGCCGTGCTGGTCGCGGTCGACGGCGAGCCGGCCGGCGTGATCGGGCTCGCCGACACCCCGCGCGCGGACGCGCCCGCGGCGCTGGCGGCAATCCGGAACGCCGGGATTCGCGAGACGGTGATGCTGACCGGCGACCGCCGGCCGGTGGCGGAGGCAATCGCCGCGCGGATCGGCGTGGACCAGGTCGAGTCGGACCTGCTGCCGGAGGACAAGGTACGGGCGGTCGAGCGCCTGCTCGCGCGCCACGGCGCGGTGGGCATGGTGGGCGACGGCGTCAACGACGCGCCCGCGCTGGCACGCGCGACGGTGGGCATCGCCATGGGCGCGGCCGGCAGCGACGCGGCGCTCGAGACGGCGGATATCGCGCTGATGCGGGACGACCTGGCGGCGGTCGGCTACACCATCAGGCTGTCGCGCTCGGCGAAGCGGGTCATCTGGCAGAACATCGGCCTGGCGCTCCTGATCAAACTCCTCTTCCTGAGCCTGGCGGTCACGGGCCTGGCGACGCTCTGGCTGGCCGTCTTCGCGGACGTGGGCGCGTCCCTGATCGTGATCGCGAACGGCATGCGCCTGCTCCGCTTCCGCGCGCCGGGCCACGTTCGGACCTGAGGTATGTCGCCTGCAGTGGGGAGATCCCGGGCCGGCTAGACCACCCCGGTCTCGTGCTCCCACTCCTGGGGATAGAGGTCGGGGAGGTCGGGTACGCCGAGGCGCTGCAGGATGTGCCGGGCCTCGGTCCGGTGCTCCTGGTTGTGGGCGGCGACGTGGAGGACCGTGCCGCCGAGCGTCTGTGGGTAGCCGAAGTGGTCGACGAAGGTGTCGTCCAGACGCCCCTCGTCCCGCGACCGGCGCGCGAGCGCGGCGAAGCTTGCCTGGGCGCGCTCGTGACGCTCGATCAGCGCGGTGACCGGCAGGTGACGGTCCCGCTCCGTCGTCACCGGCTGCCCGGTCATCTGCAGCCTCCAGAAGTCGATATTGAAGATCAGGTGCTCGAACGTCGTGCGCAGCGTCGCGAGGCCGACGTCGAACGGCTGGTCGAGCTGGGCGTCCGTCAGGTCCCGGCTCAGGTCCAGCAGCCGCGCCGTGGCCCAGTGGTCGAACCCCAGCAGCCGATCGAGGAGATCCACCCTCGCTCCTCCCTGACAACACCTGGCCCGCGGGCCGTCCCCGGTCGAATGCGCGCACGCCGCCGCAGGGCCCCGGGCTACAGCCGCGTCGATTCCGGGTGGTAGACGGAGCCGGGAGCGCGGACGGCGCCGGCTCCCGGGTCACGTTCAGCGCAGGCGGCTCGCGGGCACGCCGACGGCCGGCTCAGGACGCGCTCGACCCGTCGGTCGGCTCGCCGCTGGACGGCTCCACCGGCGGCTCGCCGGCGGGCGGCGGCGCCGCCACGGCGGCGACCGGCTCGACGTGCGCGCTGGCGCCGTTGGTCGGGATCGGGATAGTGCCGCTGTTGAAGCCCTGGAGCCGGTCCATCAGCTCGCTGACGCGCATGCCGGTCAGCCCCTCGAAGAGGGCCGGCATCTGGGCGACCATCTTGGCGACCTCGCCGGTCAGCGCGCTGACCCCGCCACCGCTGCCGTCGCCGGTCGAGACGACGGTGACGCGGTCGACGCCGGCCAGGGCCTGGGAGAAGGACTGCGCCAGCGCCGGCAGGGAGGCGAGCAACCGGTCCAGGACGGCGGCCTGGTTGTACTCCTGGTAGGCCGCGGCGCGCAGGTGCATGGCGTCCGCCTCGGCCTGGCCCTTGGCCCGGACGATCTCCGCCTCGGCCGTGCCCTGCAGCCGGATCGCCTCCGCCTGGCCGGTCGCCTCGCGGATGCGCTTCTCGCGCTCAGCCTCGGCCAGCAGCTCGATCTGCTGCTGCTCGGCCTCGGCCTGCTTGATGACCGTGGCCTGCAGCTCCTGCTCGCGCCGCTGGACCTCCAGTTGCTGGACCTTGATCTGCTCCTGGCGCTGGACCTGGTCGACCTTGATCTGCTCGGCCATCACCTGCTGCTGCGCCTGGTTGGCCGCGATGTCGTACGACTTCTCCATGATGGCCCGCTGCCGCCGGACCGTCGCCTCGAAGTCCGCCTTCTTGACGTCCAGGTCGCGCTGCGCCTCGGCCTGCTTGGCCTCCGACGCCGTCTGGGCAATGACCCGCTCCTGGTCGGCCTGAGCCTGGGCGACCGCCGACTCGCGCTGGGCCATGGCGCGCTTGATGGCCGTGTCGCGCTCGGCCTCCGCCTGGACGATGTCGGCGTCCCGCTTGATGCGGGCCACGTCCGGGCGACCCATGTTGTTGATGTAGTCCTTCTCGTCCATCACCTTCTTGACGGTGAAGGAGACGACCTCGAGGCCCATCTTGCTCAGGTCGTCGGCCACGGTCTGCCGGACCCGGCCGCCGACCATCTCGGGCTCCTTGACGATCTGCTCGACGGTGAGCAGGCCGACGATGCCGCGCAGGTGGCCCTCCATCACCAGCCGGATCAGCCCGTCGCGCTCCTGCTGCGTCTTGGTCAGGAACTGCTCGGCGGCGGTGCGGATGCTGTCCGGATCGGAGCGCACCTTGATCTGGGCCACGGCCTCGACGGTGACGGCGACGCCCTGTGAGGTGTAGAGGTCCTGCTCCGGGGCGACGTCGAAGGACATCAGCTCGAGCGACAGCTCCTGGGAGCTCTGAAAGAGCGGCCAGACGAGTTTGCCGCCACCGGTGACGATGCCGGTGCCGCCCGACCCGTAGACGATCAGAGCCCGGTTGGGGCTGACCCGGCGATACATGCTGCCGATGATGACCATGAGCAGCAAGAGGACCACGACGGCCACGACGGCGACCAGTACGGGAAGTGTGATCATCGGTACCCCTCACTCATCCGCGACGTCCGCAGGTGGAGTGCACTCCTCCGGAATCTCCGGCGGCACGCGCTCCAGCGGCTCGTTCCAGGGCTGGACGACGGCCACGCCGCGCGCGTAGTCGAGGATGACCACCTCGGTGGCGCGCGGGATCGCATGGCCACTGGCGCTGCGCGCGCCCTCGCTGCGACGGATCCCGGCCTTGGAGAAGACGACCTCGCCGACCCCGCCGGCCGGGATGCTCACCGTCACGCGCGCCAGGGTGCCCTCCAGCACGTAGTCGGCAGGGTTCATCTCGCGCTCGCCGGCCATCACGGCGCCCAGAAAGCGCGCGATCAGCAGCCCGCCGATGGCCCCCACCACCACCGCCACCGGGAGCGCCAGCAGGAGCGGCGCGCCGCCGACGTGCAGGACCAGGTAGCCGGCGGCGCCGAACCAGGTCAGGAAGGCCAGCAGCGACGAGAGGTTGAGCAGCGGCAGGTGCGACGCTGGAGCGTGCAGCTGCGCCGCGGCCGGCGCCTCGTGGGCCGCCGGACCGTGGCCGGCCTGCGCGTCGTGCCCCAGATGGAGGCCGTGCTCGAGGTGCGGCAACGGCAGCTCGTGACCTCCGTCGGAGACATGCGCTCCGTGCGGCAGGCGCGCGCCTACACCGAGGAAGCCGAGCACGGCCGAGGCGACCGTGAACAACGCCCCGAAGACAAAGCAGGCGAGAAAGAACGTTTCCATGCGTGGCGCCCCGCGCCCGTCGCCGGCTCGCGCGCCAGCGGCTCTCCGCCGCCCACCGGCGGGTGAATCGACGGTCTCACCTTACGTCGCCTACGGGGAAGGGTCAAGGCGAACCATCGTCCAGTGGTCCGGGTCTGTCGCGCCCGGTCCCCACTGTCCAAGAGGTCAGGTGACGAGCCCCTACACCACCAGCAGCAGACAGCCGTAGACCGCCGCGCCGAGCGCGAAGGGCCAGAAGCTCCGCGGGCGCGCGGCGGGGATCTCCTCGTTGAGGACGTTGAGCATGATGCCCCCGGCCAGGAACGCTCGCATGACCGCGATCGCGCCGGCCGGTACTCCCGACGGCAGCCCGGCGGCCGCGCCGGCCAGCACGGCGGCGGTGAGTACCCAGCGGGCGATCCGCTCGTAGTCATCGCAGCGCTCTCGATGGAGGCCGCAGTCGTCGACGACGAACTTGAGCCCCATGGCGACCACGAAGAGCCAGAACCGCCAGCCCTGGAGCCCGGACTGGACGAGGAGGTAGCCGATCGTCCCATCCATCGTGGCGTAGGAGCCGGCACGCACCCAGTAGGCGGCGGGGTCGGTCCGCTCGACCTGCTCGCCTCGCGCCGCTGGCGCGAGGTCTGCACCAGCCGCTCGACACCGAAGAAGGTCACGACACCGAGGAGAGCCACCTGGAAGAGCGGGTCGTTGAGGGATGACAGGCCGGGGCCAAGGCTGTTCGCGCTCCGCTGCTCGCTCACGAGCGACGGCAGGAGTTGGAGGAAGACGAACGCGACCGGCACTCCGCCCGCGGCCGACAGCCAGAGGCTGCGCGGCACCCCCATCAGCGGGCGCAAGTGCCCGGCGACCGGTGCGTCCCGGCGAGCGCCGCGGTACCGAGGAAGATGAACTCTGGCTGCGTCACTCCCTGCCCCCTCCGGCCGCGGCCGGGTCCGGGTCCGCGTCCCGGCCTCCGCCAGTGCAAGATGTGGACACGCGCGCCACCTGTCGGGACGACACCCCACGGAACGCCCGCGGGCGGTGACCCATTGGCACGGAGCGTGCTGGACATCCTCACGAACCGTCGAACCCGCGGCAGGTCGCCGCTGAACACGCAAGGAGGACCACATGGCTCGACTGATCGTCGCCAACCGGCGCGGTCATCAGGTCGTCGAGTGGGACCCGACGGTCGACACCCGGGAGTCCCGCGCGGCGATCGAGGAGGCCGAGCGCATCATCCGGGACGCCCGGCGTCAGGGCTGCCGGGTGTCGCGCAAGGTGGGCAACGCCCACGTCCTCGATGACGGGCCGTTCGACCCCAACGTCGAGGAGTACCAGATCCTGGCCCCGATCGCGGGAGGCTAGAGCCGATGACGGCGTGCGCGGCGGACAGGCTCCACCGCGCACGCCGAGGGGGATGACCGTGTTCGACTGGCTGCGCCGGTTCCTCCTCCTCGACGAGCCGGCGGGACGGCGGACCGAGGGCGCGCTCGAGTTCCCCTGGCGGCATCGCTGGCACCACGTCCCCAAGCGGAGCGCCGGCCCCGACTTCCGCCGCGACGACTATCGCCGGGCGCGGGACAACGCGCGCGAGGTCGCCCGGGCAACCCTGGGCGAGCGGCTGTGGACCCGGCTCCAGCTCGAGGGCTTCCTCGACGTCTCCTCGGGCCGCTACCCGGGCATCACCTACCGGCTGCGGGTCGGCCGGCGGATCGAGGTGCGCTGCGCCCCGGGGGTCGAGTCGCCCTGGCCGTTCAGTTTCCTCTGCGTCAACCCCACCTACCCCCTCCCGGAGGAGGAGTTCTTCGCCCACCTCTACCTCTACGTGCGCGACCGCGAGGACGAGGTCATCCGGGTGGCCGCGCCGCAGCCCTGGGACCAGTGGCTGGGCCGGACCTTCTGAGACCACGGGCACCCTCGACGCTGCGATGGGGTCGATCGTCCGTGCGGGAAGGCCGCCGCTGAGAACAGCGATGGGCGGGCACGATACCCGCCCTGACCGGGGATCGCGCGGTTACCTCGCGGCCTACTCGACGGTCTCGGCGATGCGCCGCTCGGCGCGGCGCAGGTCCCAGACGAGCCGGTTCTGGCCGCGCGTCAGGTGATTGCGCAGCACGTGGTAGCGGTCGCTGCCGGACGCGACGTCGGCCAGATCGCCGGCGGGCGCCAGGTCGGGCAGCGGTGGGATAGCCCGGGCCGGATCCTGCCGGAAGCGGCCGTCCCGGCTGTAGCTCAGGGTGACGAGGGCACGGGCCAGCATGCGCTGCAGGGCGTTCGTGCGCCGCACCGCCGTGTCGTCGACCTCGCGTCCCGCCAGCGTCTCGGCGACGTCGTAGAAGCGGTCGAGGGTATGGAGGAGGTTCCGCGCCGCCTGGAGCGAGGGCGTGAAGTCGAAGGCGTCGCCGGCCGCGGCCTGGTAGCGCTCCACCTGCTCCTCGATCTCGGCGACGGTCGCGCGGTAGTCGAGGGGGTGGATCGGCGCGTTGAGGGTGCGCAACAGCGCGGTGGCGTAGACCCGCATGTCCCGCAGCAGGTTGTCGCGGTCGGCGATCTCGAGGGTGTCGGCCTCGGTGTGCCAGGCGACGTTGCCGCCGCAACCCCCGACCGCGTAGTAGCCCTTCTCGTGGACCAGGTCGAGCGGCATGGTCGAGGAGAGCATGAAGTAGGTGCTGACGCCGAGGTTGTTGAACGAGCAGTCGCCGGCCCGCAGCGGCCGCTCGCCGCTGGCCTCCTGGCCGGTCACGTCGCGGATCGCCCCCCGGCCGAGGTCGGCGGCCTCGGCCATCCAGTTGACGTCGCGGTACTCGGTCGCCCAGCGGCAGCCCGGCGAGTCGCAGTTGACGTGGGCCACGCAGTTCTCGGCCAGGTCGATGGCAAAGTTGTCGGCGTACCAGGTGGAGCCGGCGTAGCGGCCGTGGGAGTGGCCCGACCACCAGGCGATGCGGATGGTCCGGGCGAGTTTGTCCCGGTGCTGGTGGAAGACGCGGGCGATCTCCAGCAGCGTCGCGTCGCCGGTCGCGTTGTCGCCGACGCCGACGTGCCAGGAGTCGAGGTGGCCGTGGAAGAGGACGAACTCGTCGGCGGCCTGCGCCCCGGCGATCTCGGCCACGGTGACCGGGATCTGGCGCCAGCCGATCTCGACCTGGTTGGAGAAGGCGACCTCGACGGGGCCCTCGGCGAGCATCGCCTTGAGCGCCTCGCCGTCGGGGCGGTTGATCGCCAGGATCGGCACCGGCGGGGTCCGGCCGAGCGAGTCGAGGTCGGGCGAGCCCCAGGAGGTGGTGGTGATCCCCTCGTGGATCCCCTCGCCCGGGTTGATGAAGACCGCGGCGATCGCGCCGGAGCCGGCCAGGTCGAGCCCGCGGGCGGCGATGCCGAGCCCCTCGGTGAGGACGACCTTGCCGCGCAGATCCTGCACCGGTGCGGGCCGGCCCACCGAGAAGAGGTCGCCGATGCCGGTAGCCTGCCGCCCCGGGACGTAGACGAGCTCGCCGGTGACCTCCCGGCCGCCGGTCGCGGGAGAGAAGGCGGGAGTCTTGACGTGGAACGCGCGCTCGCGCGGACCGAGGGTGCGCAGGGTAGCCGGGCCCGGCAGGCTGATCAGGCAGGTGGGGTGGTGCACGACGTAGGGCACGCCCCAGGCGTCGAGGCGGCCGGTGATGTAGGCGACGGCCTCGGCCTCGTCCTCGCTGCCGGAGAGGCGAGTGAGGGTGCTGAAGCGCTCGACGAGGCGCCAGGGCTCGTCCAGGGAGATGTCTCCGACGATCGCGCGCTCCGTCTCGGGGTCGCGCCAGGTCGTGATCATGGTCCGCTGCTCTCCTTCGCTATGGTCCGCTCCGTGGCAACCGCCGCTACATCACGGAGCCGGCGACGCGGTTGGCGGCCTGGCGCAGCGTCCACTCCAGCCGGTTCTGTCCCCGCGTCAAATGGTTCCGCAGCACATGGTAGCGGTCACTGCCGGCGGGCACCTGGCCGAGCTCCGTCGCCGGGGCGAGGTCGGGCAGCGGCGGGACGCCCCGCGCCGGATCCTGGCGGAAACGGCCGTCGCGGCTGTAGCTGACCGTCACCAGCGAGCGCGCCAGCATGCGCTGCAGGGCGTTGACCCGCCGCACCTCGGGGTCGTCGGCCGGGCGGCCGGAGAGGCGCTCGGTCTCGGCGTAGAAGCGATCGAGCGCGGACGCCAGGTCGCGGGCGGCGTCGCGCGACGGGCCGAAGTCGAAGGCGTCGCCGGCGGCATCCTGGTACCCCTGGAGGTGCTCCTCGATCTCATGCACGGCCGCCCGGTAGTCGAGCGGATGGACCGGGGCGTTCAGTCCCCGCAGGAGCGCGGTGGCGTAGATGCGGATGTCCTGCAGCAACACGTCGCGGTCGGCGATCTCGAGGGTATCGGCCTCGGTGTGCCACTCGATGTTGCCGCCCGAGCCCCCGACCGGGTAGTAGCCCTTCGCCCGGCGGGTCTCCTCGGACATCTCGGAGAGCCCCATGAAGTAGGTGCTGATGCCGAGGTTGTTGAAGGAGCAGTCGCCGGCCCGCAGCGGACGGTCGCCACTCGAGCCCTGGCCGCTGACGTCCTGGATCGCGGACTGGGCCAGCCCGGCCGCCTCGGCAGTCCAGGCCACCTCGCGGAACTCGGTCGCGAAGCGACAGCCGGGCGAGTCGCAGTTGACGTGCGCGACGCAGTTGGCGGCGAGGTCCGTGGCGAAGGCGGTGGCGTACCAGGTGGAGCCGGCGTAGCGGCCGTGGGAGTGCCCCGACCACCAGGCAATGCGAATCGACCGCTGGAGCTTGTCCCGGTGCTGGTGGAAGACGCGGGCGACCTCGAGCAGCGTCGCGTCGCCGGTGGCGTTGTCGCTGATACCGACGTGCCACGAGTCGAGGTGGCCGTGGAAGAGGATGAACTCGTCGGGCGCGCGCGTGCCGCGGATCTCGGCCACGGTGACCGGGATCTGGCGCCAGCGGGTGTCGACCCGGTTGGAGAAGGCGACCTGGACCGGCCCCTCACGCAGCAGCGCCTTGAGCGCCTCGCCGTCCGGCCGGGTCGTGGCCAGGATCGGGATCTGCGGCACGCGGCCGAGCGAGTCGAGGTCGGGCGAGCCCCAGGCGGTGGTGGTGATGCCCTCGTGGATACGCTCGCCCGGGTTGATGAAGATCGCCGCGATAGCGCCGCTGTTGGCGAAGTCCATGCCGCGCGCGGCGATGCCGAGCCCCTCGGTCATCACGATCTTGCCGGTGAGGTCCCCCGCCGCGATCGGGCGGGAGCCGCCGAGCAGATCACCGATGCCGGACGCCTGGGTGCCGGGGACGTAGACGAGCTCGGCCGTGACCTCCTGGCCGTCGGTCGCGGGTGAGAAGGAGGGGGTCTTGACCTGGAAGCCGCGGCCGTTCGGCCCGAGGGTACGCAGGGTAGCCGGCCCGGGCCAGCTGATCAGGCAGGTGGGGTGGTGGACGGTATAGGGAACGCCCCACTCGTCGAGCCGACCGGCGACGTAGGCGACGGCCTGCGCCTCCTCCTCGCTACCGGAGAGGCGCACCAGGGTGTTGAAGCGCTCGAGGAGCTTCCAGGGCTCGTCCAGTGAGATGTCCCCGACGATCGCGCGCTCGGTGTCGGGATCGCGCCAATTGCTGATAGTCATGCGGTAACCCTACCCTCCCACGACAGAGCCGGCGCTCCTGCTGGTGGACGGCGCCGGAGA
>DASSZN010000236.1:0-4913 GCA_035702805.1 Thermomicrobiaceae bacterium | reverse complement strand
GAACGAGCGGAACTTCGCCGCCCCCTTCAACCCCAGCGTCTTCGTGATCGCCGCCGTCAGCGTCGTCTTGCCGTGGTCCACGTGCCCGATCGTCCCGATGTTCACGTGCGGCTTCGTCCGCTCAAACCGCTGCTTGCCCACCGAGTCTTCCCTCCGGTCGATCGCGACCGCCACCAACCGTGGCCGCCGCCCGCCAACTTAACCGCGCTGAGCTTTCGCCCTCATCTCCGCCGCCAGGTTCTCCGGCAGCGGCTCGTAGTGGTCGAACTCCATCGAGTAGACCGCCCGGCCCTGCGTCATCGACCGAAGCTCGGTCGCGTAGCCGAACATGGCCGCCAGCGGGACGAAGGCCCGAATGACCTGGGCGCCGGCCCGCATCTCCATGCCCTCGATCCGACCACGCCGTGAGTTGAGGTCGCCGATCACGTCGCCCATGAACTCCTCGGGCGTCACGACCTCGACCTTCATGTACGGTTCGAGCACCACCGAGCGGCCACGGCGGACACCCTCCTTGAGGGCCATCGATCCGGCGATCTTGAACGCCATCTCGGACGAGTCCACCTCGTGGTACGACCCGTCGACGAGCGCAACCTTGAGGTCGACCACCGGATTGCCCGTCTCACCGCCCGACTGCATCGCCTCGCGCACGCCCTGCTCGATCGCCGGGATGTACTCGCGCGGGACGACGCCGCCGACGATCCGGTCTTCAAAGACAAACCCGGTTCCGCGCTCGAGCGGCTCGACCTCGAGCCACACGTGCCCGTACTGCCCGCGACCGCCCGTCTGGCGGACGAAGCGTCCCTCGACCTTGACCGGCCGCGTGATCGTCTCCTTGTAGGCCACCTGCGGCTTGCCGACGTTGGCGGCCACCCGGAACTCGCGCAGCATCCGGTCGATGATGACCTCGAGGTGCAGCTCGCCCATCCCCCGGATGATAGTCTGGCCGCTGTCCTGATCGGTGTACATCTGGAACGTCGGGTCTTCCTCGGCCAGGCGCGCCAGCGCGAGCCCCATCTTGTCCTGGTCGGCCCGCGTCTTGGGCTCCACCGCGACCGAGATGACCGGCTCCGGGAAGACGATCGACTCGAGCAGGATCGGGTGCTCCTGGTCGCACAGCGTATCGCCGGTGAAGGTGCTCTTGAGGCCGATCACGGCGCAGATGTCGCCGGCCGAGACCTCATCCACCTCCTCGCGGTGGTTCGCGTGCATGCGGAGCAGCCGCCCGATGCGCTCGCGCTGATCCTTGGTCGAGTTGAGCGTGTACGAGCCGGCGGACAGCGTGCCCGAGTAGACGCGGATGAAGGCGAGTCGGCCCACGTGCGGGTCGGCCGCGATCTTGAACGCCAGTGCCGAGAAGGGCTGGCCCTCCGCGATCGACCGCTCCTCCTCCTCGCCCGTCTTCGGGTTGACCCCGGTCACCGGCGGGATGTCGAGCGGCGACGGCAGGTACTCCACCACGGCGTCGAGCATCGGCTGGACGCCCTTGTTCTTGAGCGCGGAGCCGCACAGGACCGGTACCAGCTCGCCGGTAATCGTGGCGGCACGCAGCCCCGAGCGCAGCTCCGCCGGGTCCAGCGCCTCGCCCTCGAGGTAGCGCAGCATCAGGTCCTCGTTGGTCTCGACGATCATCTCGATCAGCTCGTGGCGGTGCTGCTCGGACTCAGCCCGGAACTCTTCCGGCACCTCGGTCAGCTCGATGTTCTGGCCGAGCTCGTCATGGTACAGATACGCCTTGAAATCGATCAGGTCGATGATGCCGCGGAAGCCGGCCTCAGCGCCGATCGGGAGCTGCACCACGACCGGGCGCGCCTTGAGCCGGTCGACGATCATCTCGACCGTTCGCCAGAAGTTGGCGCCGGTGCGGTCCATCTTGTTGACGAAGCAGATCCGGGGCACGCTGTACTTGTCGGCCTGGCGCCACACCGTCTCCGACTGCGGCTCGACGCCGGCCACGGCGTCGAAGACGACCACTCCTCCGTCGAGCACGCGCAGCGAGCGCTCCACCTCCACGGTGAAGTCGACGTGGCCGGGGGTGTCGATGATGTTGATGCGATGGTCACGCCAGAAGCACGTCGTCGCCGCCGCGGTGATCGTGATCCCGCGCTCGCGCTCCTGGACCATCCAGTCCATGGTCGCCGAGCCCTCGTGGACCTCACCGGGCTTGCGGACGCGCCCCGTATAGAACAGGATTCGCTCCGTCGTCGTGGTCTTGCCGGCATCGATGTGGGCAATGATGCCGATGTTCCGCGTCCTCGCGAGCGCGATCCGCTGCTCCTCGGCGCTCCTCGTTGCCGTCATGCTCATAGTTCGTTTCGTCGTCCCTTTCCTGCCACCCGCGCGAACGCGGTGCAGGTGATGTCACCAGCGGTAGTGAGAGAATGCCCGGTTGGCCTCGGCCATCCGGTGCGTATCATCGCGGCGCTTGATCGTGGCGCCGGTGTTGTTCGCCGCGTCCAGCAGCTCGGCGGACAGTTTCTCGGCCATCGAACGGCCGCCGCGCGCCCGCGACGACTGCAGCAGCCAGCGGATCGCCAGCGACAGGCGCCGGGTCGGCTCGATCTGCACCGGGACCTGGTAGGTCGCGCCGCCGACGCGTCGCGGCTTCACCTCGATCACTGGGGTGGCATTGCGAATGGCCTGCTGGAAGACGTCCAGCGGGTCCCGGCCCGTCCGCGTCTGGATCAGGTCCAGCGCGTCGTAGACGATGCGCTCCGCGACACCCTTCTTGCCTCGCTGCATCACCTTATTGATGAAGCGCGACAGGAGCTCGCTGCCGTAGCGCGCGTCCGGTAGGATCTCGCGACTAACGACCTTTGCCCGTCTCGGCATCTCTCCGGTGCCTCCCGTGTACCCCGGCGGCGCCGCGGCGCCGCCTGCCAAACTGCGCATCTCGCCGTGCTGGGCGGGCAACCGCCCGGGCGCCAAAGCGGCCGCGCGGGTCACCCCTCGTTCACACGAAAAAGCGGTCAGCACGAGTGAGCATCGTGAGGCCGCTTTCGCACCGTACGATCTTGCGAAGAGTGCCGGTCTGACGACCGGCGGAACGGCGGCCCGGACAGATCATGCCCGGGCGCGCGTTATCCTAGCTCTTCGACCTTTTGGTTCCGTACTTCGACCGCCCTTGCTTGCGGTTCTCGACGCCGCGCGCATCCAGTGCACCCCGAATGATGTGGTAGCGCACACCGGGCAGGTCCTTGACGCGACCGCCGCGGATGAGCACGACCGAGTGCTCCTGGAGGTTGTGGCCCTCGCCGGGGATGTACGCGGTCACCTCCATGCCGTTGGAGAGCCGCACCCGGGCGATCTTGCGCAAGGCCGAGTTGGGCTTCTTCGGCGTCATCGTGCGGACCTGGGTGCAGACGCCTCGCTTCTGAGGCGACCCCTTCCCGCGCCGCAGTCGACCCGCATAGCGACCAAGCGCATTGTTGGTGAAACGCAGCGCCGGCGCCTTGGTCTTCTTGACGACCCGTTTCCGCCCTTTACGGACCAACTGGTTGATCGTCGGCACGCCCGATACTCCTTCTAAGACACCCGGCTTACTCGTGAGACCGTGCTCTGCGCAACACCGCAGCTGCGGCGCCGGATGCCTCGAGGAATACACTTCCTCAGGGATGTGGCCGTCCGTGGACGGCCACAAGCACACAGTCTAACAAGCGTGACACCGAGTGTCAAGGTAAAAACGGCGTCGTGACGGGGAGGTCTAGCTCTCCCCGCCTTCGTCATCGTCCTCGTCGACATCCGCCTCCACGACGTCGGGCTCATCCGCCACCGACGCCGCGAATTCGGCATCCATCTCGTCGGCCTCGGCCGAACCAGCCGGCAGCACGGCCTGCGCCACATCGAGCTCGGCGACGCCGATCGACTGCCCGGGCAGGTGCCCACCGGAGACCAGCTCCTCGACGTCCTCGATCGAGGCCGGCTCGACTTCCGGTTCGACTGCCGCCTCGGCCTCCATCGACTGCAGGTTCGCCAGGTCGAACGCGCTCAGCGGCCCTCTTCCCGGCATCCGGACGTCGAATCCGGAGCCCGCCGGGATGAGCTTGCCGATGATGACGTTCTCCTTCAGGCCGCGCAGGTTGTCCACTTTGCCGTTGATGGCCGCCTCGGTCAGCACCCGCGTCGTCTCCTGGAAGGAGGCCGCCGACAGGAAGCTGTCCGTCGCCAGCGACGCTTTGGTGATCCCGAGCAGCACCTGCTGCGCGGTGGACGGCTCGCCGCCCTCGGCGACGATCTCCTCGTTGATGCGGATGAACTGGAACCGGTCGACCAGCTCGCCCGCCAGCAGATCCGTGTGACCCGGCTGCTCGACCGCGACCTTGCGCAGCATCTGCCGCACGATGACCTCGATGTGCTTGTCGTTGGTCACCACGCCCTGCGACTTGTAGACTTTCTGCACCTCTTCGACGATGTAGCGCTCCACCGCCTCGGAGCCGAGGGTCTCCAGGATCTCCTGGGGATCGAGGTTGCCGTCGGTCAACTGCGTGCCGATCGCCACGTGCTCGCCGTCGGTGACCCGGATGTGCGCGGACGCCGCCACCGGATACTCCGCGGACCGGCGGTCCTCGCTCCGAAGGACGATCTGGCTCCCGTCGATGAACGCGTCGCCGTCCATCGTCGCCACGACCGGCTCGCCGCCGATCTCCTCGGGCGCAACCGCCAGCACCTGGCCGGTCGCCACCCCCTCGCCGTTGCCGATCGTGACCAGGTAGTCGGCGGGCACCGGCAGTGTCTCGGTGTAGATCTCCTCGCTGCTCAGCACGATCCGCCGGCCCTGCTCGTCCTCGACGATGTGGGCGGTACCCCCCATGTCCGCGATGACGGCCTTGCCCTTGGGTTCGCGCGCCTCGAACAACTCCTCGACACGCGGGAGGCCGGTCGTGATGTCCTCGCCGGCGACGCCGCCGGTGTGGAAC
>DASSZN010000219.1:0-2828 GCA_035702805.1 Thermomicrobiaceae bacterium | reverse complement strand
GGTAGGGAACGCGGTCGTCGGTCGTGACGTGGTAGAGCTGGGCCGTCGGCTGGTTGTAGATCGAGGACCAGGCGCGGCCGCCGTTGAAGGAGACGCAGGCGCCGCCGTCGTTGCCCTCGATCATGCGCTGGTTGTCCTCGGGGTCGATCCAGAGGGCGTGCTCGTCGCCGTGCGGCGTCGGGATGCGGGTGAAGTTCGCCCCGGCGTCGATCGACTTCCACAAGGAGTAGTTCTGCACGTAGACGGTGTCGGGGTCCTGGGTGTCGGCGGTGATGTGCATGTAGTACCAGGGTCGGGTGCGCAGCAGCGACTGCTCGGAGAGGCGGGCCCAGGTGTCGCCGTAGTCGTCCGAGCGGAAGACGGCGCCGTCCTCGGCCTCGATCACCGCCCAGACGCGCCCCTCGCGGGCCGGGGAGACGGCCACGCCGATCTTGCCGAGCACGCCCGTGGGCAGGCCGGGGCGCCGCGTGATGTCCTCCCAGGTGTCGCCGCCGTCGAAGGTGCGCCAGAGCCCGCTCTCGGGCCCGCCGCTGATGAGGGCGTGCGGGTAGCGCTGGGCCTGCCAGATGGCCGCGAAGAGGATCCGCGGGTTGCCCGGGTCCATCGAGACGTCGTGCGAGCCGGCGTTCGGGCTCCGGTAGAGGACCTTCCTCCAGGTCGCGCCGCCGTCCTCGCTGCGGAAGACGCCCCGCTCGGCGTTCGGCCCCCAGGCATGGCCGAGGGCGGCCACGTAGACCCGGTCCGGGTCGTCGGGATCGATCTGGATCTTGCCGATGTGGCGCGTGTCGCGCAGCCCGACGTTCGTCCAGGTGCGGCCGGCGTCGGTCGACTTGTAGACGCCGTCGCCGTGCGAGACGTTGCCGCGGATGGTCGACTCGCCGGTGCCGGCGTAGATCACGTTGGGGTCGGCCTCGGAGACGGCGAGGGCGCCGATGGCGGCGGTGGTGAAGTAGCCGTCGGAGACGTTGCGCCAGAAGCGGCCGCCGTCGGTCGTCTTCCAGACCCCCCCGGCGCAGGCGCCGAAGTAGAAGGTCATCGGGTCCGCGGGGTCGCCGGCCACGGCGACGACCCGGCCGCCGCGGTGCGGGCCGATCATGCGCAGCTGCGGCGAGCGCAGCAGGCTCGCCGTCACGGACTCGGTCCGGGGTCGCTCGCTCATCGTCGTCCTCTCCAGGTTCGTCGGTGTCGCTCCGGCCGCGCTAGCGCGCGGCAGCCTCGGGCGCGGCAATGGCGTAGTCGCCGGGCGGCTCGGCACCCAGCAGGTGCCGGACGAAGTAGTCCCAGCGGCGCCGCACGAAGTAGGGGTCGCTGCCCATCCCGTGGGGCCGGTTCGGCAGGATCAGGAGGTCGAAGTCCCGGTTCGCCTTGATCAGCGCGTCGACCAGCTGCAGGGTGGAGGCCGGGTGGACGTTCTCGTCCATCTCGCCGTGCATCAGCAGCAGCTTGCCCCGCAACCGGTCCGCCAGCGCCGCGTTCGCCTGCGCGGCGTAGTGCTCCCCGACCGGCAGCCCCATGTAGCGCTCGACCCAGGTCGCCTTGTCGAGCCGGTGGTCGTGGTTGCCGGCCGAGGAGACGGCGACCCGGTAGAAGTCGGGGTAGGCCAGGATGGCGTGGGCCGAGGCGTAGCCGCCGGCCGAGTGGCCGTAGATCCCGACCCGTTCGAGGTCGAGGAAGGGGTGCCGCTCGGCCAGCTGGCGGATCGCCGCGACGTGGTCGGGCAGGCCGCCGTCACCCAGGTCGCGGTAGGCGCGGTCGGCGAAGGCCCTGGAGCGGAAGGGCATGCCGAGCCCGTCGACCATCACCACGGCGAAGCCGAGCTCCGCCAGCGCCTGGGCGTGCCAGAAGTCGCGCTCCTTGCTGGGCACGGAGGTCGTGGTGGAGTAGCCGCTGAAGGAGGTGGGCGCCTGGTTCGTCTGCGGCCCGGCGTAGATGCTGTCGAGGACCGGCAGCCGGCCGTCGCGGGCGGGGTCGAACCAGGTCGGCAGGATCAGCACGCCGTAGACGTCGGTGGCGCCGTCGCGCGCATTCGCCCGGAAGCGCTCCGGTGGCCGCCAGCCCGTCTGCTCCAGGCGCGCCACGTCGGCCCGCTCCAGCTCGCGGACGACCGAGCCGTCCGCCGCGCGCAGCACGGTGACCGGCGGCAGGTCGACGTGGGAGTAGCTGTCGACGAAGAAGCGCCCGTCCGGCGACGCCGTCACCTGGTGCGTGGCGTCCTCGGGCGTCAGCAGCACCGGCTCTCCCCCGTCGAGGGAGACCCGGTAGAGGGCGTTGTCGTAGGGGTCGCGGCCGGGCTCGCGGCCGACGGCGGTGAAGGTGACGACGCGCTCGCGCTCGTCGACGTGGAGCACGTCGGTGACGGCCCAGGCGCCCTGGGTCAGCCGGCGCTCGAGGGCGCCGGTCTCGCCGTCGTAGCGGTAGAGGTGCCCCCAGCCGTCGCGCTGCGAGTACCAGAGGACGCGCCGGCCGCCGTCGAGGACGCGGATGATCGGGCGGCCGCCGTAGGCCGGGTGCGGGTCGACGCCCGTGTCGCTGTGCTCCTCGACCAGGGTGCGGCTCGCGCCGGTCTCGGCGTCGATGACCGCGAGGGCGTAGCTGGTATAGCCGCGACCCAGCGAGACGACGTAGAGCCGCCGGCCGTCCTCGCTCCACCAGACGCGCTCGGGCCGCAGCGGCGACCCGTAGTAGAGGAGGGGCGCCGGCACGTCCGGCACCGGGACCCGGCGGCCCGTCTCGGCCTCGAAGATGACGTACGCGGCGCGCGGCACGTCCTCGTCCCCCGGCAGCGGGTAGGCGTAGGAGTGGAGCACCGGGCGGAGGCTTCCGTTCAA
>DASSZN010000194.1:0-2518 GCA_035702805.1 Thermomicrobiaceae bacterium | reverse complement strand
CGTGCGGGGGCCGAACCTGTTCTCCGGGTACTGGCCCGACGGCGCGGACGGCCCGGACGAGCAGGGCTGGTTCGGCACCGGGGACGTCGCGGTCCGCGACGAGGACGGTGCGCTGTACCTGGTCGGTCGCACCAGCGAGCTGGTCATCGTCAACGGCTTCAACGTCTACCCCGCCGAGGTCGAGGCGGTCCTCGCCGCCCAGCCGGGTGTGGCCGAGGTCGCCGTGGTCGGCGTGCCGGACGCGCGGACCGGCGAAGCCGTCCACGCCTACGTCGTCGCCGCGCCGGGCGCGCGCCGCGATCCGGACGCGTTGCTGGCGGGCGCGGCCGGCTCGCTCGCCCGCTTCAAGCTTCCGGCGCGGATCGAGTACGTGAGCGTGCTGCCGCGCACCGTCACGGGCAAGGTGATGAAGTGGCGACTGACCGCTTCGTCGGGCTCCGCGCAGGGTGGGCGGCCCGGTGGCGCCTGAGGTCACCCTCATCACCCGGGTCGGCTGCCACCTGTGTGAGCAGGCCCAGGCGCGGCTGCGGCAGCTGTCCGCGGAACTGGGTTTCGGTTACGCCGAGCTTGACGTCGACGCTGATCCGCGGCGCCGGGAGCAGTACTCCGACCGGGTTCCGGTCATCCTCATCGACGGCAGGGAACACGGCTACTGGCGTCTCGAGGAGGACCGGTTCCGCCGTGCCCTGACGCGCCCACGCGGCCTATAGCACGCCCCCGGCGGATTTGGGAAAAGATTCACGAGCGGCGTAGCGTTCCCCGCGTCCAGCCAGCTTCTACCACACCGGCCGAGCGCCCCCGTTACCCGGTCCCAGCGCCCATTCGAGCCGGTCGTTGAGGTGTCGATGTCCGCTCCGCGCGACGCGCGTAGTGCGCCCGACGGCCTGTCCGCGGACGGGCGCGCCGGGGCGCAGGACTGCCGCGCCATCCCGGAGGCCACAGTTGCGCGGCTGGCCACCTACCTGCGGGTGCTCGGCGCGCTGGGCGAGCGCACCGCGTCGACGGTCTCCTCCGAGGAGCTCGCCGCGGCCGCGGGCGTCAACTCCGCGACCTTGCGCAAGGACCTGTCATTTCTCGGTTCCTACGGCATCCGCGGGGTGGGCTACGACGTCGTGACCCTGACCGAGGAGATCGCGCGGACGCTCGGGCTCACCGTGCATCGCTCGGTCGCCGTGATCGGAGTCGGCAACCTGGGCCAGGCGCTCGCCGGTTACGCCGGCTTCGTGAACCGGGGCTTCCGGATCGCGGCACTGGTCGACGCCGACGCCGACCGGATCGGCACCACCGTCCGGGGCCTGGTCGTGCGCGACATCCGCGACCTCGCCGCGATCGTCACCGAACTGCGGATCACGATCGCGGTGCTCGCCACGCCCGCCGCCGCGGCCCAGGACGTCTGCGACCGGGTGGTGGCGGCCGGTGTCACGAGCATCCTCAACTTCGCGCCGGTCGTGCTGAACGTGCCCGGCCACGTCGATCTGCGCAAGGTGGACCTGGCCGCCGAACTGCAGATCCTGTCCTTCCACGAGAACCGCAAGGCGACCGCGGTCGGAGGTCGGGCATGAGCGTCCTCGTGGTTGGCCTGTCGCACCGCACCGCACCGGTGTCGGTGCTCGAGCGCGCTGCGGTCCCGGGCGACGAGCTGCGCAAGACGCTCGACGAGCTGCACCGCACTGAGATGATCAGCGAGGTACTGCTGCTGTCGACGTGCAACCGCGTGGAGGTCTACGCCGACGTCGCCCGCTTCCACCCCGCCGTCGCGGAGATCACGTCCATCCTCGCGCGGCACGCCGGTCAGGCGATCTCGGACCTGTCCGATCACCTGTACGTGCACTTCGCGGAGGCCGCCGCCGAGCACATGTTCTCGGTCGCGGCCGGACTGGACTCGATGGTCGTCGGCGAGTCCCAGATCCTCGGCCAGCTGCGCCAGTGCTACGCCCTGGGAACCGAATCCGGCTCCGTGGGCAGCGTCCTGCACGAGCTCACCCAGACGGCGCTGCGGGTCGGCAAGCGGGTGCATTCCGATACCGGCATCGACCGGGCGGGAGCCTCGGTGGTGTCGGTCGCGCTGGATCGGGCCAGCGCCGTGCTCGGCCCGCTTGAGCACCGCCGCGCGGTCATCGTGGGCGCCGGTTCCATGGGTGCGCTGGCCGGGGCCACCCTGCGTCGGCGGGGTGTCACCGACCTGGTCGTCCTGAACCGCTCCGCCGCGCGGGCCGAGCGCCTTGCCGCCTCGCTCGGCGGACGCGCCGCCTCGCTCGCCGAGCTCGGCGCGGAGATCGCCGGTGCCGACCTGGTCGTCTCCTCGACCGGCGCGACCGGACTGGTCATCGAGGCCGAGCTCGTCCCCCCGCGCCCGCAGCGTCCGCTGGTCGTCCTCGACCTGGCCATGCCGCGCGACGTCGACAACAGCGTCGGCGCGCAGCTCGGCGTCACCTACGTCGACCTGGAGGCGCTGCGCTCAAGCGGGGCCATGGTCAGCGACGACGACATCAGGGCCGCGACCGCCATCGTCAACGCC
>DASSZN010000176.1:0-18750 GCA_035702805.1 Thermomicrobiaceae bacterium | reverse complement strand
CGCCACGGTGCGGGCCTGGCTCAAGAGCGGACGGTGGGATGAGGCGATGACGCTCCGCGCGCCCCGCCAGCGCACCTACCAGCGCCACCGCCCGGCCGCCTGACAACTGATGCACGCGCCCCCGGTCGCGGTGCGCTCACGACGGGACCCGCCGCAGCCGGTGGACGGTGACCCGCGTGCCCTGGTCGCGCGGGTCCGGCCAGGGTCCCTCCCAGACGGGAGGGTCCGGCTCGACCGTCCAGCCGCGCAGGGTCGCGTGCTCGACGAAGCGCGCTGCCACCGGGCGACCCGGCTCGGCGAGCAGGACGTCGGCGCTGGGCGCGGCCAGCCGGTCGAGCAGCGCCAGGAGCGGCTGCACGTCGCGCGACTCGTAGAGGACGTCTGCCGCCAGCACGACCGGGAAGCCCGCACCGGCCGCCGCGAACAGCTCCGCGGGCGGCTGGCGCCAGTTGATGTGGAGGGCCGCCGGCTCCAGGCCCGCGTTGGCGAGCGCGCTATAGCGGCAGAGGAGAAGGGACTCCGGCGCGTAGTCCGTCACCGTCAGATCGGCGCCCGCCTCGAGCGCCGCGATGGCCGTCACGCCCAGCCCGCAGCCGAGCTCCACCACACGCCGGCCCCGGACGAGATCCGGCTCCGCGACCAGGAGATCGGCCAGCGCGATCCCGCTCGGCCAGAGCTCCGCCCAGTAGGGCAGGTTCTGCTCCGGATCGTGCTCGACCGCGTCGATCAGCCGGTCGAGGTCCTGCGGCTGGAGGACGCGGAACGTCCGCCCGGTGTTGGGCAGCCGGACGTCGACCTCGGTCAGCGGACCGGCCGGCACGAGGCGCCGGCGCAGTGCGGCGAGCCGCCCCGCCACGTCGAGCCCCGGATCGTCCGTCATGTCGTTCGGTTCACCCTCGCCGATCGTGCCCACTCAGACGGCGGTTTCCTTCAGGCTGCCGACTCGCTTGATCCCGACGAGCACCCGCTCGCCACCGACCTTGACCTCCTCGGTGTGCAGACCGTCCGACTCGGGCGAGCCCGCCAGGAGCTCGGTCGAGAGCGTCTCCCCCTGGATGTAGGGCGCGAAGCGCGCGATCGCCTCGGCCGGCTCACCGCTGGCGCGGTATACCGTCTCGATGGTGTCCTCGATCTGCAGGCCCGCGTTCTTGCGCGCGTCCTGCACGCCCCGCACGAAGTCGCGCGCCAGCCCCTCCAGGCGCAGCTCCGGCGTGATCATCAGGTCCAGTGCCACCAGGAAGTCCCGGTCCTCGGCCACGGCGAAGCCCTCGCGGTCCTTGACCTCGACCAGGAGTTCCTCCGGCGCCAGGGTGACCGCCTCGCCGTCCACCGACAGCGTGATCGGCCGGCCGGCCCGCTGCAGCTGGCCCAGCCGCGCCGGCTCCGCCTCCTGGACCGCGCGGCGGATCGCGCCCAACTGCGACCCGTACTTGGGACCGAGGAGCGCCAGGTTCGGCCGCACCGTGTAGCTCACGTACTCCTCGGGCCGCTCGATGACCGCGAACTCCTTGACGTTCAACTCGTCGATCAGCTGGTCATGCAGCCGCTCGATCGCGCCGAGCGCGCCCTCCTGGCGCGAGCCGACCAGCACGCGCGGCAGCGGCTGGCGCACCTTCACGCTGGCGCGGCTGCGCGCGGCCCGCCCCAGCCCGACGATGTGGAGCAGCACGCCCATGTCGCCGGTCAGTGCCGTGTCGAGCTTCGCCTCGTCGACCACCGGGTAGTCGGTCAGGTGGACCGAGCGGGGCGCACCCGGCTCCACGCTCAGCACCAGGTTGCGGTACATCGTCTCGGTCACGAACGGCAGGAAGGGCGCCAGCAGTCGCGTGGTCGTGACCAGCACTTCGTACAGCGTGAGGTAGGCGGCCGCCTTATCGCGGTCGCTCTCGGTCTTCCAGAAGCGGCGCCGGTTGCGCCGGATGTACCAGTTCGACAGCTCCTCGACGACGAACTCCTCGATCGCGCGCGCCGCGGTCAGCGAGTCGAAGCGGTCGAGCGCGTCGCGCACGACTCGGATGAGCTCCTGCTGGCGCGACAGGATCCAGCGGTCGAGCAGCGTCCGCTCGGCGACCGGGACGTCGTGCTCGGTCGGGTCGAAGCCGTCCAGCGCGGCGTAGTTGACGAAGAAGGCGTAGGAGTTCCAGAGCGGCAGGATGAACTGCCGGCGCGCCTGGTCGCCCAGGTGGTAACCGAAGTTCAGGTTGAGCGCCGGGTTGTGCTTGAGGTAGAGCCAGCGCATGACGTCGGCCCCCATCACCTCGGCCGCGTCGTCGAACCAGATCGCGTTGCCCTTGCTCTTGTGCATCTCCTCGCCGTGCTCGTCACGCAGCGTGGCGAAGCCCAGCACCTCGAGGAAGGGCGTCTCGCCGGTCAGCACCGTGCTCTGGGCCAGCATCGAGTAGAACCAGTTGCGGAACTGGCCGGGGAACGACTCGGTGATGAAGTCGGCCGGGAACCACTTGCGCCAGTACTCCCGGTCGTGGCGGTAGTGGAGCGTCGAGTACGGGACGATCCCGGCGTCGAGCCACGGGTTGCCGACGTCCGGGATGCGGGACGCCAGGCCGCCGCACTGCTCGCAGCGGATCTTGACCGCGTCGACCCACGGCCGATGCGGGGTGTGCCCCGCGAACGCCTCCCAGCCGGCGACGGCGCGCTCCTTGAGCTCATCCTCGCTGCCGACCACGTCGAACCAGCCGCAGTCCGCGCACGTCCAGATCGGCAGCGCCAGCCCCCAGTAGCGCTTCTTGGAGATCATCCAGTCGTCCATGTTGCGGAGCCAGTCCAGCTCGCGCTCCAGGCCGAACTCGGGGATCCAGCGCACCTTGCGGGCGTTGTCCATCACCTGCTCGCGCCAGGGGCCGACCGCGATGTACCACTCGTCGACCAGCCGGAAGACGAGGTCCGTCCCGCAGCGCCAGCAGGTCGGGTAGCGGTGCGTGTGCGGGTAGGCGTGGTAGAGCAGGCCGCGCTCGCGTAGGCTGTCGACGATGGGCTGCGGCACCTCGCTCACCCGCTTGCCGGTCAGCCAGCCGAACCCGTCGAGGTAGTGGCCCGACTCGTCGAGCGGCGCCACCACCGGGAGACCGTGCTCCTTGCCAAGCTGGAAGTCCTCACGACCGGCGCCGGGGGCGATGTGGACGATA
This sequence comes from Thermomicrobiaceae bacterium, assembly GCA_035702805.1. Classification (GTDB taxonomy): domain Bacteria; phylum Chloroflexota; class Chloroflexia; order Thermomicrobiales; family Thermomicrobiaceae; genus DASSZN01. The sequence continues at coordinate 15,607 of DASSZN010000176.1, read as the reverse complement.
CCCGTCCCCTCGGCCGGGTCGATCGCGTCCCAGGGGATGACCCGGTGCTCGATGCCCTGCGCGGCCGGCAGGTCGTCGAACGGCCCGGCATAGCGCCAGCCCACCATGTCGGCGCCGCGCACCTCGCCGACCACCTGGTGCTCGCCGCGGATCGCGTGCGGCACGGCTTCCGCCGCCACGTAGTAGACGTCGTCGCCCTGCCTGACCTGCTGGTAGGTGAGGTCGGGCCGCACCGCGGCCGCCACGTTGGCGGCCAGCGTCCAGGGCGTGGTCGTCCAGGCCAGCAGGTACTCGTGGTCGCGCTCCAGCAGCGGGAAGCGGACGTAGAGGCTGGTGTGGGTGCGCTCCTGGTAGCCCTCGCTGGCCTCCATCTCCGAGATACCGGTCTCGCAGCGAGGACACCACATCATGACGTCGTGTCCCTGGTAGATCCAGCCGCGCTGGTGGCACACCTTGAGGAAGTGCCAGATCGTGTAGTTGTTCTCGTCGGACATCGTGAAGTACGAGTCGTCCCAGTCCATGAACATGCCGAGCCGCTGGGACTGCTCGGTGATGATGCCGGCGTACTTGAGGACTCGCTCCTTGCACTTCTCGACGAAGCGGGCGATGCCGTAGTCCTCGATGTCTCGCTTGGAGTTGAAGCCCAACTCCTTCTCGACCTCGACCTCCACCCAGAGCCCCTGGCAGTCGAACCCGTTCTGGTAACGCTGCTGCTGGCCGAGCATGGTGTGGTAGCGCTGGTAGAGGTCCTTGTAGGTCCGGCCCCAGCCGTGGTGGACGCCCATCGGGTTGTTGGCCGTGATCGGGCCGTCGAGGAAGGACCAGCGCTCGTGGGCGTTCGCGTTGCGCCGCAGGTACTCCTCGACCACCCCGCCGTCGTACCACCACGCGAGCGTCTCCCGCTCCTCGGCGGGATAGTCAACCTTCGATGACACGGGCCTGAACACGGTCGACCTCCTGCACTCTGTCCACGTCGGTCCGCAATACCGCCCCGGTCCCTGGCGTTCCGTCTGGCAAGGCGCGCGCTCACAACACAGAAAGCCCCGCCCTCCACGGAGGACGGGGTTCACCCGCGGTACCACCTCGGTTGGCCCGGCACGCCGGACCCACTCGTCGAGCCGTCGCGGCGCGCGTTGCGCGCCGTCCACGACTCCGTCGCGCTAACGGGCGACGACGCCGGCCGCGACTACTGGGCCGTCAGGCCGTTCGGGCGGCGGCTCGGGAAGGATCTTCCGCGGGGTCGGTTCGCGTCCGGCTCGCACCGCTCCCGGACTCGCTGGGCGTCGCGCCCCGCGTACTCGTTTCCGTCACAGCCTCTGGCTATCGCGATCGAGTATATCAGCGCAGGCGCCCGCGCGTGGCCGGTGCACCGAGCCGCCGGGTGTTCGAGTGGGTCGCCCGAAAGACCAGCTTGCCCGCCGCGACAATGATGATCGCGCCAACGGTGGCCGGCAGCAGGGCGATTCCGGCGATCGACGGTCCCAGGCTGCCGAGCAGGATCGCCCCGAGGAAGGTGCCGAGCAGTCCGGCAACGATGGCGCCGGCCAGGCCGTAGGGCAGCCTTCCCGGCACGATCTTCTCCGCGAGGAGGCCGATCAGGAAGGCGATGACCAGTGCCACCACCAGTCCAACCAGGTGACCGATCACCCAGAACGCGACGACGAGCGCCAGCAATAGCACGAGTAAGCCGATAAGCACCGGCATGGTTCACGCTCCTGTTCGAGGATCAGGCCCCGATGGGCCATCGCCCACAAGCTTAACAGAATTCGACTCCGGCAGCACTGGCCTTCCAGACCTGACGTCCTGGCCAGGATCCGGTACCATCGACGCCTGCCGGCGTCGATGCCCGCGCGTTACGTTCAGATCGGCGTCGCTTCCCTGGGGACGGGGACGACTGCCGCGCGCGATCGCGCGAACGCCGGTGCCCGCGAGGGGAGGGAAGACGTGGTCGCCACGCCGTATGGTCCGCAGTGCCGGCCGGGTGTTGCCCGCCTGCTCCAGGTCGCGGCGGCGCTCGCGCTGGCGCTGATGCCGCTGTTGACGCTCCCGGCCGCGCCGGCCACCGCGGCGACGGACGAGTTGACCCAGGCGTTCAACGAGATCAACACCTATCGCTCCTGGCTCGGGCTGCCGCCAATGCACCGCAGCGCCGCGCTCGACGCCTCCGCCAGCGCCCACGCCCAGTACTACGCACTGAACTACGGCGACCCCAGCCTATCCGGCATGGGCCTCCACGCGGAGACGCCGGGCAAGCCCGGCTTCACCGGCGCCGACATGCAGGCGCGTGCCCAGGCCGCGGGCTACTCCGGCTGGGTCAACGAGAACATCGGCCTCAGCGGCTCGATGCTGGTCAGCCTCGACTGGTTCATCGGCACGATCAACCACCGGCTCACCCTGATCGACCCACGCTACGTCGACATCGGCCTCGGCGCCGTCAACAACGGCACGGCGAAGATCGAGGTCATCGACGTCGGCGCGCCGACCTGGAGCGACACCGCGACCCCGAACTGGGTCGCCTGGCCGCCCGACGGCACGACCGGCGTCGGCCTCTCCTTCGACGGCGAGACGCCGGACCCATTCCCCGCCGCCAGTTACCCGGTGGGGTACCCGATCACGCTGAAGTACCTCGGGCCGGGCAGCGTCAGCTTCCAGCAGGCCACGCTGACCACCGGCGGCACGTCCGTCCCGGTTGATGCCACGACCGGCAGCGGCTGGCTCACCCAGCAGACCTACCAGATCGCGGCGACGCGACCGCTCGCGCCGGGCACGACCTACCGGGTCACGGCCAGCGGCACCGCCAACGGCGCGCCGTTCACGCGCACCTGGAGCTTCCGCACCGCGGCGACGAGCGACGAGCCGCTGGCTCTCGGCGTGCCGGCCGACACGACCCTGCCGCCGGGCGTCGCGGCCGCCGATCCGGCGGTCCAGCAGCTCTGGTGGCAGTCCGACGGGACGCTCCAGGCCCAGTCGACCGACCAGACCTGGCTCTGGGGTCCCGACACCTGGGCCGCGCCGAAGGAGCCGTACGCGCAGTCTCCCGGCGGCAGCCGGCGGGTCTACTACTTCGACAAGAGCCGCATGGAGATCTCGCAGCCGGGTGGGGACCGGTCCTCACCGTGGTTCGTCACCAACGGGCTCCTGGTGCGCGACATGATCCTGGGCGCGATCCAGACCGGAGACAGCACGTTCGAGCAGTCGCAGCCGGCGCAGATCCCGATCGCCGGCGACCCGGCCCCGCAGAACCCCAACGCGCCGACCTACGCCAGCCTGCACGGGCTCGCCACCCTGGCGAACGACCACCACGTGCCCAACCTCGCCGGACAGGCCGTCACCGCGGCGCTCGACAGGGCGGGGAACGTCACGACCGGCAAGCCGGTCCCGGGCGGCGTGACCCTGACGGGCTACGACGCGGTCACCGGCCACAACATCGCGTCCGTGTTCACCGACTACTTCGCGGCGCAGACGTGGGACCCGATCTACGTCGCCGGCCGGCCGCTCACCGAGCCCTACTGGGTCTACGTCAACGTCAAGGGCACGCCGCAGTGGGTCCTGGTCCAGGCCTTCGAGCGCCGGGTGATGACCTACACGCCGGGCAACCCGGCCGGCTGGCAGGTCGAGATGGGCAACGTCGGGCGCGCCTACTACCAGTGGCGCTACGGTCAGACGCCGACCGGTCCGTAAGGGACAGCGGGTACCCGGCGGACGCACCCCGACACCGGCTGGCTGCTCGATCGCCGGGGCACAGCTACCACTGACCTATCGCGCGACAACGAGCACTCAACCCAGCCGCCCAGGCACGAACGCGTACCGACCCCAGGTCGACTCCGATTGGCACGTCGTTTGCGCCCACCGAGGCGAACTCGGGCCGGCGTCGCGGCGCGGTCTTGGTCACCGGCCGTTCCGGCCGGAGCGGCCGACACCGAGCACCGGCGTCCGTGCCCGGCGGTCCCCAACGGGTCAGTGAACACGCAAGCGACGCGAGCGGAGGAACCCATGGCAGCGCCAGAAGATTCGATGAGCTGGACCGGGGAACGGCTGACCAAGGAGTTCGCGCGCGACTACGTGACCGTCGTCGCGGTCTTCCCGAACGTGGAGGAGGCACATCGCGGGCTGAGGGCGCTGCGCGACGCGGGCTTCGATCGTGACGACCTGGCGCTGGTGGCCAAGGGGACCGACGCGACCTCCGAGATTCCGGCGCAGGCCGCCTCCGACCAGGCCGCTCACCGCGCGGCCGCCGGCGCCGCCATCGGCGGCGTGACCGGTGGCCTGATCATGGGACTCATCGGCGCGGGTCTGCTGGTCGTCCCCGGGGCCGGCCCCTTCCTGGCGGCGGGATGGATTGCCACCGCGGTGGGCGGCGCCCTGACCGGCGGCGCGGCCGGCGGCTGGATCGGCGCGACGACCCAGATCGGCGTGCCCGAGGACGTGTCCAGGCGCTACCAGGACCTCATCTCGCAGGGGCATCAACTGGTGATGGTGCTGGCCCAGAAGGGCGACCTGGAGTCACGGGCACGGCAGGTCCTGTCGGGCGCGGGCGCCAGCGACGTACAGGCGTTTCCCTACGTCGCCGCTCCGGGAGGACGCCCCGGGGCAAGCCCGTCGGTCGAGGGGCACCCGCTCGAGGACGTGCGCGAGCAGCCCTGATCGGACGACGTTTCCCAGGTGGGCGCGGAGCGGCCGGCCTCAGCGCAGGCCGGCCGCCGTCAGCTCGGCCATGATGCAGGCCGGGTCGTCGCTCGCGATACCGTCGACTCCGGCGCGGGCCATCCGCTCGGCCCCGACCCCCGAATTCACCGTCCAGCTGAACACCCGATAGCCGAGCCGGTGCAGGAGCGCCACGATCAGCGGACCGACCGCGCGGTGCTGCAGCATCAGCGCGCGAGCGCGCGCCAGTCGCAGCGACGGCACGGCCAGCGGCGGCAGCGTCGCGCGGAGCCACATCCCGGCCATCGCGCGCCCGCGCTCGGTCGGCGCGCCGCTCGCGAGGTGCCCGCGAGAGAGCCCCAGCGCCAGCCGAGGCTCGAACCCGCCGAGGCGGCGCAGGCTCGGCGCGCGCTTCGACGACACGAGCACGCGATCGACCGCGTCGTGGCGGCGGAGTTCCGCTACGAGTTCGGCCTCCCAACCGACTTCCTTCAGGTCCACGTTGATGGGCAGCAGCGGCACGAACTCCGCCAGAAAGTCCGGGAACGCGACGAGCGACGGGACCGCCGCGCGCAGATCCGACAGCGACAGCGCCGCCACCGGCACGACGCGGCCGTCACGGACGACGCGGCCCTCGTGGAGCAGCACGAGCGCGCCGTCCGCCGCTCGGCGCACGTCACACTCGAGCATGTCCACGCCCGCCGACACGGCACGGCGAAACGCCGCGAGGGAGTTCTCGGGCATGCCAGGCGTCCCGCCTCGGTGCGCGATGACCAGCGGCGTCGGCACGTGGACCGGCTCAGGCCGGCAGATCGTGCGACGGCTCGTCGAGCCAGTCGCGCACGCGACGGTAGAGCGTCACCAGGCCCAGCAGGTACGCGGTGCCAAGCAGGTACGACGCGAGCACGTCCGTCAGCCAGTGGTGCCCCAGGTAGATGCGCGACGGCCCGACCAGGGCCGCCAGCGGAGCGACGACGGCGACGGTGAGCCAGCGGACCGGCGCCGAGCGGCTGCGGGATAGGACCACGTAGGTGAAGAAGCCCCAGAAGGCGGTGTAGTGCAGCGTGTGGCCGCTGGGGAAGCTGGTGTCCCGGATGTCGGCCTCGACCACGCGGACCAGGGAGTTGCCGGGCCGCGGGCGCCGCACCAGGAGCTTGGTCGTGAAGCTCAGCAGGCTGCTCGCCCAGGCCAGCACCAGGAAAAAGCTCTCCAGGCGCAGCCGCGCGAACCACGTCCCGCCGATGGCGAACAGGGGCAGCAGCAGGCTCTGCGGCTGGAATCCGAACCAGCTTACCGCGCCCATCAGCCAGGCCAGTGCCGGGTGGTCCTGGCGCTGGAAGCGGATCGTCGCCGCCAGGTCCGCCCGGACCGAGCGGTTAGCGCGCACCAGCAGGAAGAGGGCCAGATAGCCGGTCAGCGCCGTGAGGGAGACGCCGACAAAGGCGCGCTCGCGGCCGCGTCGTCGCGTCATTCCGTTCGCGTTGCTGACCACCGTTCGCGGCATGCGCCATCCTCTCCAGCCCGCACAGGGGAAGCGGCCTGCCGGCTCCGACAGGCCGCGATGATCGAGTCCCGCGTGGCGGGACCGCGCTAGAAGGTGGGCACGTCGTCCAGGCTGCGGTGCCGAATCCCACCCTCGGGCGGCGTGAAGCCGCGCCCGACCAGGTGCCCGACCACGCTCTCGATCACGTCGTCGGGCGTCGAGGCGCCCGCGGTGACGCCCACATGCTCGATGTCCTTGAGCCAGGCGTCTTCGATCTCGGCCTCGCTCTCGATGTGGTAGCTCGGGACACCGTAGCTGCGACCGACCTCGGCCAGGCGCGCCGTGTTCGAGCTCTTCTTGCCGCCGATCGCCAGGATCAGGTCGACCTGGCTCGCCAGGCGCCGCAGCGCGTTCTGTCGCTCGGAGGTCGGCTCGCAGATGGTGTTGCAGATGCGGATCTCGCCGCCGTCCCGCGCCACCATCGCGGTCAGCTCGGTGACGAACGCCATGAACTCGTCGACGTTCTTCGTCGTCTGAGAGACGACCGCGACCTTGCGCGGTGGGACCATGGCGTCGGGATCGCTGCTGCCGCGCGCGGCGTTCCAGGGTAGGTCCTCGACGTGCTTGGCGGCCGCGGCGCGGTTGGTCTCCGCCCAGCTGATCACGCCGCGCACCTCCGGGTGGAGGTGGTCGCCGTAGACGACAAGGAAGTAGCCCTGCCGGACGAGCTTCTGTCCTAGCCGCTGGACCTTGGTGACCAGCGGGCAGGTCGTGTCGATAAGCTCGACGCCGCGGGTCCGCGCCTCCTCGGCACGCTCGGGCCCGGCGCCGTGCGCGGTGATCGCCACGCGCTGGTAGCCACGCAGGACGGCGTCCTCGACGGTGTCGGCCGTCTCGACCCCGCGCACGCGCAGACGCTGGACGACCTGCGGGTTGTGGATCACGTCGCCGATCGTGGCTACCGGCCGCGCGGTGTCACCCGCCTTGGTGATGATATCGAGCGCGCGCCGCACGCCCCAGCAGTAACCCAGTTCGTCCGCCATGATGATCTGTCGGGCCATCAGGTTCCCTCACTGCTGCCCCGGGCGATTCGGGATCGCACCGGATGCGCGGCTTGACGTGGGCCGTGCCCCGCGCCATCGACGGCGCGACGCGTACCGGCCGGCCTCTTCGGGATGGCAACCACGACGGCTGGACCATCACTGCGCGTCATTATAGACCCCGAGGCCCGACCACGCGGCCGGGCTCACCGGCGGAACCGGCCGCCGGCTCCCGGTCGAGCCCCAGCAGCGGGATCAACTGGCGCAGGTCACGGATCTCGAAGTCGGCACGCGGACCGCCCGGCCAGGTACGGCCTCGCCGGTTGACCCAGACGCTGCGCAGACCGGCCGACCGCGCGCCGGCGACGTCGTGCTCGGGCGAGTCCCCGACGTAGACCGCCTCCGCCGGACGGGCGCCACCCAGGGCGAGCGCGCGGTGAAAGATCGCAGGGTCGGGCTTCCAGGACCCGACCTCCTCCGACACCAGTACGAACGGGAAGAGCTCGGTGATCTCCAGTCGCAGCAGCTTGTTGCGCTGGATCACACTCGGCCCGTTGGTGATGAGCCCCACCCGCGCCTGCTGCTTGATCGACTCGACGACCTCGAGTGACTCGTCGAACAGGGCCAGCCCGCGGTAGCGGTCGCCGACGTAGCTCGCCACCGCGCGTTCGACGCGCACCGGGTCGCACACACCCCGCGCCGCCAGCACCTCCGCGAAGTGGTCGGTGCCGGCAACGGAGTGGGCAACCGCGGACGAGACCAGGTCGTCCAGATCCACGTCGCCCAGACCGTCGCACGCGGCGCCGAACGCGACGCGAAGGCGCAGCCGCAGCGACGAGTCGTGATCGCAGAGCGTGTCGTCGAGGTCGAACAGGACCAGCCGGGGACGCCACCCGGACTGCATCGTCGTGCTACTCATCCACGACCTCCGCCCGGCGCGCGACGTGCGACACCGTGGTACGGCCCCGCCGCGGAACATTCGGGGTCGGCCCGGAGCGAGACCGGCCGGCCCCTTCATCGGTGGCGGCGAACCGCAAGGCCGATGCCTCAGGTGATAGAGGAGCAAGCGCAACATGGCAGGCTACCGAGGTCCGAAGCACCAAGTCTCCCGTCGCGAGGGGGTGAATCTGACCGGGACGAGCTCACGATCGCTCCAGCGCCGTCTGGGCGCACCCCCCGGGGTGCATGGTCAGGCGCGACCGCGCCGCCAGAGCGAGTACGGGCGCCAGCTGCGCGAGAAGCAGCGACTGAAGCGACACTTCGGCATGAGCGAGAAGCAGTTCCACCGCGCGTTCGAGGACGCCCAACGGACGGACGAGCCGACCGGCCAAGCGCTGCTCCGACTGCTCGAGGCGCGGCTTGACAACGTCGTCTACCGGCTTGGCTTCGCCCCGACGCGCCCGATGGCGCGACAGCTCGTCAACCACGGCCACGTCCTGGCCAACGGGCGCCGTGTCGACATCCCCTCCTACCGGGTTGAGCCCGGCGACACGATCGCGCTCTCGGAGCGGGCTGCCGGCATCCCGGCCGTCGAGGAGTCCCTCCATGGAGGCAGGGTACGCCCACCCTCCTGGCTGGCACGCGAGGGCGACCAGCCGATCGGGCGCGTGCTGCAGCGGCCGCTGCCGGAGGAGATGGACATCCCGGTGGACGTCGATCAGATCGTCACCTTCTACGCGCGCTAGCCGACCAGTAACTCGGCCAGGTAGGTGAGCGCGGCGCCGGCCGGCCCGCGGACCACGAGGTCCGCGCGGTCGTCCAGCGGCGTCGGCTCGTTGTTGACGATCGCCAGTGCCGCGCCGGACTGCCGCGCCACCTGCGGGATGCGCGCGGCCGGGTTAACCTGCAGCGACGAGCCGACGACCAGCATCAGGTCGGCGCCGCGCGCGATCTCCAGCGACCGCCGCAGGTCGTCTACGTCGAGCGACTCGCCAAAGGAGATGGTGGCCTCCTTGACGATGCCGCCGCACGCGGGACAGGACGGCTCCAGCCCGTCGGCCGGCAACGGGAACTCGTTCGCGGCGAAGATCTGCCGGCAGGTCACACACCGGATGTGGTGTGCCGAGCCGTGAAGCTCGATCACCGTGCCCGGAGGAGAGCCCGCCTTCTGGTGCAGCCCGTCGATGTTCTGGGTGATGATGTCGCACAGGTAGCCGTTCGCCTGGAGCCGGGCCAGCGCCACATGCCCGGCGTTCGGTTCCGCGCCCGCCAGCACCGGGTAGCGCGTGCGGCGGCGCTCCCAGTAGCTCAGGCGCAGATCCGGCTGCGCCAGAAAGTCTCGGTACTTCGTCGGCTTGGCGCGCTTCCAGAGGCCGCTCGGCCCCCGGAAGTCCGGGATTCCCGACTCCGTCGAGATGCCGGCGCCGGTGAAGGCAACCACCGGGCGTCGCGCGCGAATCTCCTCCGCCAGGTCGTCGAGCGCCTGCCGCTCCTGCTGGCCGAGGGTCACGGGTAGAGCCATCCTGCGTCCATTCCGATCGTGAGATTCTCCACCGTAATTTTACGAATGTTGTCAAGCGTCCGTTCATCCTGTCGCGGTCTGTCCCGGATCGGTCTGGCACGGCATGTGCCAACTCTTGACCGGCGTGTCATGCCCTCGCGGTACTGCCCGGTGAGCGGCCGGGCACGATCGCCCTGAAGACACGCCGGCAAAGGACGGCCAGAGGACATGGAACTCCCGATCCTGCTCGCCGGCCGCTACGAGATCGTCGAGCCGCTGGGCGACGGGACCTTCTCCGAGACCTACCGCGCGGTCGACCTGGCCACGTCGATGCCAGTCGCTGTCAAGGTCCTGCGCGAGCAGTTCACGCGCGACCATGCCGTCGTCGCGCGCTTCGAACGCGAGGCGCGGGCCGCTGCCGCGGTCCACCACCCGAACGTGGTGCGCGTCCTTGCGTCCGGCCATGACCGGAATCGGTGGTTCATCGTCATGGAGCTGGTAGAGGGGGGGACGCTCAAGCAGCGCATCCAGCAGGCCGCCCCCCTCCCGGTCGCCGACGCCCTGGCCCTCACCCAGCAACTCCTCCAGGGCCTGGCCGCCATCCACGCCGCCGGCATCGTCCACCGCGACGTCAAGCCTCAGAACGTGCTGCTCACCCCCGACGGCACCGCCAAGCTCACCGACTTCGGCATCGCCCGCGCCGCCGACGTCGGGCTGACCGAGACCGGCGTGGCCCTGGGCACCGCCGCCTACATGGCCCCCGAGCAGGCGGTCGGGGCACCCCTCGGCCCGCCCGCCGACCTCTACGCCGTCGGGGTGATCCTGTTCGAACTCCTGACCGGGACGCTGCCCTTCCCGGGCGACCAGCCGGTGGCGGTGCTCTACCAGCAGGTGCACACGCCGCCGCCGCGGCCGCGGGCGCTCAACCCGGGCGTGCCGCGGTGGCTGGAGGGGGTGGTGCTGCGGGCGCTGGCCAAGGATCCGGGTCGGCGCTACCCGGACGCGGCGAGCCTGGCGCGGGCGCTGGCGGGGGGCGAGGCGGCCGCCGAGGAGACCCGCGCCCTCGGCGTGGTCCCGCCGGCTCCCGTCGCGACGGCATTCGCGGGCGCGCACGAGCGCGTCGGCATCAGGCCGGCAGTTGCGTTGCTTGCCGCGACCTTCGTGCTCCTGGTCGGCGCGCTGGCCGTGATCGCCGCGCACGGCGCCGGCGACCCACCGCGCACCACCGCGTCCCAGGTACGTCGTGATGCGCCGCTGCGAGCGGCGACGCCCATGACTTCCCCGTCATCGGCCGTTACCCTCATCCCGACACCGCAGCCGAGCCCAACCGCGACACCGTCACCAACGCCGAGTCCGACACCCACGCCGGCTCCGGCGCCGACGTCCGCCCCGCCACCCGCGGCGCCGCCCAGGCCGGCAACCGCCCCGTCGGCCCGTCCAAGTGGAGGAAGTAACGGTCACGGTAAGGACAAGAAGAAGCACGGGAATGGCGGAGAGGGAGCGATCCCGACGGTCGTCGTTGGCGCGGCGGTCCTTCGACAGCGCCGGTCGGCGGCTCCCCCGTCGCGGTCGTCGGCACCGCCCGCCCCGCCGACACGCGGTCACGGCGGCGGCCACGGCTCTGATCACCCACACGGCTGACGCGGACCCCGGATACCCGCGGATGGCCTGTCACTCCGCGGGCGCGAGATTCTGCCGACTCCCGACCAGCCCGACACCCAGCATGACGAGGATCAGCAGCGCGCAGACCCCCGCGACGACCGCACCGTCCCGCACGAGCGGTGGCTCGTAGCGGAAGACGACGACGTGCGAGCCGGCCGGCACCGAGACGGCGCGGAAGAGGCCGTCCGCCGTGGCTACCGGCGTCGTACGCCCGTCCACCGACGCGGTCCAGCCGGGATAGTTCACGTCGGCCAGCACCAGGTCGGCAGTCCGGTCGGTACTGACGCGCAGGGTGACCGTGTCGACGGTGTCGCTCACGATCGTCGCGCTGCCCTTCCCCCCGGCCTGCGGCGTGCCGAGCGGGCCGGACACCAACACGGAGGCGCGAGGGTCGAAGCTCGGCTGGCGAATTGCGTCGAGGGCCGTGGCGAGATCGACCGGACGGGCCTGGTAGGACAGCCAGGTCCGGGGCATGGCGGCCGGGTTCTGCCAGACGACGACCCCGTCCGAGGCGGTCAGCACCCTACGGAAGGTCGGTGGCGGCATCGTCTTGGCATCGGCGATCAGGTAGCGAGCGCCGAGCAGATCGTACAGGGGCAGCGCGCGGTTGGCGGTCGCGGCCTGGAGCGCACCGGTGTAGTTCGCCAGCTGCATCGGGTCGTAGAGCCCGCCCACGTCCTCCAGACCGGCGACGGCGGCCAGGTCGGGCTGCCAGCTCGGCGCCGCCGACTCGACGCGGAACGGCCCCTCCGTCGCCGCGCGAGACGCGAGGAAGCTCACCGCCTGGGGGTGCCGGAAGCCGGCCACCAGATCGGCCGAGGTGGGGTTGAAGCCGGCGGTCGCGCCGAAGAGGTCGAGCACGATCAGCGCGATCGCGGCCAGCGCCGCCAGCGACCCGCCGAGGTGGCGGCGTCGAACCGCCCAGAGGAGCAGCGCGGTCAGGCCCAGGTAGAGGACCAGCAGGTTCAGGCCGTCGACGGCGATCACCGGGCGGTTGGAGGGCGCGTTGACCCCGAGGATCAGGCTGTAGAAGAGCGGCAACACGACGAGGGCCAGCACGGCCAGGATCACCAGCAGGACGCGCACGGCCCGGGATAGCACCGGGTCGAGCCGGACGGCCCGCGTCTGGTCGCGCCGTGCGATCTCGGTCACCCCGAGTCCACCGAGCACGGCCAACCCCAGGTCGACAAAGATGAGGGTGCGGGCGGGTGCTCGCACCAGCCCAAAGAGCGGCACGAAGCGGAAGATCCAGCCGTGCAGCGGCGTCGCCGGCCCCAGCGCATACAGGAGCGCTACCCCGGCCAGGCCCGTAAGGAACAGGCGCACCGGTGCCGGCCGCGCCGTCACCGCCACGACCGCCAGGATCAGGGTCGCGATGCCGACGTAGGACCAGATCTCGCCGCTCGAGAACGGGCCCCAGTAGTCGGTCGGGTTGCTGCCGAAGACCTTGGGCACGATCAGGTGCAGCAGTGCCACCGGCTCGACGCTGAACTCGGTCGATTGGGCGTAGCTGAGCGCCGAGCGGACCGAGAGGCGGGCGAGCTGCAGCGAGGGCAGGAGCATGGGTGCCGCGAGACCGACACCCGCCGCGACCCCGAGCCCGGCGCGCGCGCACTGCTCTGCTACGGGACGCACCAGAGGACGCCAGTCAACGCCCGGTCGAACCTGCTCCGCCTCGTCCGCGGCGATCGTGGCCGACCCGCCCCGGACCGGAACCGGCCCCGGGTACAGCCGGTTCACCAGGTCCAGCTCCAGCACGACCCAGAAGACCCACCAGGCCGCCCCCACCGTCATCCCGTAGAGGAGCATCTGCTGATGCCCTCCGGTGGTCATGAGGAAGACGACCACCGCGACCGCTGCCGCCCAGCCCCAGGAGCGACGCACGACGGTCAGCCGCAGCGTCAGCAGCAGCCAGGGAATCCAGGCCGCGACCGAGAGCATCGAGTAGTGTCCCAGGTGAGCGACCATGAACCCCGCGTACGGCAGGACGAGCCCCGACGCGACGCCGCCCAGCCGGGACGCGCCGAGCGAGCGCGCCAGCAGGTAGACGCCGACGCTGGCGATGAGGTACTGCGTGATGGCCAGCATCTCGAGCGTGCCGTACTGGTAGGGGCGCGCCAGCAGGTCCGCCAGGAGGTTGGGCGGGTACAGGACGGCAGCCTGGAAGTTCGCCAGCTGCGGCATGCCTCCATGCAGGTACGGGTTCCAGAGGGGCAGCCGGCCGGCGCGGATCGCCGCCGCCGACACGGCCTGCAGTGGGAAGAAGAACGAGTTGAGGTCGCCGCCACCCTGGGGGACCTCGGCCGGCGTCAGCAGCGGCTGCCAGAAGAAGAGGAGCCAGCCGGCGGCCAGCGCCCCGACCGCGGCCACCTCGCCGGCAATCCCGCTGCCGCGCCGCCGATCGAGCCGTGTCGCACCCACCGCCAGCACGGCCCAGGCCAGCACGACGGCCGGCACCAGCCAGAGCGGCAGCAGACCGTGAGAGCGCGGCGTGAGGTCGGCAAGCGGCACGAAACCTCCACGTGTCGCCCCGGAGCGGCAGTGGCGCCCGGAGCCCCAGCCCGCGCGTCGGGCAACCCGGCGGCAGGAGACACCCGTCAGACGTTGAACAGGAAGTGGGCGATGTCCCCGTCCTGGACGACGTAGGTCTTCCCCTCGAGGCGCAGCTTACCCACCTTGCGCGCCTCGGCAAGCCCGCCGGCCTCGATCAGGTCCGCGTAGGCCACGACCTCGGCCCGGATGAAGCCCCGCTGGATGTCGGAGTGGATCTCGCCGGCGGCCTCGACCGCGGGGGTACCGCGGCGGATCGTCCAGGCACGCACCTCGTCCGGACCGACCGTGAAGAACGACATCAGCCCCAGCAGATCGTAGGAGAGGCGGATGACCCGGTCGCGCCCGGACTGGGCGATGCCGAGGTCGGCCATGAAGAGAGCGGCGTCGTCCGGATCGAGCCGGGCGATCTCCGCCTCGATCTTACCGGCCAGCGCGTCGATCACGACTCCCGGACGCTCGAACCGCGCCCGTGCCGCGTCGATCAGCGCCGCGGTCGGCGCGCCGAGTTGCTCCTCGCCGACGTTGATCAGGGCCAGCAGCGGCTTCGCGGTCAGGAAGCCGAAGCCGCGCAGCAGGCGCTCCTCTTCGGCGTCGAGCTGCACCTCCCGGATCGGGGTGCCCTCCTCCAACGCGCCGCGCAGCCGAACCAGCGCCGCCTGCTCGCGCTCGAACGCCTCCCGCTCCGGGCCGCGCAGCTTCGGGATCTGCGCCTCCAGCCGGGGCAGGCGTTTCTCGATCAGTCCGAGGTCGGAGAAGGTGAGTTCGAGGTTCATCGTCTCGATGTCGCGCAGCGGGTCGACCGACCCTTCGGGGTGCGGCGCCGACGGCTCGTCGAAGGCGCGCACCACGTGCACGAGGGCCGCTCCCTGGCTCAGGTAGCCGAGCAGGCGCCCGCTGAGCCCCTGCTCGTGGACCCCCTTCGCCACCCCGGCGACGTCGTAGTACTGCACGTCGGCCGGCACGGTGCGGCGTGGGTTGAACATGTCGGTCAGAATGGTCAGCCGCTCGTCGGGCACCTTGACCGTGGCCAGGTTGGGCTCCTCCTCGCCGCTGGAGAAGACGCCCGTCGGGGCCTCCGACTGAGTGAGCGCATTGAAGACGGTCGTCTTGCCGCTCTGGGGAAGCCCAATGATCACCAACTGCAGGGACATGCTCGCTCCCGACCTGCCGCCGTCGCCGCGGGCTGGGCGCCGCCACTGTGGCAGAGCGCGTCCTAGGTTGTACCACGCCGGTTCGGCTTCTCACCCGGGGCGCGCGGCCGCGGACCGGGAATGCGAGTTGCGGCCGGCACGAACGTGCCGCGGAGAGGCGTTGCAGCCTCTCCGCGGCGGTCCATGACTGGTCGATCCGAGATCAGTGGTCGGAGATGCCGCGCATGCCCTGGTAGATGCCGCGCCCCTCGCCGATCGAGTCGCCGAGCAGCATGCCGATCAGGAAGCCGACCACCCAGCCGATCGCCACCCCCACGACCGCTCCCGCCGCGCCACCGGCCGCCATACCGGCCGCGCCGGCCTGGGCCATCGACGTCGTGCCGGCCGCGCTGGCGGCGCCGACCTCGGTCGACCGAGATGTGTCGTTCGCCACGATACCCTCCATTCGCCGCTAGCGCAGTCCGCGGCCCTTCATCATGCCCTTCGTCTCGCCGGAGTTCATGCCCATGATGATGCCGGTCAGGAACCCGACCACCCAGCCGAGCACCATGCCGCCGATCATCCCCGGGCCACCTGCCCCAAGCATCCCGCCGATGCCACCGGCGGCGACGCCGATCGTCGTGGCCGCGCTGCC
>DASSZN010000191.1:0-3237 GCA_035702805.1 Thermomicrobiaceae bacterium | reverse complement strand
GCGGCCATCTTCTCGGCCTCGGCCTCGTCAAAGTTCTGCTGCGCCTGCTCGATCAGGGTGAGCATGTCGCCCATGCCGAGAATGCGCGAGGCCATCCGGTCGGGATGGAAAACGTCGAACTGCTCGAGCTTCTCCCCGTTGGACGCGAACATGATCGGCTTGCCGGTCACCTCGCGCACGCTCAGGGCGGCGCCACCGCGGGCGTCGCCGTCGAGCTTGGTGAGCACCACCCCGGTGAAGCCGACGCCGTCGCGAAAGGCCTCCGCGGTAGTGACGGCATCCTGACCGACCATCGCGTCGACCACGAAGAGGATCTCCTGCGGCTGAACGGCGTCCCGGATGTCGATCGCCTGCTGCATCATCTGCTCGTCAATGCCGAGGCGACCAGCGGTGTCAACCAGGACCATGTCGTGCTGCGCGCGCCGGGCGAACTCGATTGAGTCCCTGGCGACCGCGACCGGATCGCCCACGCCGTTGCCCGGCTCGGGGGCGTACACCGCGACCCCGGCGCGGCTGCCGACGACCTGGAGTTGGTTGACGGCGTTGGGACGCTGCAGGTCAGCGGCGACGAGCAGCGGCGTGTGCCCCTGCGCCTGCAGCCAGCGCGCGAGCTTGCCAGCCAGCGTCGTCTTGCCGGCGCCCTGCAGGCCGGCGAGCATGATCACCGTCGGCGGCTGCTTGGCGAACTGCAAGCGGCGCGTCTCGCCGCCGAGGATTTTCACGAGCTCGTCGTTAACGATCTTGATGACCTGCTGGGCGGGGTTGAGGGCCTTGGCCACCTCCTCGCCGGCCGCCCGCCGCTTCACGGCGGCGATGAACTCCCGGACGACGGGCAGGGCGACGTCGGCCTCGAGCAGGGCGATGCGGATCTCGCGCGCCGTCGCCTCGATGTCGGCCGGCGACAGCCGGCCCTTGCCGCGCAGGGTGCTGAAGGCCGCGCTGAGGCGGTCGGCGAGCGTGTCAAACAAGGCAGGTCCTTCGGCGCAAGCAGCGGCGGTCGCCCCCAGGGTACGGCCCCCCGGAGAACCGGACCTCAGATGAGGCCGCGGCCGCCGTCCACGTATATGACCTGGCCGGTGACATAGCCGGACTCCTCGGCGGCGAAGAACGCGACCGCATTGGCGACGTCGGCGGGTACGCCGCCGCGCCGGACCGGCACGGTCGCCGCCACCGCCTCGCGCATCTGCTCGATCGAGCCACCGATGCGTTCAGCGGTCGCCTTGGTCATGGCCGTCTCGATGAAGCCGGGGGCGACGGCGTTGGCGGTGACGCCGAACGGCCCGAGTTCGATGGCCAGGGTCTTGGTCAGGCCCTGCAGCCCGGCCTTCGCGGTGGAGTAGTTCGCCTGGCCGCGATTACCCAGGGCCGACGTCGACGACATCGAGATGATCCGACCGTACTTGGCTTCGACCATGTGCCGCTGGGCGAGCTGGCTGGCCAGGAAGGCGCCCCGCAGGTGCACGTCCATGACGAGCGTCCAGTCCTCGTCGGTCATCTTGAACAGCAGGTTGTCGCGCAGC
The DNA here is from genome assembly GCA_035702805.1 of Thermomicrobiaceae bacterium. Classification (GTDB taxonomy): domain Bacteria; phylum Chloroflexota; class Chloroflexia; order Thermomicrobiales; family Thermomicrobiaceae; genus DASSZN01. The sequence goes on along the minus strand of DASSZN010000191.1, from coordinate 1,717 downwards.
ACGCCGGCGTTGTTGACCAGGATGTGCAGCCCACCGTACTCGTCCACGAGAGCCTCGACCGCGCGTTGCAGCTGGTCGCGCTGGGAGACGTCGGCGGCCAGCCCGATCGCTGTCCCGCCGCCGGCACGGATCGCGTCGGCAGCTGTGGTGGCCGCGTCCGCGTTGAGGTCGAGCACGCCGACCTTCGCCCCGCCGGCGGCGAGCCGCCGGGCCACCTCGGCCCCGATCCCCTGCGCGCCTCCGGTAACCAGCGCTACCCGGTCCTGCACTCCAGCCATCTGGGGCCCTTCTGTCGATGCTCGTCAGGACGTTTGGCGGGACACCAGCCGCCGCAGGCCGGCCAGCCACCGATCGGGGTCGGCCGCCTTCTGCGCCCAGAACATACCGACCTCGGGATGCGGCAGGATGAGGAAGGTCTCGGCCGCGAGGCCGGCCACCACCGCTTCGGCGACCTGATCGGCGGAGACGATGGCACCTGACGCCGCCACAGCGCGCGCGGCCGGGTTGCCGGCGGCGAGCGGTTCCATCAGCAGCGGCGTCGCCACCCCCATTGGGCAGAGCACGCTCACGCCGATGCCGCGCTCGCCGTAGGTCACCGACAGCCACTCCGCCAGCGCCACCGCTGCGTGCTTGGTGACCGCGTACGGGGCGTCGCCGGGCGAGGTGAGCAGCCCGGCCGCCGAGGCGGTGTTGAGCAGGTAGCCGCTGCCCCGCGTGAGCATCGACGGCAGCACCGCGCGCGCCGCGTAGACGTGGGCCATGACGTTGACCTGCAGCGCGGTGCGCCACAGGTCGTCCGGGTCCTCGATCCCGATCCCGGTGGTGACCCCGGCGTTGGAGCAGAACAGGTCGATGCGGCCGAACTCGGCCAGCGTCCGCCCGACGAGGGCGGCGACGGCGCCCGCCTCGGCGACATCGACCACGTCGGCGCGTCCCCGAGCACGCAACTCGGCGGCCACCGCCGCCGCGGCGCGCTCGTCGCGGTCGACCACGACCACGGCGTCGGCACCCTCCGCGGCGAAGCGTCGGGCCAGCGCGGCCCCGATCCCGCTTCCCCCGCCGGTGACGACGATGACCTTTCCGGCGACCTGCATCAGCTCACCGGTCCGAGGCGGCGAACGACCTCGCGCAGCGACGCCGCGTCGGTGACGTCCGGGGTGGGGAGCAGGGCGATGACCGGCGTCTTGACCCCAGCAGCCGCGTAAGCAGCGACCTGGTCGCGGCAGGAGTCCGGCGAGCCGTGCACTACGAGCGCGTCGACGACGTCGTCCGGGATCGCCGCGGCCGCCCCGGCCCGATCCCCGGCCGCCCACGCCTCATGCATCGGGCGCAGCAGCTCGCCGCGTCCCAGCCACTCGTGGAAGGCGGCGTAGACCGGCACCGTGAGGTAGGTCGAGATGAGCTGGCGTCCCATCGCGCGCGCGTAGGCGGGGTCCGCGGACGGGCACACGAAGACCCGCGCCACGACGTCGGCGGCGGGGTTGTCCAGTGCCGCCAGGCACTGTGCGACATCGGAGGCGGCCAGCCAGTTCAGGATGGCGCCGTCGGCCTCGGTTCCGGCGAGGCGGAGCATCCGCGGCCGCAGCGCGGCGAGCAGCACCGGGGGCGCAGCGTCCGGTGCCTGCTCCAGCTTGAAGCGTCTGATCGTGAAGGTGTCGAACCGGCCGTCGACCCGCTCTCCGGCCAGCGCGGTGCGCACCGCCCGGAGCACGTCGCG
>DASSZN010000071.1:0-14297 GCA_035702805.1 Thermomicrobiaceae bacterium | reverse complement strand
TTGATCGTCTCGGCGACGCCGAACTCCTCGACCAGCCGGCAGATGATGGCGCCCCGGTCCCCGTAGAGGCGCGCCTCGATGCCGGGGTAGTTGCCGACCGTGACGTAGCTGGTCTGGATCGAGCCGATGGCGCCGTTGGTGTACTCGGCCAGGTAGATGTCGCCGTCGTCGAGGTTCATGCGCATCATGCGGCCGGTCGCGCGGACGACGCGCTCGGGGACGAAGTTGCGCATGACCCCGGCGACGCGGGCGTAGTCGGCTCCGACCCACCAGTGAGAGATGTCGATGATGGGGGCGCCGTAGCCCTCCAGCGAGGAAGTTTGCAGCACCGCCGGGTCGGCCTCGTGGTCGACCTGGCGCAGGGGGGTCTGGGGGTCGAGCCACTGGGAGTTCTGCTCGTAGCCGTTGAAGATGAAGGGGGTGCCGACGAAGTCCTCGTCGATGAGGGACTTCGCGTACTGGACGCCCGGCGAGTAGCGGAAGGTGAAGCCGAGCTTGGTCTTGAGGTGCTTGGACCGGGCGAGGGCGGCGGCGCGCAGGGTGTCGCGGAAGTCGTAGGCCACCGGCTTCTCGCACAGGACGTGCTTGCCGGCCTCGAGGGCGGCCCAGGAGAGCTCCCAGTGGGTGTGGGAGGGGGTGATGACGTCGACGACGTCGAGGTCGGGGCGGGCGACGACCGCCTGCCAGTCGTCGGTGGCCTCGGGGATGCCGAAGCGGTGGGCGAAGTCCTCGGCGCGCTCGCGGGCGACGTCGCCGATGACGACGACCTCGGCGCGCGGGTCGCGCTGCCAGCCGGGGACGTGGGCGTGCTCGGCCCAGGCCCCCGCCCCCAGCACCCCCACCCGCAGCTTCCGCTCGCTCATGCTGTTCCCTCCCTCGCCTGTCCTCGGCCGCCGGTCACGCCTTCAGCCCGCCAGCTCCCCTGCCAGCCGCGTTGCCTCGAGCAGGGCGTCCTCGATCCGGTTGCGCTGCCGCACCAGCTCGGTGCGCAGGAAGTGGTAGTCGTCGTCGCGCGGGTCCAGCTCCGCCAGCTGGGCCACCGGGGCGAGACCCGGGAGCACCGGCAGCTGCAGCGCCGGGTCCATCTCGTACGGCCCGTTGATCGTGAAGAGCGCCGCGTTGACCACGCGGGACAGGCGCTTGAGCCCGTCGTTGCGCGCCGCCACCGTGCTGTCGGTTGTCGAGCTCGCGTCCAGCCGCTCGACCGCCGCGAGGAAGCCCTCGGCCACCGCGATCAGCCCCGAGAGGTCGAGCCGATCGCCGGCCATCTCCCGGTAGGCCGTCAGCCGGTCGACGAAGTCCCGCGCCGCCGGGACGAAGCGGTAGGGGATGACCTCCGGCACGCACATGCGCGCGGCCATCGTGACGTAGATCTCGACGTCGGCCGCCAGCACGTTGGTGTCCGCCTTGTCGAGGGTGTCGGCCGGCGAGTGCCACCACCAGGCGCCGCCCGAGCCGCCGACTGCCTTGCGGTCCGGGTGCTCGACCGGGAGCATACGGAAGGCGCCCAGCGAGGGCAGCCCGACGCCGAGGAAGGACTGGTCACCGGCGCGCAGCGGCCGGCGGATGTTCGGCTCCTGGCCGCTCAGCTCGCCGACGACGTCGCGGGTGACGTGCTCGATCTCGCCGCAGTTGTAGCGGCAGTCGAAGATCTCGGTCCCCTTGACCCCCGGCGAGTCGATGTTGAGGTAGCCGACGGCGTGCGCACGCAGCTCGGCGAAGTGGTTGTCGACGTACCAGGTCGAGCCGGAGTAGCGGCCGGTCGAGTGTCCCGGCCACCAGCCGAAACGCACGCCGCGGCGCAGCACCGCGCGGTTCGCCCCGAGGACGCGCGCCATCTCGAGCAGCGCGGCGTCACCGGTGGCGTTGTCGGTGATCCCCTCGTACCAGGAGTCGATGTGGGCGCCGACTAGGAGGAAGTCGTCGCTCGCCGCGCCGGGGATGAAGCCGGTCACCAGCGGCACGCGCATCCACTCGGTCTTGACGTTGGACTCGGCCCGGACGCGGGTCGTGCCGGCCCGGCAGCGCTCGGCGAGGCGCAGCCCATCGGCGTTGGAGACGCCGAAGGAGGGGATGCGCGGCAGGCGGCGGGCCGACTCGCGGGTCGGCGTGCCCCAGACACTGGTGCCGATCATCTCGTGGACTACCGGCTCGTCGGAGGGCCAGATGTGGATGTGGCCGGCCGCGCCGTGCTCCTCGGCGCGCCGGATGCCGTCCGGCCCGCCGTCCATGGTCAGGACGATCTTGCCGGCGACGTCCAGACCGGTGTAGTCCCCAGCCACGGCGCGGTGGGAGAAGATCATGGCGCCCGCCTCGGGGGCCGCGAAGGGCACGAAGACGAGCTCGGCCTCCAGCCCGCCGGGCGCGGTCTGCCCACCGAAGGCCCGTGTGCGCACCGTGATCTCCTCAGCCTCGTGGCCGGCGTCGTCGAGCCGGGCGAGGCGGCCGGCAAGCGGCCAGGAGATGAGCGAGTCGAATTCCAGGATCTCGGCCTCGACGCCGTAGCCGCGCAGCGTCTCCGCGATGTAGCGCGCGGCCTTCCACTCGTCCTCGCTGCCGGAGTCGCGGAACAGCGTGCTGAAGACCTCGAGGTGGCGCTGCAGGGCGTCGACCGAGACGGCCTGGCGGACCCTGCGCTCGAAGGCGAGTTCATCGGTTGAAGCGATGCTCACGGTCTTCCCTCCCGTGTCGGTATTCCATGTCCCGGTCCCGGTGTCGTCGGCTGCTCGAGCGCCTGACGACGGACGTGCTCGCGCGATTCGATCCTGCGCGATGTGTGGTGCCCCGTTGCCGCGATGGTGCGTCTCCGCCGGATCACGGCAGGCATTCCCGCCGCAACGCCGTCAGACCAGCGCCGGCTGGCGGCTGGCGACGAGTTCGGTGACGATGCGCGCCAGCAGCGCGTGCGCCAGGATGACGGGCTTACCGGTGATCCCGGCTACGATCTGGCGCATCGGCGGGTCCATGCCGATGCAGGTCATCCAGACGAGGTCGCAGCCGGCGTCCCTGATCTCCTCGGCCGCCGCGGCGGCCAGTGCCAGGCGCTCCTCGCCGGCATACGGCTCAGCGGCGGTGACGACGACCTCGATGCCGAGCGCCGCGTAGCGCTCGCGCTCCTTCGCGATCTGCCCGGCCGAGGGCTTGATGACCCCCAGCTTACGGCCGTGGGCCAGCGCGCTGATCGTGGCCGGGAAGAGCCGGCCCGGGTTGACGACCAGTCGCTCCGAGCGCACGTCGCTCCAGTCCGCACCGCACAGGATGACGACCAGGTCGGCGCCGTCCTCGTGGGTGAGCGCGTCGACCTGCCGCTGCATGATCGGCAGGAGCTTGCGGTGCGACAGCAGCGTCGAGCCGCCCGACTTCAGCCGGGCGACGATGCCGACCTCGCCGGGCTCGGGGCCGAGTGCCGCGATCTCGTCCGGCGCGCGGCCGTCAAGGCAGCCGCGCTCGACGACCGCGATCCCGGCGGGCATCTCGTCGCGCATGTAGGGCACCACGTCGTCGCGCGGTGACTCCGCGATGGTGGCGAAGCCGACGGTGGTCATCGTTGCCGCTCCCTCCCGGATGCTCGGAACCCCGTGGCGATGCCATACGGTGTCGCCGGGCCATGATAGCGGTTTCGGCGAGCGGGGCAACCAGGCGTGATCGGGCGCGCGTTGAGGGCGTGCAGGCCGTGGCGTCGCGCGGGCATCGTGGGAAGGGGGACATCGAGGGGAGAGTCGGGCACGGCAGGCGGGGCGGTCGACCTGGCCGCCCCGCCCCCGCGGGCTAGACGATGGTGGAGGATGAGTCCTTCTCGGAGAAGATGCCCTCCAGGTCCGTGCGCGCCCGGTGCACGACGTCCTTCACCCGCGCCAGCTGGGCCGGGTCGCGGAAGCCGCCGTGCTGTGCCTGCCGCATCACCAGCTGCGCCAGCTGCCGGAACTCGTGCATCAGCTCGCCCATCTCGGCCCGGGAGACGCCGCCCCAGCCGGCACCGATGCGCTCGCGCAGGGCGTCGAGCTCGGCCTTGTGCTCGCCCAGGAACTGCCGGCCCGCGTCGGTCAGGGCGTAGACCCGCTTGCCGTCCTGCTCGGTGCTGCTGACGTAGCCCTGGTCCTCCAGCATCTGCAGCGTCGGGTAGACCGAGCCGGGGCTGGGCGTGTAGAAGCCGTGGAAGTGCTCCTCCAGGGCGCGCATGATGTCGTAGCCGTGGCGCGGCTGGTCCTCGAGCATGGCCAGGATGACGTACTTCAGCTGGCCGCGCTCCAGCATGCGCTCGTGCTTGGGGCCGAACCGCCGGCCGAACGGTCCGAACGGTGGCCAGGGCGCATCCTCCTCGAAGTGGCGCCGGAAGCGCCAGCCCGGGCCGCCCCAGCCGGGCTCGCCGACCTCCGCCGCGTCCATCTCATCCTCCATGTGCCGGTGGTGCTTGCCATGTCCCATGACGTCGTTTCCTCTCTCGTCCGACCTGTCGCGACCGCTCGCGATATATCGATATCATAGGCGAGTGGCGGGCGCATGTCAAGTGTTCGGCGGCATCGACGCGGGACGGGCCCGCTATTCGTCCGGAAATTCCTCGCGGAGCCGCAGCCGGACGCCCGTCAGCACCGCGCGCTGCGGCGGCGTGAGCGCGAGCCGACCCGCGGACAGCACGCCGAGGTCGCGCTCGATCACGTCGAGGAGCCGGCCGAAGGCAGCCCGCGCCGCGTCGAGCCCGGGCCCGTGCAGCGTCGCCTCGAGACGCCGGTCAAGCTCGGCCGGCGCCGCGGCGTCGAACGTGTGGTAGGGACGCTCGCCGCCGTGCGTCAGCATGAAGAGCACCAGGAGGCTTTCGCGCATGCGCTGCATGAGGTAGGCGGCCTGCCAGAAGTTGCCGCGCCGCAGCGCCGTCTCGACGTTCATCGCCCAGCGCACGACCCGGTCGAGCCGCCACGCCGGGATGTCCGGCCGCGGCGCCCGGTTGGTCAGCCCGGCTGCCGCGACCGCCTCGCGGTCCAGCGGACCGCCGAGCACCAGCAGGCTGTCGACGATGTTGGGGCTGGTCGCCGCGAGGGGGTGGAAGCGGATCGAGAGCCCGCGCAGCGAGGCGAGCACCACGTCGGCCGCGTCGTCCCCGTCGGGAATGACCAGGAGCGCCCGCTCGCCGGCCGGGGCGAAGGCCGCATCGAGCGTCGCGACCTCGGCGAGCGGGTCGACCGAGACCCCGTCGGCGAGCACCACGTCCAGGTCCAGGTCCGAGTACGCATCCCAGTCGCCGCGCCCCAGTGAGCCGAAGACGGCGACGGCGAGCACGCGGGGATCCCCCGCGTAGCGGTCGACGAATGCCCGCAACAGTGCCCGGTGGGCCGGCGTGCCCGGGTGGTCGCTGGCGCTGGGCATCGTCGGTCGTCTCCTCGCGGTGCCGCCGGCTCAGACTGGCCAGGACTCCTCGCGGAGCGCGGCGTCCCAGAACGCGTACTCGTAGCGGCTGCTGGTGCGGAAGATCGCGTCGAGGCGTCCGCGCTCGCCGGGCGAGATGCCGGCGGAGGACTCGTCGAAGGTGGCGCGCAGCCGCGCGGCGAGGTCGCGGTACTCGGCGCCGCTGTACATCGCGATCCACTCGGCGTAGAGCGGCTGGTGCTCGGGCAGCCCCCGCCCGGCCAGCTCGCGGCCGATCTCCCAGTAGCCCCACTGGCAGGGCAGCAGCGCGGCCATGATCTCGACGGTCGTCCCCTGCCAGGCAACGCGCAGCAGGTGGTCGGTGTAGGCGCGCGTGGTCGGTGAGGGCTCGGTCGCCTCCAGGTCGTCCCGGGTGATGCCCAGCCGCGCGCAGTAGCCGCGGTGGAGCTCCATCTCGACCTCGAGCGTCTCCTGGACCAGCCGCGCGAAGAGCACCATCACCGCGAGGTCGTGCGCCCGCGCGACGGCCAGCGCCAGCACCCGGCTGTACTCGACCAGGAAGACGTAGTCCTGCCGGACGTAGTAGCGGAACGGCGCGAGCGGCAGGTCGCCGCTGCCGATCCCGCGCACGACCGGGTGTGCCAGGATGCGCTCGCGGATGTCGCGCGTCGCCGCGAGCAGCTCGTCCGAGGTGGTCATGCCGGCGCTCCGTTCGGTCCGACCGTGCCGCTAGCTGGCCGGCGAGTTGATCGCGTCGGACTTCAGCTCCGCGGAGAAGGTGTTGTTGAGCCACTCCACGACCCCGACACCCGGCGTCCACCAGAGCGTCGTGGTCGCGCCCGGTCCGTCGCTGCCCGGCCAGGCCGCCCCGCCCGGCCCGGTCATGACGAGCTTCCAGGCGACGAAGTAGCCGGCCGGCGTCGAGACCAGCTCCTGGTCCATGACCTGGACGGTAATGGTGGCCGTTTGTCCCGGAGAGCGGATGGAGCGGACGGCCGTGGTCGTACTCCAGGTCTCGCCGGGCGAGAGGGAACCGGGCGGGAGGTAGTGAATCGGGGGCGAGTAGACCGTGGAGTTGTACAGCTTGCCGTCACGGCCGAACTCGTCCGAGCCGTAGAGGTCGAGCCCGTTCGGCGTCACGCCCCAGTAGGTGATGCGCTCGCCGGTCAGCGTCTGCTCGTCGCGAGTCACCAGCATTGATCCCCCGGCGAAGCTGCGCGAGGTGCCGGTAATCGACCAGGTCGCGTCGCCTCCCAGCGTCGTGCCGAAGGTCCAGCTGCTGCTGGGCGTGAAGGCGAAGCGACCGAGGTCGCCGTTGACGGTGACCGGGGTCGACGTGCCGTAGCGCCACTCGTAGTAGTGCTGACCGATATTTCCCATCTCGGTCTGCCAGCCGGCGGGGTTGGTGGGAGTGTAGGTGAGGACGCGGCGCTCGAAGGGCTGGACCAGCACCCAGGTCGGGATGCCGGCCACGCGCACCTTGACCCAGAAGGGGTCGGCGATGGGGTAGCCGAGCACGAACAGCCAGTTGAACAGTGGGTCGGCCATGGTCAGGCCGCTCCCCTGCTGGACGAGACCACGTTGGGTCATCAGGTCCCAGAAGGCGCGTGGGATGTTGTAGCCCACCGTCGTGCCCATCGGGCCGGTGTAGTCGATGTACTGCACGAACTGGGCGTTGGGGTCGCCGGCCGCGGCGTCGTGGGTCGCCGTGCCGCTCGGCAGCAACTCGCCCGTGGCGTAGGCGCCGGTGCGGTTGGGGTGGCTCTGGTCGACGATCCCGGCGAGGTCACGGTAGGTGGGGAAGGGATTGTCGAGGTCGCCGGCCACCGGGATGGCGGCGCCACCGCTGGTGTTGAGGTAGGTCGCGTTGCCGATCTGGATGCGCCCGGTGATCAGCTCACGGGTGAGCAGGCCGCTGGTGACGTACCACGGGCTGCTCGGGTCACCGCTCGGGTCGTTGATCTCCATCCGGCCCTTGTCATAGTACTGGACGAGCCGCTCCTGCCCCGGCGCGTCGAGGTAGCGTTCGTAGATAGGCGAGCCGAGGGGCGCCGGGCCCCACAGCCAGGTGCGGTCGACCGTCTGCTGGGCGACGGGCTGGTCGGTGCGTGACCAGAGGCTGGCAAAGGCCGCCGGGTCGGTGGTGGCGGCCGCCGCGCGCGGCACGCCACTGAGCGGGGCGAGGAGGAGCGCGAATCCGAGGCAGACCGGCAGCAGGTAGCGACGCACGGCGGACTCCAGGCTACTGCGGCCCACGGCAGGCGCGGGCCGACGCGGGTCGGCGCCGCGGCGGCGAAGCGAGACCGGGACGAGGAGCCGATGGCCCCAGTGTAGCACGGAGCCGCTTGCGGCTCGGGCGCGCGAGACCAGGCACCTGCCCCACGTGACCTCCGGCGGAAGGGATCAGGACGAACGGCGCTGGGCGGTCCGCGGCGCGCTCCGTACCATGGGTTCGCTGATGCGCGAGGACGCGCTGGGGGGAGTCACCGACGATGACGCGCGCGACGGTCCTGCTCGTGATGCCCGACCTCGTCCAGGCGGCTCACCTCGGGCGTACGATCGAGCAGCGCCTCGGCGCCCACCCGGCCGGGGTCACGACCAGCGAGGAGGCTCTCCGCTGGGTCGCGGTGCAGCCGTGTGACGCCTGCGTGCTCGACTACGCTCTGGCGGATCTGGACGGCCTCTCCACTCTGGTTCGCCTCCACCAGCACCGCCCCGACCTGCCGGTGGTGATGGTCTCCGAGTCGCACCTCGAGAGCACCGCCATCGCCGCCTTCCACCTAGGCGTGGCCGACTACGTCCCGAAGACGCCCGGCTACCCCGAGGCGGTGGTCGGCGCGCTCCAGCATGTCCTGACGCCGGAGGCGCTCGGCGCGCCGCCGGCGGCCGTCCCGGAGCGGGCCGACGTACCGGAGGAGCTGCTGGCACCCAGCTACCAGAACCGCCTGCGTGCGGTCGGCCACCAGCTCGACGTCGACGGGTACCGCTCGGTGCAGCTGGCCGAGGTCGCCGACGGCTTCCAGGTGCGCGCGCTCCCGCCGGGCGACGCTCGGCCCCAGGCGCTGCAGTTCGGCGACCGCGACTTCCCGCAGCGGATTGCGCTCGCCATCGGCCAGCGTGCCCGGACCGGGCCGGACCACGTGTCCTACGCGCCCCAGCCCACCGGCTACGAGGACTTCCTGCGCGCGATCGGCCGCTGGCTGGACGATCAGCGGGCGGAGTCGATCAGCGTCATGGAGCTGGATGGGCTGGTCCTGGTCGCCGGCATGACCCGCGGGCACGGCGGCGACGTGCCCGAACCCTTCCACCAGATGATGAACGCGGACGCGGTTGCCACGCTCCTCGCGGGAGCGGCCGCCCGCCGGTCCGCGCCGTGGCCCGAGCCGCCCGATCCTCCTCCCCCGGTGCGCCGCGCGCCGTCGCGGCGCCGCTAGCCTCCCCCGACCGCTCCAACGCCGCCGCTGCGCCAGGACCTGTGCCGCGCGCACAGGTCGCCGTCTGCGAATTCGTGCCGGACCCCGATGCGGGCTGTCGGGCGGCGCGCTAGGCTGGGCGTGGCGCGGAGAACCGGGGCCGGCATCGGGCCGGTCCGGATCCCGGGCGACGAGGTGGGGCAGGGCCATGCGCGGGCGCGTCTACTATGGCTGGGCGATCCTGCTCACCCTCTCGGTGACCGAGACGACCTCCTGGGGCATCCTATACTACGCCTTCGCCGTCATCCTTACCCCGATGACGCGCGACCTCGGCTGGACGCGCGCGCAGGTCACCGGCGCCTTCTCCCTGGCACTGCTCATCTCCGGTCTGGCCGGCCTGCCGATCGGTCGCTGGCTCGACCGGCGCGGCGCCCGGGCGCTGATGACGGTCGGCTCGGTGCTGGCCTCCGTGCTGGTGTTCGCCTGGTCGCGCGTGCACGGCCTGGTCCCCTTCTACCTGATTTGGGCCGGCATCGGGCTGGCGATGGCGGCGGTCCTGTACGAGCCGGCCTTTGCCGTCATCGCCACCTGGTTCGTGCGTCGCCGTCGCCGCGCGCTCACGGCCCTGACCCTGATCGCCGGGCTTGCCAGCGTCATCTTCACGCCGCTGACGAACTGGCTCGTCCACGTCCAGGGCTGGCGCGGGGCGCTCGTTATCCTGGCGGTGGTCCTCGCCGCCGTGACGATCCTGCCGCACGGCCTGGTGCTCCGCCACCGCCCCCAGGACCTGGGGCTGCTGCCGGACGGGGCCGAGGCGCCCCCGCCGGGCCGGCCGGCGCCCCCAACCGACGCGAGCGTGTCGGCCCACGCCGCACTCTCCAGCGTCGGGTTCTGGGCGCTGACGACGGCCTTCGTCCTGAGCGCGCTCACCGTGGCCGTCATGAGCATCCACTTCATCCCCTACCTGATCGATCGTGGCTACGCCGCCGGGTTCGCCGCGACGGCCGCCGGCCTGGTCGGCCTGATGCAGCTCCCCGGCCGGGTCCTCTTCACGCCGCTGTCCAGCCTGCTGCCGCGCCGGGCCGTCACCGTGACGATCTTCCTGATGCAGGGGCTGGCACTGCTGGTGCTGCTCCACGCCGCCGGGACGATCGGGGTGCTGGCCTACGTCGTGGTCTTCGGCATGGGGAGCGGGATGATCACGCTGGCCCGGGCCACCCTCATCGCCGAGTTCTACGGGCCCGCCAACTACGCCAGCATCAACAGCGTCGTGGTTGCCGGGACCACGCTGGCGCGGGCGGCCGGCCCGGTCGGCGCGGGCCTGATGTACGGCTGGTTCCACGGCTACACCGTGACCCTCTGGGCGCTCGTCGGCGGGGCGGCCCTGGCCGGGCTGGCCGCGCTCGTCGCGGAGACGGTCGGGCCCATGGTCCACGCGGTGCCGGCCGACGCCCTGGCACCGAGCACGGCGAAGGCCGAGTAGCTCAGGCGCCCCGCGCGCGGCCGCGCTCGACCGCGGCGGCGTCCGGTCATACACTCGGCGCACCGGAGACGCGTGAGCGGGGAGGCGGGAGCAGTGGTCGTGAGTGGAACGGTCGAGGTCGGCGGGGTGCGGATCGCCTACCGTCGTGCCGGCGAGGGGCCGCCGCTAGTGCTGCTCCACGGCATCGGGGGCAACGCGGCCATCCAGTGGCAGCACCAGCTCGACGGGCTGGCCGGCGACTTCGACGTGATCGCCTGGGACGCGCCGGGCTACGGCGGGTCCGACGACCCCGCCGGTGACTGGAGCATGGCCAACTACGCCGACCGACTGGCCGGCCTGCTGGACGCGCTCGGCCTCACCCGGGTCCACCTGCTCGGCCAGTCGTGGGGCGGGGTGCTTGTCCAGGTGTTCTACGGCCGTTACGCCGACCGGGTCGCGTCGCTCCTCCTCGTCAACACCTTCGGCGCGGGCATGCAGCCGGAGGCGGAGCGGCGCGCGAGCCTCGAGGGACGGCTGCGTTCGCTCGAGACGATGACGCCGGCCGAGATGGCGGCGCGGCGCGCGCCCGTGCTGGTCGCGCCCGGCGCCTCGCCGGCGGCGCTGGCCGAGGGGGAGGCGATGATGGCGGAGATCCACCCAGCCGGCTACCGCATGGCGGCCATCGCTTTGGCGGAGGCGGACGCCCGCCACGTCCTGCCGCGGATCGCCGTGCCGACCCTCGTCGTCGCCGGGGACCACGACACGGTCGTGCCGCTCGCCGCCTCGCGGACGCTGCGGGACGCGATCCCGGGCGCGAGCTTCGCCGTGGTCGAGGGCACCGGCCACCTGAGCAGCCAGGAGTGCCCCGACGCCTTCGACGCGCTCGTGCGCGACTTCCTGCGGACGGTCCCGCTCACACCGGCCGGCTGAGGCCCGGTGCGCCGGCTCAGCCAAGCAGCCCGGGAAGCCCCGCGATGATCCCGGCGAGGAGTGCCGCCCGGCGCGGCAGCGAGTCGAGCACCACGTACTCGTCCCGCGCACAGCCGTTGGCCCCCTCCGGGCCCAGGCCGTCGAGCGTCGGCACGCCCAGCGCCGCCGTGAAGTTGCCGTCCGAGCCGGCGCGCGCCGTCTGCCCGCCGAACTCCATCTCCAGTTCACGCCCGGTCCGCCGCGCAAGGTCGAAGAGGCGCTCCGACGCGCCCGAGAGGGCGAAGGCCGGGCGGGTGATGCCGCCCGTGAGGGTGGCGTGCGTCCCCGGGACGTGGACCCGGGCGGCGATCTCCCGGATCGCGGCCATCAACGTCTCGGCCAACTCCGGGCTGGGCGCGCGCACGTCGACGCTGGCCCGCGCCCGGTCGGGGATCACCTGCCGGGCGCTGCCGGCCTCGATCGTCCCCACGTTGACGAGGACGCCGCGGGCCGGGTCGCTCAACGCCTCGAGTTCCAGCACCTTGTGCGCCAGGTCGCGGATGGCGCTGGCGCCGCGGTCCGGGAAGGTCGCGTGCGACGTCACGCCGGCCACGTCGAGGTAGACGGCGCCGACCATGCCGCGCGCGACGACGACGTCGCCGTTCTCGCGCGCCGGCTCCATCACCAGCGCCCAGTCCGCCTCGCGCGCCGCGCGCTCGATCCAGGGACGGCCGCGCGGGCTGCCCAGTTCCTCGTCACCGGTCATGAAGACGGTGAGCGAGGACGGGCCGTCCCAGCCGGACTCGTCGAGTGCCTGGAGCGCGGCGCGCAGGACGACCCAGCCGCCTTTCATGTCGAGCACACCCGGCCCGTAGGCCCGGCCGTCGATGATGCGGAAGGGGTTCTCCGCCAGCGTGCCGGCCGGCCAGACGGTGTCCAGGTGGATCAGCGCCAGCAGCCGGCCGCGCCCCGTGCCGGACCGGCGGGCGACCAGATGGTCGCCGCAGTGCGGCTCCGGGATGCGCTCGACGCTGAAGCCGAGCGCGCCGAAGCGCTCGGCGGCGAGCCGTCCGACCCGGTCGACCCCCGCCTTGTCGCGCGAGCCGCTCTCGACCGAGACGTACCCCCGTAGCTCGTCGACGAGCGCGTCCTGGCGGGCGGCGAGCGCGTGGTAGAGGGTCTGCGGGCTTGGCATGGCTGCCTCCTTGGCCGCGTGTACGGTGTGGGGCTCGGACGGTGCGGGTCCGGACGGACCCGCACCGCGCCGTCAGTCGGCCGGTACCTCCAACCCGAGCGCGGCCCAGGAGCCGCGGTCGAGCTTCGGCCCGTACTTCTGCTTCGAGTGGAACGGGCCGCCCAGGTCGGCCTCGGCCAGCATGCGCAGCAGTTGGGACTCGCGGAAGTGCAGCGAGAAGGTGCGCGCGTCGCGCAGCGAGCGCTCGAGCGGCAGGTGCTTGAACGCCCCCCGCGCGCCGCAGACGTCGAACGCCTTCGTCGTCACCATCAGCGCCGTCTGCTTGGCGCTGTGGAGCGCCCGCATCGAGGCCATCTCGGCCCCGGCGAAGCGGCCCTGCTCCCAGAGCCAGGCGGCGTACCACATCGAGGCGCGCGTCGCCTGGAGCGCGGCGTCCATCTCGCCCACGGTGAAGGCGATGGTGTCGTCCTGCATCAGGTAGGGGCGCTCGCGCAGGTAGCCGGTGACGAAGTCGAAGACGCCCTGCGCCGTGCCCAGGTGGTTGGCGACGTAGGCCAGGGTGAAGGTGCGCGGGTCGTGCTGGATCCAGTCGCCCGGCTGGCCGATCACGTTCTCCCACGGGACGAAGACGTCGTCGAGCTTGAGGCTCCAGCTGATCGTGGCGCGCATCCCCATCGTGTCCCAGTTGTCCTCGAAGGAGACGCCGAGGCTGTCCTTGGGCACGACCACGGTGGTGTAGCCCTCGGCCATGGTGGTCGTGCCGGGCGCCATGACGTAGACCAGGTAGTAGTCGGCGGCCGGCGCCAGCGAGCCGAAGTGCTTCACGCCGGTCAGGCGGAAGCCGCCCGGCACCGGACGCAGGCCGGACTCGACGCGGCCGGAGCTGACCTGGCGCGGGTCGGCCTCGCTGCCGCAGGAGGCCATCAGCGCGCCCCGCGCGACCACGTCGCCCAGGATGCGGCGCCGCTGCTCGTCGTTGCCCAGGTAGGCGACGATCCCGGTGGCGTGCGACTGGATCTGCAGCAGTTGCCCGGTCGAGGCGCTGCCGGCCGCGATCGTCTCGAGCACGGTGTAGAAGGGGAGGTAGCGGTCGCCCTGCCACATACCGTGGCCGCCGAGCTCGACCGGCACGGTGAGGGTCAGGAACCCGGCGCGGCGCAGCTGCGCGAAGTCCTCTGCCGGGAAGGCCGCCGCCTCGTCGTACTCGCGGGCGCGGGTGGCGAACTCGGCCGCCAGCCCCCGGGCGCGCTCGACCAGGTCCCGGTCCGTGCTCGACAGGCTGAAGTCCATCGTCTCCTCCAGGTCTTGCGCGGCGGATGGCCGAGGCGCCGACGACGGGTGCGGCCGGGCTGACGGGGCACGCTCGGCGCGACGAACGGTCGGCCACGGCGGTGGGGCGCGACGGCACGGCGATGTGCGGTGATACGCCCGGAGAATAGCCGCCCGGCTCCGGCCGGTCAAGCCCGCGGCCGGCCGGACAGTTCCCCCGACAACGGGGCTCGGGTAGGATGGGCTTCCTGGCGACCGCCACGACGCGCGACGAAGGAGACGACGATGAGCGTGCCCACGACCGACTCCTGGATGTACCGGACCATGCACCGCCAGCCCGACGACGTGCGCCGCCTGCTCGAGGAGGGCTGGGGACCGGCCGGCGAGGCCGCCGGGCTGCTCGACGGGGCGCGGCGCGTCTACGTCGTCGGTATCGGCACCAGCTACCACGCCGCGCTGATGGGCGGCTGGCTGCTACGCGCGGCCGGCTCGGACGCCCGGGCGGTCGACTCCTTCGACTTCGCCCGCTACCCGGCCTCGGCCGAGGTCACGGCGGAGGACGCGGTCGTCGTCATGGCCCACTCCGGCGTCAAGACCTACTCCAGCGAGTCGCTCGAGCGCGCCCGGCGGGCCGGGGCGACGGTCATCTCGGTCGGCAGCCTGACGGCCGAGCACCCCGGTTCCCAAC
>DASSZN010000061.1:0-11117 GCA_035702805.1 Thermomicrobiaceae bacterium | reverse complement strand
GGCCGCCGGCTCCGACTGCGGGATCGCGAACGTGAACGTGGGGACCTCGGGCGCCGAGATCGGCGGCGCGTTCGGCGGCGAGAAGGCGACCGGGGGTGGGCGCCAGGCCGGGTCGGACGCCTGGAAGAGCTACATGCGGCGTCAGACGTGCACGGTCAACTACGGCCGGGACCTCCCCCTGGCGCAGGGGGTGTCCTTCACCGTCGATTGAGCCGGATCCGGCCGGCGACCACGGCCGAGCAATGAGGAGGACCGCGATGCCCTTCGCCGGAGCGTTCGACGACGCCGCCCTGCCGCCCAGCCACCGGGCGGCGCTCGAGCGCGCCTGCACGGTCCTCCTCGACGAGTTCCTCGACGACGTGGCGGACCTGGCGGCCCGGCCGGGGTCGTGGGACGACACCTACATGGCCAGCTACCTGCCCGAGCGCTACCGCGAGCACTACACGCCCTTCTTCGCGCGCGAGTTCCTGTGCTGCGCCTCCACCGTAGCCTGGAAGCTCGCCCAGGCGGAGTGGCTGGGGGCGGCCTGCCTGGCCGAGGAACTGGCCCTCAACGCGCTGGTCGAGCGCGCCGGCGCCGAGCTCGAGCTGGCGGGGGAGGACGCCGACTTCGACGCCTTCATGAGCGAGGCGTTCGAGAGCACCGCCTTCGAGGAGATGCTCGATGTCGACGACGAGGACGGGGCCGCGGCGCCGCGCCGGCCGGAGGTCAGCGGGCGGGCGATCCCGGTCGACGAGTGGTTTCGCCCATTCCACGAGGGGGACCTCCAGGCCACCCACCCCTACGTCGCCGAGTCGGGCCGCGCCCGGGACTGACCCGGCGACGACGCGCGATTGACAGCTCCGGCGCGGTCCTCGACCATGCCGCCGGTCGAGAGGCGCCCCGGTGCCGGGGCGACGGCGCGCGGGCGGACGGGAGGGTTCCGGCGATGGCGGTCGAGCTGACGGGGCGGGTGGCGATCGTGACGGGCGCGGCGCAGGGGATCGGCGCCGCCACGGCCCGCAAGCTGGCCGAGCGCGGCGCCCGCGTGGTCGGGGTCGACATCGAGGCTGACCTGCTCAAGAGCGTGATGGGCGAGATCGGCGGGGTGGCCGTGGTCCAGGACGTGACCGACGCGGACGGCGACCAGCGCCTCGTCGACGACGTGCTGCGCGCCTTCGGCCGGGTCGACATCCTGGTCAACGTGGCCGGCGGCACGCTCGGCGCCGGGCGCGGCATCGACGAGCTGACGATCGAGGACTGGCACCGGGTCGTCGCGCTCAACCTGGACGCGCCGCTCTACCTGTCGAAGGCGGTCGCGCCGATCATGAAGCAGCAGGGCTGGGGCCGCATCATCTCGGTCGGCTCGGGCGCCGGGCGCAGCCACAGCCGGAGCAAGGTCGTGCCGTACGCGGCGGCAAAGGCCGGCTTGATGGGGCTGATGCGGCAGCTCGCGGTCGACCTGGCGCCCCACGGCATCACCTGCAACACCGTCTCGCCCGGCTTCATCCTGACCGAGCGCGGCCGCGACGACTGGGAGCGGCGCGACGAGGCGCAGAAGGCGCGCGAGATGGACACCATCGCGGCCGGCCGGCTCGGCGCGCCCCAGGAGATCGCCGACGTGATCGCCTTCGTCGCCTCCGACGAGGCGAGCTACATGGTGGGCCAGACCATCTCGGTCGACGGCGGCCACTGGATGTTCTGACGAGGCGTGCGCTTACCGGTGGTCCTTGGGGCCGCCGGGCGTGACGACCGGCAGGATCGCGACGCCGCCGTCCGGCGCGGCCCGGTAGGCGCGTAGCCCGGCGTAGGAGACCGCGTTGCCGTCGAGCAGCTCGCGGGCGGCCGCCTCAGCCCCCTCGGGCACGTAGAGGAAGAAGTGGCGCACGCCCGTCTCGGTGCGGTCGTCGGCCGCGAGCGACCCGGCGCGCCAGCGCTCGACCCGGCGCGGGTCGACCTCGGTCTCGACCTCGCCGACCTCCCGGACGCGCCCGCTCCCGTCGAGGATGACGATGTCGGGGTAGAGCGGGCCGTCGGGACCGGGGATCGCGGCGGAGGGCTCGGGCACGTTGACGACCGTGCGGTAGTCGGCCGGCCAGTCGACCTGCCCGGGGAAGGGGAAGCGAGTGGCGGCGACGTGGGCCGCGACCCGGTCGTGCGTGCTGGCCATGCGTGGTCCTCCTACTCGGCGGCGAGCGCCCGCGCGACCGCCAGCGCGGCCGCCACGTCGTCGGTGACGCGGTTGCGCTCCCGCACCAGCTTGCCCCACCAGAGCATGTGCTCGCCGGTCATGCGCCCGTGCTCCCGCAGCACGTCGACGCCGGCCAGGCTGGGCACCCAGCGGCCGAGCGCGCTCAGCCCGTAGCTGTCCTGGCCGTAGCGGCCGACGACCGAGCTGAGCGTCGGGATGAGCAGGCGGCTGAGCTCCTTGAGCCCGGCGTTGTGCCGGGCGGCCGCCTCCGCCAGCTCCGCCGAGCCGTCGCCGCCGTCGAGGCGTCCGGCGAGGGAAGCGCTCCGCTTCCAGACCGACCCGGCGACGCCCTCCAGCTCACCGGCCAGCGCCGCGGTGTCGTCCAGCCTGAGGCTGCCGTCGGCCGCGTCGCGGTAGCCCACGAGCGCCTCGTGGAGGATGCGCGCGGTGTCGCGGAAGTCGTAGGGCAGGACCGGCCGGGTCGCCAGCTCCCAGGCGTAGGCGAGGGTCATCGCCAGGTCCTGCCCCAGCACCTGCCGGTCCGCGACCTCCATCGTGTCGTCGGCGCTCTGGTACCAGGGGGCGAGGACGGCGCCGTGCCAGCGCTCGACCAGCTCGCGGGAGAACTCGCTCCGCCCGCTGATCGCCGGCACGCCGACGCCGAAGAAGGACTGGTCGCCGGTCTTGGCGATCTTGCGCGGCTCGGTGGCGTAGCCGAGCGCGCGCCGCATCAGGTCGCGGTGCCAGGTCCAGAGCTCGGGCGAGAGGGTCGCCTCGTAGTCGGTGGCGTGCTTCATCCCGGGCGAGTCGACGTTGACGTACCCGATCAGCCCGCGGGTGATGGCGTCCCAGTAGTGGTCGACGAACCAGGTCGAGCCCTCCATGATGCCGTTCTCGTGCGCCTGCCAGAAGGCAACCTGCACGTCGCGGCGCAGCCGGTCGCGGTGCGCCGCCAGCACGCGGGCCACCTCGAGGGTCACCGCGTTGCCGGAGGTGTTGTCGGTCGCGCCGCCGCCCCAGGAGTCCATGTGGTCGCCGAGCAGGATCCAGTCGCCGGTGTCGCCGCTGCCGAGGATCGCGTGCGGCTGGTGGAGCGGGCGCCACTCGCGACCGCCGACCGCGACGATGCGCGCCCGCACCGTCCCCCGGCGCGCCAGCTCACGCACCGCGATGCCCTCGACGCGGGCGATGCCGACGGCCGGCAGATTCGGCATGCGGTCGAGGTTGTCGACGGTGGGGTTGCCCCAGACCGACTTGACGGTGCCCATCGGGATGGACGGGTTGTCGTCGTCGCCCCAGTTGATGAGGACGATCCCGGCAGCGCCATGCTCGGTGGCGATGCGCGTCTTCTCCGGGCGCGGCGGGGCGTAGGAGAGCTCGGCCAGCACGATCCTGCCGCGGGCGTCCTGCCCGGCGTAGTCCTGCTCGCCGCCCGAGCCAAGGTAGAGGAGATCCCCCTCCAGCCCCTCCGGCGGGGTGCTGGTGCTGTGGGCGAAGGTCATGGCCGGGATCGTCCGTGCCTCGGGCGAGAGGAGGGTGAGCGAGCCCATCCGGGGGTCGCTGACCAGTCCCGGGAACTCGTCCTGGTGGGCGTCGAAGCCGGAGCCACGCAGCGCGTCGGTAAGGTAGTCGGCCTGCCGCCGCGCCGCCGGCCAGCCGGAGCGCCGCTCCGGCACCTCCCGCGACATCCACTCCATGTGCTCCCAGGCGCGGTCGACCGACGCCTCCGCCAGGATCGCCCGCAGCTCGTCGCGCTCCGCCATCGTCGCGTCCTCCTCGACTGCCCGCGCGCCCACGTCCGGTGCGGGGCCATCATCCCCCAGCGACCGCGCCCCCACAAGCCGCCCCGGGTTTGACGCTCGCGCGGGGCGCGGGCTACGATCCGGGCGTCGGAGGACGACCTGAGGGGGGAGGGGCGCGAGTGGCCGGCCGGTACGTCGTGGCGCGCGTGGGCGAGTTCCCGCCCGGCACCCGGCGCATCGTCGAGGTCGACGGGCGGTCGATCGGTGTCTTCAACGTCCGGGGCCGCTACCACGCGCTGCGCAACCGCTGCCCACACCAGGGGGCGCCCCTCTGCCTCGGCCGGCTGAAGGCGCGCGTCAGCGCCGGCCGCGCCTACGAGCTGGTCTACGGCCCGGACGACGAGATCGTGAAGTGCCCCTGGCACGGCTGGGAGTTCGAGGTCGCCAGCGGCCGGTCGGTCTTCAACCCGCACCGGGTCCGGGTACCGGCCTACCCGGTCACGGTCGAGCAGCCGGAGCCTGAGGACCCGTCGGTGCCGACCTACCCGGTCACGGTCGAGGACGGCCTGGTCGTGCTGCACGTCTGACCGGGCCCGATCGGAGGGAGCGACCGATGTCGATGCTTCAAGGGCAGCCGATCATCGACTGCGACATCCACCAGCTGACGCGCGGCCCGCAGGACCTCTTCCCCTACCTGCCGCGCGCCCACCAGGAGCGCATCCGGCTCTTCGGCACCGGGCTGAGCCAGCGGGTCGGCTACCCCAACGGCGGCGACCGCGGCTACCGCGCCGACGCCTGGCCGGAGGGGGGCGGGCCGGCCGGCTCCGACCTGGAGCTGATGCGGCAGCAGCACCTCGACGCGTCGAACGTCGAGTACGGCATCCTGCTCGGCCAGGAGTACCGGCCGATCCCCTCGCTGCCGGACGTCGACTACGCGGCAGCGCTGGCCCGCGCCTACAACGACTGGATGATCGAGCACTGGCTGGTGCCCGAGCCGCGCCTGCGGGGCTGCGCGCTCCTCCCGTCCCAGGACCCCAGGCTGGCAGCCAAGGAGCTCGAGCGCGTCGGCGAGCGGCCGGACATCGTGGGCGCGCTCGTGCCCAACGGCACGCGCGTCCTCTACGGCCAGCGCTTCTACGACCCGATCTACGACGCCTGCGCCAACCTCGGCCTGCCGCTGGTGATCCACACCGGCAGCGAGGGGGACGGCATGAACGGCCAGCCGTCCTACTACATCGAGAAGCGCCAGGGACGGCCGCTCGGGTACATGGAGCACCTGGCCAGCATGGTCTTCGAGGGACTGTTCGAGCGCTACCCGAGGCTCACCGTCGTCTTCGTCGAGGGCGGCTACGTCTGGCTGCCGGCGTTCCTCTGGCACATGGACGCCGACTGGAAGGCGCTCGGCAGCGAGACCCCCTGGGTCAAGCGGCCCCCGAGCGAGTACGTCTTCGAGCACTGCCGCTTCACGACGCAGCCGATGGAGCAGCCCGAGCCGACCCGCCGGCTGCTGACCGTCTTCGAGTGGGCGCGCGCCGAGCAGACGCTGCTGTTCGCCTCGGACTACCCGCACTTCGACTACGACTCGCCGGAGCAGTCGCTGCCGGCGCTGCCCGAGGAGCTGCGGCGGCGCGTCTTCGCCGAGAACGCGCGGGCCGTCTTCCACCTGCCGCGGCGAGCGCCGGCCGTCGCCGCCGACTGAGCGGCGGTGGCGCGCGAGAGGGCAACGGGAGCGGGGGAGGGGAGCGGTGAAGACGGACGGGGCGGTGCGCGGCGCGCGCTACGTACACACGAACGTGATCGCGGCGGACTGGAGCCGGCTGGCGGCCTTCTACGCGGAGGTCTTCGGCTGCGTGGCGGTCCCGCCCGGGCGCGACCTGTCCGGGGACGCCTTCGAGCGCGGCACCGGCCTGCCCGGGGCGGCCCTCCAGGGGATCCACCTGCGCCTGCCCGGGCACGGCGTCGACGGCCCGACGCTGGAGATCTTCCAGTACCGCCCGTCGCTCGAGCGGCCGGAGACGGCGCTGAACCGGCCGGGGCTGGCCCACCTGGCGTTCGCGGTGGCGGACGTGGCGCAGGCGCGGGCCGCGGTCCTCGCGGCCGGTGGCCACGCGGTCGGCGAGGTGGTCACGACGCGCATCGACGCATGCCGCCTCGTCACCTGGTGCTACGTGACCGACCCCGAGGGGAACGTCGTCGAACTCCAGGCCGTGCGGACCGCGTAGGGGGAGGCCGAGCCCCGACCGACGAGCGTGAGCGCCGCGGGCCGTAACACGTACTACCACCGCGCAAATCGTCTCACGCGGACACGGAAACCGGAGCGCGCCCGCGCGAGCGCGCTCCGCCGCTCAGGTCGACCGGATCACGAGCCGAGCGGATCCGGCCGGGAGCTAGTCGTCGCCGTGGGCCGGGTGGTCGATCCCGTGGCGATGATCCTGGATCGCGATGATGGTCTGACCGAACTTGTACAGCGCCAGGCCGAGGGCCACCACCCAGACCATGAACAGAATTTCCCACGCCATCGCTTGCCTCCAGGCGTCCGACGCGGGGCCCGACGTGGCCGCGCAGGTCGGGTCGCGTCCGCCCGCACCGTAGCCCCGGCGGCATGGCAGCGACGTGACACCGGTTCGGTCGACGTAACAACTTCGTGACGGTTTCGCCGCTGTCGCGCGGGTGGACGCGTGGCGGCTCCCGGCCGGCGCCTTGACAGCCTCTCGTCCGGACGCCATCTTTAGCGACGGCTACCTTTGGGATTCCACAAGCCACGCACCGGGTACGGACATTGCGAGTCGCCGGGACGGGCGTGAGATGGGGGAAAGTCGTCGGGTCACGGCGGGCGCGTGCCGTCGAGGGCGCTGGTGGGCGCCCGGCAACCACCCGGCGTGGCACCGCCGTGCGCGCCGCGTGTGGTGTGCGCGGCGACCGGCACGGCCGGTCACGATGGTGCCGGCGTCCGCTCGCCGGCCGCCGACTGAAACGTGGGGCCGCTTCTCGCGTCTGTAAACGGTAGAGGAGGATCGATGCCGCGCCCGCGCCGCCGTCCAAACCCCCACCCGCGCTATGGCACGCGCGGCCGGCAACCGCCGCGCCGGCTGAGCGCGGAGGAGGTGCGCCGCGCCCATCAGGCCGCGAACGGGGGCGCGGCAGCCCTACCGTCCGGCGCGGAGGCTGCCGGACCGTCACGGCAGCGCCTGAGCGCGGGCGAACTGCGGCGGCTGCGGGTCGCCGCGGCCACGGCGCCGCCACCAGCGATACCGCCGGGCGGGCCACGGCCCGGCGCCGCGCCGCGCCGGCACCGCCGACGACGAGCTGCCCTGGGGGTCGTCGGGCTGGTCGTGCTCGCGCTCGTGGTGGCCGGCGGCTACGGCGTCTGGCGCGCCCGGGCGGCCTACAGCCAGATCTTCGTCCCGGTCCCACCGCGACCGGTGGTGGTCGTCAATGCGCAGGGCACGCCGGTGATCGTGACCAATCCGACCCAGATCGCCAGGGTGCCGACCCCCACGCCCTTCCCCGGCTGGACCGGGACGAACCGGATCAACCTGCTCCTGCTGGGGTCGGACGACCTGAAGGCCGGCGAGCCGGGGCTCTCCGACACCATCATCATCGTCACGATCGACCCGGTGACGAAGCAGGTGGGGATGATGTCGCTGCCGCGCGACATGCTGGTCACCATCCCCGGCGCGGGCCAGCAGAAGATCAACGCCGCCTACACGATCGGCAAGCAGAGCTCGATCACCGGTCCGGGGCTGTCGATCGCCACCATCGAGTACGACTTCCACATCCACATCAACTACTTCGCGGTGGTCGACTTCAACGGCTTCCAGAAGATCGTGAACACCCTCGGTGGGGTGACGCTGGACGTGCCGGCCCCGCTCAAGGACGACCAGTACCCGTCCAACGGCTACAACTACACGCGCATCTACTTCCACACCGGCCTGCAGCACCTGAACGGGCTGCAGGCACTGGAGTACGTGCGCACGCGCCACGACGACAACGACTTCGCCCGCGGCCGGCGCCAGCAGCAGCTGCTCGAGGCACTGCGCAAGCAGGCGACGGCGATGGACGTCCTGACCCACGCCTCGACGCTGCTGAACGAGCTGAGCAGCTCGTTCCAGACCGACATCCCGCCGGGTGACCTGCTGCGGCTGGCCAAGCTGGGCACCGAGATCAAGACGAGCGACATCAAGTCGTACAGCCTGCTGCCGGCGCTGACGCAGCAGTGGAACCCGAACAACCCGAACTCGATCTACTACCTGATCCCGAACTGGACCAAGGTGGCGCGGATCGTCAACCAGATGATCCCGCCGACCCCCACGACGCCCGCCACCCCGGCCGCGGGCACGCCTGCGGCGAGCGGGACGCCCGACCTGCAGGGGAAGATCAAGGTCGAGAACGGCACCTACATCAACCAGCTGGCGGCGCACGCGGCGGCCAGGCTCGAGGCGCGTGGCTTCACCAGCGTGAGCGCGGTCGAGGCGTCGAACCCGGGCCAGCACCCGACGACGCAGGTCGTCAGCTTCGTGAGCAACCCGGCCACGGCGCAGGTGGTCGCGCGGACGCTGGGCCTGCCGGCGTCGGACATCATCAACGGCGACCCCGCCCAGTCGAACGGCTACGCCGTGGTCGTGATCCTGGGCAGCAACGCGCCCAACCCCGGCGGCTAGCGCGCGGCGGGCGGACGACGCCCGCGTGACGACCTCCGAGCGCCAGATAGGTCAGCACTCATGTGGGGGTTCGGGCACGCCACCCGCACGCCGCGTGGGCATCCGCCTGCACGCCCGGGCGTCGCTGTCGAACCGACACCGATCGTGACGCATGAAGGTCAGCGGGTCGAGCCGGCACTCTGCGGGATGGCGGGCTCCGGGGCGCCGGCCTCCTCCGGCGGCCTGACCGAGGCGAACATGGCCAGCAGGGTCAGATCGTAGATCGCCTTGAGCGCCCCGCCGATCACCAGCGGCCAGCCGAAGATCGAGAGGCCGAGCAGCCAGCCGGAGAGGAGCGGGCTGCTGGCCGCCGCCAGGCTGCGCGGCACCGAGGTGACGCTGGCGGCGGCCGGCCGCTCGGCCGGCGAGACCACGGCCATCACGTACGAGTTGCGCGTCGGCACGTCCATCTGCGACAGGAAGCTCCGCGCCAGCAGCAAAGCGATGGCGGGCCAGAGGCTCGGCATGACGGGCACCAGGATCAGGAAGACGTTCGCGGGCAGGTGACTGAAGACCATCGTCCGCACCAGTCCGATCTTGCCGGCGACGCGCGCCGCCACCGGGTAGGAGATGGCCGAGAGGACGCCGGTCCAGAAGAAGATCGTGCCGGCCGTGGCCGCCGACAGGTGGAAGCGCTCGAAGAGCCAGAGGGCCAGCAGCGACTGGACGACGAAGCCGCCGCCGAAGGCGTCCAGGCTGAAGAGGGCGGCCATCGTGTAGACGATGCGCCGCGACTCGCGCAGCGGCGACGTCTCCTCCGCGCGCGGCTCGATGGCGGGCGTCAACTGCCGGTAGAGGAGAAGCGCGACGAGGGCCAGCAGCGCGTAGACCAGGAACATCCCCTGCAGCGCGCGGACCAGGCCGATCCCGGTCCGCGCCGCCACGAAGGCGGGCACGCCGGCCGCCAGCGCGCCGAGCGCGCCGGAGAGGGAGGCGGCCAGGCCGTAGCGGGCGAAGAGGGAGGTCCGCTGCCGGTCGCTCACCGTCCCGGGCAGCAGCGCCTGCTCCAGCGGCAGGAAGATGCTGACGTCACCGGCCGAGGGGTTGAGCGTGCCGACGAAGGCGACCAGCAGGAGCGGCCAGAAGGCGTGGACCGTGGCGAAGCCGATGCCGGTCGCGACCATCAGCAGCGCCGCGCCGGTCAGGAGCGGCCGGCGGCGCAGCCGGTACGCCTGGAGGCCGACCACGAGGGTGAGCGCCGCCGAGCCGAGCAGCGTGGTCGTGGCCACGGCGCCCACGCGCAGGTCGGAGAAGCCGAGCCGCGTGAGGTAGAGGGGCAGCAGCACGCTGACGACGCCGTCGCCGAAGGCGCGCACGGTGCGCGCGGCGATCAGGACCGCCGCGTCGCGGCTGGCGCCGGGCGGCAGCAGCCACGACGGGAGGTGGAGCGCCGGCCGCCGCACATCCACCGCGTCACCTCCGCCATCACCGACGTTCGACTGAGGGCTTTCCGGCTGCCGCGGCAGTGTGGCACGGGCCGCCGTTTCCGGCAAGGCGCCCGCGCGCGTTGACAGCGCACCGGCGGTTGCCTAGCATGGCCGCGCGGACGACAGGGGACCGTCGGGGGCCGGGCGCCGCGACGCGGCGGGATCGCGCCGGGAGTGTCGCGCTCGCCGGCGCGAGCGGAGGGAGGCAGCGTGCCGATCGAGATCGACTTCACGGGGCAGGTCGCCCTCGTCACCGGCGCCGCGACCGGCCTCGGGCTGGCCACGGCCCAGGCGCTCGGGCAGGCCGGCGCGTCCGTCGCCGTCGTCGACCTGACGCAGGAGCGGGCCGAGCGGACGGCCGCCGACCTCGGCGCGGCCGGGGTCACGGCGCGCGGCTGGGCGGCCGACGTGCGGGACGGTGAGGCGATCCGGCGCGTCGTCGACGAGGCCGCCGCGACCTTCGGCCGGCTGGACGTCGCGGTCGCCAACGCGGGGGTCTACCCGAACGCGCCCTTCCTCGACATGGACGAGGACGAGTGGCGCCGGGTGATCGACACGAACCTGACCGGCGTCTTCCTGACCTGCCAGGCGGCGGCGCGGGCGATGGTGCGGGCGGGCGGCGGCGGGCGCCTGGTCACCCTCAGCTCCGGCGCCGCCAACCACGCCATCTGGGGCTGGTCGCACTACTCCGCCTCGAAGGCGGGGGTGGTGGCGCTGACGCGCGGGATGGCGCTCGAGCTCGCCCCGCACGGCATCCGGGTCAACGCCGTCCTGCCCGGCTTCATCGACGTGCCGGAGGGAGGCGCGGCGCTGTCCGAGTCCTACCGCCAGGCGTCGCGGGCAGGCATCCCGCTGCGGCTGGGCGCGCCGGAGGACATCGCCAACGCGGTGGTGCTGCTGGCCTCGTCGCTGGCCGGCTTCGTCACCGGCACCAGCCTGGTGGTCGACGGCGGCAGCAGCGCCGGGCGAGTCCAGCTGCGGCCGGTCGAGGGCTGAGGGAGGCGAGCGGATGGGACGCCTGGACGGGACGCGCGCCATCGTGACCGGCGGCGGGCGCGGCATCGGTCGCGCCATCGCG